>DAOVEB010000024.1 GCA_030669205.1 Candidatus Parvarchaeota archaeon | reverse complement strand
TTCAGGGGCTGCTCGATTGCAATCGCACCTTTCACGATTTTTCGGCAGGAGGCCGGAACGTAGACCTTGGCTTTTCTGTTCGCTCTGAGGAAGTCAGAGAGTCCGCCAGTGTGGTCAAAATGAGAGTGCGAGATGAAAACCTCATCTATTGACTTGGGTTCAATGCCGAGTTCTTTCATGTTTGAGAGGAGTATTCGGCCATTTGCTCCAGTGTCAAAAAGAATCTTTGGAGTGTCCTCTGCTTCCACGAGGCAGGAGAAACCCCAGTCAGGCTCAAGCCCCTTCTTGAAGGCTGTATTGTCATAGACGATTGTGACTTTCATCTACAGTTCCCCTTTCACAGCACTGAAATCTCTCTCCAGGACAGGGAGCATCTCCTCCCTGTAGCAGGCAACAGCTGGATGATACATCGGGATAATCTTCATTTTTTCAGCGTATTTTCCTGTCATGAATACCTGCCCGTGCAGCTCTCCTATTCTAGAGAACTCCATCCCGAACATCTTGAATATCTCCCTTGAAGCGAATTTTCCCAGTGTTAATATTGTCTTCGGCTCTATGATTCCAATCTGTTCGTGTAAGAAATGTATGCATGCATCAGTTTCTTTTCTGCTGGGGCTGTGGTTCCTTGGAGGGTGGCACTTCAGGACGTTGGTTATGTACAGGTCGTTCCTTTGCAACCCTGCCAGACCCAACAGATGGTTCAGAACCTTCCCTGACTCACCAACAAACGCCTTACCCTGCAAATCCTCATTGTAACCCGGCGACTCTCCGACCACAACTATCTTTGCATCGATGTCACCGTCCCCAACGAGCGGTTTGTTCCTGGTTTTCCACAATTCACATCTCTTGCAGTTCTCCACCCGTTCGCCCAGCTCCTGCATCAGCTTCTTTTTGTCCCCGTTCTTTATGTATTTCATGAGCCCTGCCATAATAACTATATATTCTACTTCAGGAAATAAAAGGTTAAGCAAACAAAGTTAACCCTCTGTTCAGCCTTTGTGGCAGATAAAAAATTCAGTTCTGAGATGATTGCTCCCTGCAGCATGAACTGCGGCATCCGCAGGGCACATCTCCACAAAGAAAGGAGATGCCCCCCCATCAACTGGGCCCTGAGGAACATAGGTAAGCGGAACCTCATTTTAAACAAGAGGGCGATTAAGGTTGCTGAGGGGATCAAAAAAATGGATTCAAAAGCCGCTCGCTGGATTGCTGCAGACGCGCTCCGGGAGTTAACGAGCGACAAGGTTAAGGAAAGGCTGAAAAACAAAGAATAAGGCTTTGTTCACTTCTTCTTGCCAGAGCCCATGCCCAGGTTGTACCAGAGCTGGTGGTACCCGTTCAGGGCAAGCGCAACAAGGTAGAGTGCGTACAGAACAACCAGAGTCCTGAGCAGGAATCCCACAAATGGTATCCATATCATCACTGAGCTCAACACCATTATTGGTGGCAGGATGACTGCTATGAGGCTGGCTACTTCTTCGAAGTTGCTCTTCTTCTTTGAAGATTTCGCGATGAAGTCAACCACCCACGAGAAAATCAGCCACCCGATTACTGCGTACACTGGAACTGTTATCAGCGGAGCAAAGATGTTGAAGATAAATGGCCCCCTATACATTATCCACTCAATTCCTCCGAAGTACAGCACTATGGAGAGATTGTACAGCGATGCGATTGCTCCTGCAATGACACCGGATATCACAATGCTCCAGAACGCTGTTGCCATCTCTGTTTTCTTGTGCTTTCTGAACGTCTCAACAGGCTTTGTGAGGACCTGCGTCCACAGATTGATGTCAATCATTGTTGATACAAACGCTAACTGACTTATAAGTCTTCGGAGTAGGCTGGAACACAAGCAGGAGATACCTGCGTTTCTGGTTGTGGGTTATGTGAAAACCTAATTGAAACCCAACACAAAATTATTAAGCCCAGAGTCTGTAAACTATATCACCATTTTCACCATATTAACTAGTTAAATATTGAGGGAGCATCAGGAGTACTTGAGATACTTGAGAAAGAATTTGGGCTTCTTGTCTCACAGGGGAAATACATTGTTCCTACTAGCCTTGGTGTTATGGTCATTAGATACCTGCGGAAACATAGGCCCTTTTAAAAAGAACTTGCTGGCTCGAATAGTTCGGGTCTTTCTTGTCGGAGTTTGGATACCATTTCCTTTATGTCTACTATTGAAACCTTCTTTACTGGTCTTCCATCGTTTATCCCCGGTTTCACTTCAACCAACCCTCTCGCTTCAAGTTGCTTTACGTAATAAGACGTCTTGGCAGGGTCCCACTCCAATTTCTTTGCAAGTTTGTAAATTGAAATATTTTTCATTTTCTGCAGCAGGGCGTAAACTTTTTTTCTGTTTTGGTATGCTCCATACCTCCTTTTCATGGTTGCTTCCACAGTTCTGGGAGTAGAATAATCCCTTTTTACCGGTTTTAAAATCGTCTCAACAATGCTTTTCATTTTTCCACTGTTTGTATTTGTCGTTTGTACCTTTGTATATACATACAAAGGTATTCAATGCTGTATTTAAATATTTCGTTTTTAAGTAGTTAATAACGTTGTTATTCAAGAAATGTGGTCTGTAGCTCTGGAATGCGCGAGTTCCAAGTGTTTCTTGTAGGCATTTATGTACCTGTTCATCTTCTCGTCAAATCCGGTAGTCTTTTACTGTGTTGGACAGACTGTATTGAGCTCATACTGTGTGATGAACAATGATTGGTTGAGTAGTCTTTCAGATCCCCATTGCAATTGCGAACAGAACTACAAACAGCGCTGTTCACGGTATTGAAAATTAACTACATTGGCTCAAGGACTTCACCATAACAAAACTTGGGGAACCCTTGTATAAAAACGGCATGTCAACACCCACAAAATACGAGATGTGGAAGGGTCCCTTCCTCTGCTATGGCCCAGATGCAGTTAATAAGACTGTGGAATCAATAAGAATTTTAGATGTTAGATTTTTGTCCAACAAATTATAATAACCCGAACCATCCCCTTCCGAACATGTCCTACTACATAATAATCCGCGGCCCAGCAGGAGTGGGCAGTTGGCGGGAGCAATCTTCCATCGCCACCCCCAACCTCATTGTTATACTGGTGTGACGAGACATCAATATGTTATATACCAAAAAGTATATACTATGTCTTTCCCATGCAAAGCTAACTGGAGACGGAGTCATTTCTCTCACTATCAGACCAGATACTTGTCACTCAATCCTTTCTTCATTGCAAAGATCTTTTTGATTATCTCCTTGCCCTGCTCGAAGTCAACTTTGGTGCCGTAGTAGTTTATCCCATTCCTTATGTATCTCATCCTGTCAAATTCATTGTATTCAAAGCCTTCAAGCTTGTCCTTTAGCAGCTCACCTAAACACACGTGGGAAATCACTTTATAACTAAGTGAAATGCAAATCGCTTCCAGTACTTCGCGCAGGGAATCGTAGGCAAAGGAGATATAGGCGGAGATGTTCACTTCATCAACTCTTGCTGTTTTCACCACTGTCTCCTTTATATCAGCCATCTCCTTTAGGGATTTAATCAACCCTTTATCCACTTTAGCCCTTTTTATCATACCCCTATCAAAGCACTCTTTTAAGTCCATTTTATTCCCCCCTGTAGCATAGTCCCGTTCGCAATATTGTTTATCAGGTTCTCATTTCTCAGCTCCCTGATGTCCTTCACAACAAACAGCTGCAATCCCCTTCCAACCTTTTTCTCAAACACCTTTAGGCTTGGAAACTCCTTTTTCCTCTCCGAGACAATGAGCAGGTCGAAGTCGCTCGTCTCCGTGTCCAAACCATGAGCTGCAGAGCCAAACAAGACAATAGAAGGTTTCAGGTAGTATTTATTCAAGCCCTCAATCAACCCAGAGTCCTTGAGCTTCCTTATGTTGTAGAATGTCTTCAGGTCCCTGTACAACTCGCTTTCCAAGTCCGCCCTGTACAGTTTTAACATTCTCTCTTTTCTTTCCTTCAGCAGACTACCTTTTGCCATCTTTTTCAGTTCCTTGCTCGCTGTTGCCGGAGAAATCCCAAGGATTCTGGCAACCTCCCTGACGTTGAACTCCCTATTAGGTTCCTCAAAAAACATCTTCAGTATGTTTAATTCTTTGAACATATGTTCAATTTAATGAACACTCGTTTAAATTCTTTTCCAAATCAAACACCCATCGCAACGACAAACAGAACTACAAACAGTGCAATCACCAATAGGCTGCCGATTACAACCCGGTCGCTCAGAATCGTGCGCAGCCTGCTGCCCGACCCGTGTGTGGTTGTTATCTCGCCTTCGTCCGCGTTGTAGAAGTATTCCATGCTCCTTCCAGCCCTCTCCTTGTACATCGCCAGCCCGACGCAGTCGTGGTCCTCAGGGAGCCTGTGCTTGGTGCAGAACTCGTTGCCGCAGAACTTGCACGTGAACGGGAGCGTCTCGACCTTGCCGCACTTTGAACATCCGACCATAGACAACAACAGGGATGAGACATTTATAAGCACTCTGAAGAATTTTTTCTAGGAGGTTTTATATAGCATCATTTCTTTATTTGGACTGAATGGCGAAAGGGAAGGCCCCTGAAAAAACCGGGGTCGGGAAGAAAAAGGAAGGACAGGCAGCAGGAGTTCGTAAAAGGCAGTTACCCAAGGGGGCCGCCAAGTGGATTCTGGTTGCAGCGTCTGCGGCTGTTGTGGTATGCGTCTTGGTCCTTTTCATCCCTCCACTGTTCCAGCCATCCAGCAACGACTCTGACCAGGGCCCGTCAACAGGCCCGCAGCAGGGTTCAACCGTGGTTCTGACCTCAATAAGGGAGATAACGCAGAACCAGGAGGGGTACGTCGGCGAAGAGATAACCGTCAACGGAACGCTGTACAGGCAGATGTCAGGCAGCCTGTACTTCTGGTATGTCGTTGACTCAAAGGGCTTCAGTCTGGCCCTGGACTACACAAATGAGATAGGCGCCCTGTACGACGAGCACGGGGAGCTATTGATAATGCTGGAAGGCGAAGTTTACCTGAGCGAAACCGACAGAGCTACCCTCTCAATCACCGAGATAGTCACCCCTGACTACGGGACAACGACCTACGTGATGTTCTGCAGTGACGGGACAATCTACGGCGGATGCGCCGCCCAGAAGCCCCTGTACTGCAACGACGGGGTCATAGTGGACAACGCCTCGGTGTGCGGCTGCCCCACGGGCGAGGTTGTCCATGACGACGGCTGCATCCCGGATTACGAGGTCGGGCCAACCGGGAGGAACTTCAACTACACGCTCAGAGCAAGCCGGGGAGAGGTCTCGATGACCGTTTACTCGGGTCTGAACAACTACCTGGCCGGGCTCTCAAGACCGGACTCGTACCTACAGTTTCTCGACGAGGCTGTGCAGCTACCTTACATGGAAGACCTGGTCGAGGGAATCAAGGCCAAGAGCAACAACAGGGAGGACCAGGCCAGGATAGCCATCAGCCTGGTCCAGAACATACCGTGCGATTCAGCGTGTGTGATGTCCGGAGAGTTGGACAGCAGGTACCCATACGAGGTGCTTTATGACGGGATGGCTTTCTGCGACGAGAAGGCCAGGCTTCTGGCGTTCCTGCTCAGGGAGCTCGGTCTGGGTGCTGTTCTTTTCAACTACACATCCGAGGAGCATATGGCAGTCGGGATAGAGTGTTCCGTGCTGTACGACTATGACAGTACAGGCTACTGCTTCATCGAACCGGTTACGCCTTCCATAGTCACGGGCGACCGCGGCAACTACGTCGGCGTCGAGAGGCTCACCTCAACACCCGATGTCCTGAAGATAAGCGACGGCTTCTCCTTCAACAGCGTTTCAGAGGAGTACGTCGACGCCCAGGAGTGGAACAGGCTCGGCACCCTGTCCGGATACGACGCAGAGCAGCTCAGCCAAGGCGACTACAGCTCATGGTTCAACCTGGTCAACAAATACGGCCTGGAAACCGAGGACTGAGCGATAAAAGGGCAGCATTCAAAAGGTTCTGGTTAATCCTCGACTGTTACATGACGACTGGTAAGTCGGGGTGTTGATGGATTTCTGTTTAAAAATCGAGCACATGCATGAAAAATCGAACGGTCTAGAAATAGAATACAGGAAGCCAATAGAGGGTGGTTTTTCCAATCTTCTGTTTTCTGAATTTGTCCAGGGTCACGACAACCGCTCTTTTGGGTTTGTAGATCTTTAGGAAACTGTAGAAACCCCTGCCCAGTTTCCTCCCGCCGAGCTTGACCTCAACTGGAACAAGCTCATCATCTCTTCTCAAAATGAAATCTATCTCAGCCTTTCCGGTTGTCCGCCAGTAATTGAGCTCCCACCCCTCAAAACTGGAAACAAGTTCCCTCAGGACAAAGTTTTCCATCAGCTTTCCCTTGTCACCTCTGGTATCGAAAGGTGAGAAGTTGTTTATCACTGAATTCCTGAGGCCCAAGTCCAGAAAGTAGGCCTTCGGAGACTTTTTGATTTCTGTGACCAGGTTCCTGTGGAAAGGTTTCAGGAGGTGAACAACGTAGGTATGTTGTAGTATGTTTATGAACTCTTCTGTTTTCTTGTAGCTCAGCTTCAGGTCAGAAGCCAAAGGGGAAACTGAGAGCAGACTGGAGATATTGAATGCTAGGGCTTTCAGCAGGTTATCAAATTTTGAGGTCTCCTCTATCTTGAAGAAGGCAGTTATGTCCTTCTCTAGATAGAGGTTGAATATGTTCTTTAGGATGGTGACCCTTTCTTCCATGCTTTTGGCCTTGACAACTTCAGGATAGCCGCCGAATACAGCATAGTCCTTCCAGTGCTTCAGGAACTCCTTCTTAAACGTCGGCGGGGCAGGTTCGCCCTCACCCTCAAGAAAGCCGACCAGACTTTTATGCTTCTCTTTGAAAAGGTTGGCAAGTCCCTTGTCCTTGGCTGATAAAAACTCCTCAAAATCAAAGGTGAAGAGTTCATATAGAAAGAGCCTGCCAACCAGAAATGGCAACACATTCGCCTTTAACTCCAAAGAGGATGAGCCAGAAACAAGAACCTTCACATCAGGGAACTCGTCAAAGATTATCTTGAGCTTCTCCCCACCGTTCTTCACCCTTTGGACCTCATCCAAGAAGAGAAACATCTCCTTTCCAGGCTCCTTGAACCTTTTGACGAAGTCGGACGGGTTTTCCTCTAGTGCCCTCCGGTATTCTATCAAATCCAAGTTGATGAACGATTTATTCTCTGGTATGCTGTCTGCAATCATCTTCAGAAGCGTTGTCTTGCCTGTCTGTCTCGCCCCCCTTATGCATATGATTTCCTTTCTACTCATGAATCGCCTTATCTTGTCCTCAACCCTCCTCTTGAACAGTTTCTCCTTCATATTAACTCTATTATTTCTTCTCATATATAAAATTAACTCTATTATTTTGTCAGAAATGATAAAATTATTGAGATAATGGGCCAGGAGCTTGGAGAAAGTGGAGCCCCTGAAGAGCAATGTGGCTGATAGATGCCTGTAGGTTAAGTCATTCCTGGGATCTCAAAGCGCTTTCCTGGGGATTGTCTGGCGAGAGCAGGAACTCGTAGTCCTCTGCAGTCGGGTCTAAACCATAACCAACCCAGCCGGGCCCGTCCATTCTCCGCACAACTCCCCTCCCTTTCCACAAAATTTTGGGCACGTTGCTTGTATAGACGGAGGAGATTCCGAAATGGCCTTTAAGTCCTTCCCGTATCTCCTTCTGGTCCATGGGAGAGTTTTTTCTCAGCAGGAGGTAGGTGGCTACACCCATCTTTTCACTAAAGAAGTCCAAGAGCTCTTCCAGTTCCTAGGACCTTTCCGTATCAACGTCCACCATACAGAGGAAGGACATGATATCCGAGGTCAGCGGGTTGTCAACGAGCCGGGCTGTTTTCTCTCTGCTGCGTCTGGTCTCGATTATTCCGTATTCCGTGTCCTGGAACGAAAATCTCCTGTCTATATAATCGACGGTCAGGTTCCTGCCGACTGTGGGTTTGATTACCCTCACAGTGTCTGCTATCTGGTCCAGGGTCTGCGGCTCACCCGGACCCAGGGACCGCAGAATCTTTCTCCTTGTGGGGTGCTTCAGCACCATGGCGACATTGTGGTAGTGATCGTTTTCCCTCAGCGTTTGAGACAACAAATCGTAGTCCATGATGCTCCCATAAGATTAGAGATATTTAAGAATTCTGGAGCCCGTGCCATTATCCTTCACTCATCTAGGGATTCCATTCATAACAGGTGTTTGTGGGTGGTTTATACGGGTTTGAGTGATATTATTGTGTAGTCTCAATTCTGTATCAGTAATTCAAATGTCCTCTTTTACGTATAACTTGCCAAACTTTTGATAATTCGACTCATTCCCTTTTTACACATTTCTCAAAACCCATATATATTCGTTCTTCGTTGAGGATGATGGTTTTGATGTACAAGAAGAAGAAACCAATAAGGGAACTGAAAGAGGGAGAGCTAGTAAAGGATGATGTGTTCGTTGTCAAGATCAAGAAGAGTCTCAGGGATTACTCCAAAGGCCTGATGTTCAACCTGGTTTTATCTGATAACAGTGGTAAGAGCCTGGACTTCGCATTCTTTGGCGGGGAGGACGAGGAAGGCACCAAAAAGCTGTTTGACTCGATAAAGGAGGATGATGTTATACTGATAACAGAGGGCAAGGTGAACAAGTTCAAGGGCAAGCTATCCTTGGTTGTTGACGCGGCCAGCAAGGTTAGAGTTCTGGAAATCAGCGAATACGATACCAGAGACTTCGTGAGGCTCTCGGACAAGAACATAGACGAGATGTTCGATGAGCTGATGGAGTTTATTTTATTTATCCAGAACGAGGAGATCAAGGCCGTTGTGATGGCTTTCTTCGGTGATGAGGAGTTTGTGAAGAAGTTCAAGGAACATCCAGGAGCGATAGAAATTCATCATAACTGGAGCGGAGGTCTGCTGGAGCACACGCTCGAGGTTGTGAAGTACTGCCTCCTAAGTGTGCAACTGTTCCCTGCACTGAATAAAGACCTATTAATTGCTGGAGCTGTTTTGCATGACATTGGCAAGCTTAGGGAGATGGAGGTCACAACAAGGATAAAGGGCTCAAGAGAGGGTCAGCTTTTGGGGCACATAAGTATAGGAGTGACCATGCTCTCAGGCAAGTTTGACGAGCTGAACACGGACATGTTTCTGAGGGAGAAGCTGATGCATATAATGTTAAGCCATCACGGCAAGCTCGAATACGGCTCACCCAAGGAGCCCATGTTTCCCGAGGCCATGGTTGTCTACTATGCGGATGAGATGAGCTCAAAGATTGCCGAGATTCTTGACTTCATGGATGAGTCCAAAGAGGAGACAGAGGATGAGTTCAAGCCCAAGTACAAGAGGAAGAACAGGCCAACGAACATACTGCTGAAATAAGATTCAGTCCAGCCACTTCTTTGTGCCTTTCTTTATTAAATCTATCAGGACAGGGTCATTATATCTGAAGATGTCAGGGATGTTTAGGCCGACAATGCGCTTTTCAAATGCTAGCTTGGGGAACTGTGTTGATATCATTCCGCTGCCAGTCCTCCATCACGAAGACGATATCAACCCATTCGAGCAATTCTTTATTGAGAACAGTACCTTCTCCAGTGTTCATCAAGGACATTATAGTACCCTTTTCCGATGTGTCCGATGAAATATCCGTTTGAGTCAATCATGACATGGTCCCTGAACAGCTCTTCCACAGAGACATGCAACCCCGGCACAGGTGTTATCTCAGGTATTGGTCTTCCTGATGTATCTATTCTGTTTGTGTAAAGGACCGGACATTCCGGCGCCTCCTGGGTCAGCTCCGGGAGCGTGCTTTTAGTCTGGCACGAGAATCCGTTCAACTTGATGGTGATATTGACCTCCACAAGAGGAGATTGGATGTATGGAATATATAAGGGCTTTGGGAAATCACAACCCGAAGTCCTCAATGAAACCCGTTATTGTGCTGTACTTCTCAAGGTACTTGAAGCCCTTGTCTGTGAGGGTGAAGAACTTCCTTCCCTTCTTGTCCGGCATCTCCTTCAGGAAGCCCTTGTCAAGGAGTTCGGCCACGTATTCCTGGAAGCCCTGCGTCGAGAGGTTTGAGTAGCGCAGCAGCGGAGTCGGCTTTATCGAGTTGTTGTGCTCCCTTACAACGCTGAGTATGTCATATATGACCTTGAGCCTGTCCCGCTTCTTTGCCATCACCCATTCACCCTTTTGAGAACCCTATATAGTATGAACAGGAACAGACCTGCTGAGACCACACGGATGAGGAGCTGCAGCATCAGGAGCATGTTCGCGCTGCAATTGAAGCAGGCGACTACGATGCGTGGGAAGCAGCAATGCAGGATTTGGAGAAGCCAAGAATTACGGACATCATAACTGAGGAGAACTTCGACCTCTTCGTGCAGATGCACGAGGCCATGGAGGCGGGGGACTACGACACAGCGATGGAACTGAGGGAGGAGTTAGGTCTTGGATTTGGTATGCGCGCGGGACGCGGCATGCATAAAGGTTTTTCTCATAGAAGATGCGGGATGTGGTGAATCCATATCCCCATCAGATTTTTTTCTTTGGAACGTCGTACCCATGGTTGAACTCGTACTCAAAGGGTACAGATCGCCGAATAAGATGATAAAGAGCGGGTGACTACAAAACCGAAAAGACGTGGTCACCCAGCTCGGGTGCTGGGTCAGGTCACAATGGTTATTTCTTTACCATAATGCAAATAATTATAACATAATGTTATATAAATCAGCTACCGGCTTCTGCCATGCTCTTGCATCCAGAAGCGCAAACTACTACCCCTATTCCTGACCAGGAAATAGTAAATCTTAAATTCCCAAATACATGAGTGATTACCATGCAACAGAGGGAATCTGATTTTGTTCGCCTGAAGGTTGATGCCGACCTGGTGGGAAGAATTCGGGAAGAGCACGGTCCGGGGATTTACGCTCCAACGGATATAGCACAATCAGCGGGTCCGATTGACCTCTCTGGCAGGGGCGGCATCGAGGTGGTGGGTTACGAAATGACGCCTGGCTTCAAAGATATCTACCATATACATGATAGACTGGTTGTGAGCGGAGTCAGAGAAGGGAAGCTTCCGAGATACATGGAGGCTGAAGACGCGGAGAAGTGGTGGTTTTCAATTTCGGAGTTGGAATTGAAGGTCCATAGGGACGTCTGCCCATGGGTCCTTGAGCAGGCTCTGAGGGAGTGGAACATCCACCCTGTACCTGCGGGCTACGCGGTGCAGGACTTCACTGACGAGGTCTACCCTGAGAAGTCGTCGTTGCACAGGAGAATTCTGGCACTGGTGGGCTGGCTTGAGAGCGGACAGCATTGCCAAGTAGGAGAAGGCTAGCACTGGTCAAAAGATATACTGGGTTGCTCTCGAGTGTGCAGCTTCCAGATTTTTCCTGATATGCTCAATGCATCCGTCCACCTTTTCGTCGAACCCTGGTAGCTCCACTTCGTACGCTTCTGCCACCTCCCTGTAGAGCTGCAAATATTCGCGGAAGTTCCCCATCTCTTCATTCAGGCGGCCTTTCATGGCGTCCGTTCTCAGCATCGAAAAACTTTGATATAGGTCCGGCTCTGCAACCACCAAGTTTAGATAGTGTTCCAGGACAAGCGGAATCTTGTCTTTGGAAAGGTTTTCAGCCAGTTCCATAAGACCGGTTTTCATGTTATCATACATGGACTTCTCCATGTCAAAACCTTGTTCCGTCATTCGCTGTTTCATAATGTCGATTTCACATTCCCTCCATGCAACAACTTCATCTCTGCTCTTTTCCAGGAGTTCATTCAATGTGAGGTGCTTGAGTGGATTTGTGTACAGTTTTTGCACTTGGTACTCTGTATGGGCTTTCAGTAAGTCATTGAGCGTCCTCTTCGCGTCTATCTCTGCACGGCCATCTTCAGTATCGCTGTGGAACTCTTCAGCAAGACCCAGTGTTGATTTGAAGGCCTCTTCTATGATTTTCTGGAAATCTAAGAAATCCTTTTTTGTTGGGAAGACTTCCATCATAACCTCATCTCCTCTTCCCGCGACCACACTGTACATCGACTCGTCGTCCCCTATCAACCCTTCCAATTGCGATTCTCCAAAAACCTTCCTTCCGGCCTCAGCAATCTTTTTGAAGTACCCCTCCAGTGTTTTTATGTGGTTTTCGAAGAAGTCCCTGCGTGCAATCAATGGCTCGTACAAAGCCTTTAGTGGTTGAAGTTGGGTCGGTTCCGCCCCTCTCCTGACGAACTCGTCTATGTTGATTCGGGTAACTTCCGCATGTTCGGTGTATAACTCCAGTGCCGAGTACATCCTTCCCACCTTCTCCACTGGGTCAAGGTAGAGTTCGATTCTGACCTTTTCGACATCCTTTTCTAACTTTGAATCTCCTTCCACCTTTGGCTCAACCCATGAGCGGAACCTGTCAAAGTCCTGTTTTTCAAATGCCCAGATGATGGCCCTGTTCAATTGATCCTTTATCTCGTCGTCGACCAAATCCAAATATTTCATCCAGTCTGTTGAAGGGAGTTCAGGCCCCATTTTGAGCACCCTTGACCAGTTCGCTCAACCTTGAGACATAGATGTTGAGTTCTTCCTCCAATTGGAAGTCCACAGATGTGGCTTCTTCCAATATGTCTTTTGAGGCCTTCTCTTTGCTTATCAGACCTATCTTAGTGGATATGTGACTTTCTTTATCAAGTGAATTGAAATGCCAGTAAATCTCTGAGAGACGTATCGCAAGTGATTTGCAAACACCCGCGACATAAGTTATCAGCTTCATACTTTCAATCTTCTCCGGAATTCTCGCAACTAACCCATACCCTATATACTCCTCTGCGCATTCAACCGTTTCATCTTCAACTATACTTTTTGCTATGAGAGGGTAGACAGCGAATTTTATGTCTATTCCGTTTGATTTAAGTTTGTCGTTGAGTTCGGCTGTAGCCTCTTTAAAATCAACTATACATCTTGTGAAATGAATGATGGTTGCAGCCCGATGAGGGTTTTCAATGAATCCACTTTTTGCTTCGATCAGTTCTTCTATGTTATATATAGCCTGGCAGTTCACATGACAGTTTCTTGGGGTGTCTTCAAGCTCTATTCCTCGGCCGATCAAACTGGTTATGTCATTGAAGGTTATCCTTGGATAGAGTCTTTTGAATCCGCTATCCGCTTCATCCTCGCTATGTATGAGACCACCCACATTTCTTACTTTGCGGTGGTGGTTATAAACTTTATGGAGATAGCCTAGAGTGGCGGACTGCAAGGTTCCAAAGATTTTATATATCTCCCTTTTTGCATTTGGAACCATGGCTGAAAAGGTCTTCAGGCCCAGGCTTTCGAAGTGGATAATGGGGATGTACTGGATTATCTTGTTGTTCATGTTAGCCATGACACTAATGATACCAGTTATAGCGAGTCTGGACCTGTTTGCAGCCGTGGTTTTTTTGGTGGTCCTGTCGTTTGCTGCGCTCGTGATCGTGCTCTTCATCTTCAGGGCATACAGAATGAAGTATGTTGTGAAGGATGGTGAGTTGACCATTCACGGCATCTTCCGTACCAGCACTGTGAAGACATCGGAGATAAAGTCAGCTGAGAAGACCCTCATACCTATGGGCTTCAAGCTGTTCGGAACCAGTTTCCTCGGCGGGCTCTACTACATACCCGGAAAGGGGAAGGTCTGGGTTGCCATGGGGAACTTTGAGGACGGCGTAATGATAAGCACAAAGCAGGACAAGCACTACCTAATAACGCCCATGGGGCCTGAGAAATTCATAAAGGCTCTGAAAGCATGAAGAACTTTTTGACAATTAGCTCTTCCCAATCATCTTTAAGTCTGCAAACTGTGCGTGGATAAGGTGTGCCTTGCTCTGAAACTGAAATCCACAATCCTCTCGTTTATGTCTGTTGCATAAAAATAGTCTCCTAACTTACTCTTCATCTTATCTCTGTTCGAGACCTTATGCTGAATGAGTAGAGCCTACAGACTAACATCAGATCAAAGCAGTTTTTGTACCAGATAGAACCAAGACTCCCTAAGTCTATATGACAAAACATCATCAATTCTTTCTGATTTAGCTAAGCCTTTCCATCTCATTTGGTCTAGCAGATGCGCTGCGTGACCAGCTGAAATCTTTAAATCTTTTGATAAGAAATTTCTGTTGGTATAATCAGGAAATATCTCATCAAGATACTGTATAACTCTTCTCTTGTCGCTACTTGGGTGCAAGTTAATCTCATTGTCGTACAGAGTTTTTGATAATTGTTTCCAGTCTTCTTCTGTAAAATCTTTTGTTCTTTTTGCCATTTTCATAATAAACACTAACTCAGTTATAAATGTTTCAACTTAGGAGGGGTGAAGATAGAAAAAATTATTTAAAAAATT
>DAOVEB010000043.1 GCA_030669205.1 Candidatus Parvarchaeota archaeon | reverse complement strand
GTGAATCATCCAAATCTGAGAGACAAGCCGTTCATACTTGAGACCCCTGTCGACGCGCGGAAGGACTTCAAGGACAACATCGAAGTAGTCAAATCGCTCTACAAGTAAACGGGAAAAGAAGATGCTGGAGCGGGTTCACCACTTTTTGGCTGCCTTCTTGAAATTCTCGGTAACCTCCTTGTTCCTCTTTACGAGGAAGTTCACAACAGACCTCTCGACCTCGACCGCTGTGACAATGCCTTGCTTGGCTACCTTCTTGGCGTGCAGGGCGACCAAATCCACTATCTTGTTGGCGTCCTTTGTAGCAGTGCCTGCGAGCTTGAGCGCGTCATTTATCTTTTTCTTTGAGAAGTCCTCGAGTTTGCCGTTCCTCTTCTTGACGATGAGTTTCTTCAACTTTTTGGTAACTCTCTTCTTTGTCTTTTTTACCATAGCTATTTCAGGGTCGTTGGAGTATTTAACTTTAATCCCCTTACTTCTTTGTGACTTTGTCTTCTCTGAGCATTTTCTTTGCGAACACAAAGACGAGCAGCGCTATTATCATGAAGTCTATCAGGGCACCAGCAAAGTGGCCAACACCAAACTGCATTGGCCCGACTGCGAGAACAGCTTCACGCCAGTTCCCCGACGGCGTGAGTACCGCTAATATTGGCATCACCAAATCATTGACCATTGCTGTGATGAACTCCTTGAGCGCTGTGCCTATGACAACGGCTATTGCCAGTCCGATGACACCATACTCCTTGAGGAAACCCATAAACTCTGAGAAGAAACCTTTTGTTTCATCCTTTATCATAGGGACTCCATTCGCGAACGGATATTTAATATTTATGTATGTAGACATTCCACATAATCTTCTATTTTTTCAACATCTTTTTTGTCTGTAAGCCTATTTAATTTCTTGATAATCCTCTTTGCAATGGGTGATGGGTATCTTGTGTTGCCTTCCTCTCTCCAACAGAAATAACCACCTTCAAATGGGTAATCAGGATCAGCACAGTTCTGACACTGTCCGCTACAGATTAAAGCCTTGGCACTTTCCAAAATAGGGAGCCGATACCTCAGGAGCTCGTCCTTAATCTTACTCACCAGACTTTCGTGATCCATATTGAATTCTCTGAGTTTTTCGACTAAAGTTTTGAAGTCTTTGAGCTCAAGGTTAACTGCCGGATCAGGAGCTGCAAAAGAAAGATCCATTGAAGGTTCCAAACGACCCCTTTCCTCTGTAACATCAAAATCCCAGTTACCATCCTCGTCCATTGTGATGTTACTTATTTCATAGGAAAATGGATTGTCGAGACTCTCCCTGATTATCATATTTGGCAGTGAACTTAATTCAATTATCTCGTCCTTGAAGCCAATCTGCCTTGTGGTGGTTCTGAAAACGGTTCCTTCGGCACCCTTACATATCCTTTTCCATTTATCGATGTACGGGATACTGTAAAAATCCCCTGTAACGTGGACCCTAACAAACTCTACAGCATGTTTTGTGACTTCTTTCTTTTTAATGAACTCCAAGACTTTTTCTGGGAAATCCTCCCTAACTGATATTTCATACATCCGTGATAGGTAGTCTTTTGGATTGGGCCAGGTATAATGACCCCTCTGACCATAACAGTGTTCCATGCACCAGCTTGTTGGGTTACATGTAACGACAGGTGGGATACTCCAACAGTAGACCTCAGATCCCATCTTTGAGTTTTTTCGCGTGAATAAATCTCCCACGTATCTTCAGAATGAGAATTATTTTACTACTTTAAAAAGGTTACTTAGACCCAGCGCGGATGTCTCCAAGAAACCTGCTGATTGTCTTCGGGATGTGTTCCTTCTGCACACGCAGAACTTTCCCAGCTTCGTCAAGCGAACCCTCAACCATCTTTATCTGGGCAAAGGTCGCAACAGAGACCTTTTTGTATTTTCCGACCTTGAACTCGGCCACCTTCCCCTTGCGCGCCTTTTTCCACTCCTTGAAAAGGGCGTCGCACCTTGAGGGCAGCCCTGTGATTGAACAGCCAATTAGCTTGCAGGACTCGTTTGCAATTTCCACCAGCTCGGACGCGTAGCCCTGCACAGCGCTGCCCGCCTTGAGCTCGATTCTGACCACGCCGTCCTGTATCTTTGACGTTCCGGTTATCTTGATCATCCCAGCCTCCTTTGTGTTGTTCAGATGTGTCCCGCCGCACGCCTCTATGTCAAAGTCATCTATCTCCACTATACGCAACTCGCCACCTGGGACAAACCCTCCCTGGTAAACGCGGAAACCAAACTTCTGTTCAGCCTTGTCTTTTGACATGACGTGGCTTTTTACTGGTATGGCCTTGTGGACAACGCTGTTCGCAATCCTCTCAATTTTGTTGACCTCGTCCTTTGTGAGCAGGGCGTAATGTGTTATGTCAAGCCTTGCCTTCTCCACAGTCTTGTCTGCGCCTGCCTGCCAGACGTGGTTGCCGAGAACCTGACGCGCGGCGCCGTTGACTATGTGCACAGCCGTATGGTGCTGCGCCAGCTGCCTGCGCCTCAGCCAGTAGACCTCGCCGTGGATGGTATCCCCTGCCCTGAACTTTGGGCTGTCAACTACGTGGACGATTACACCACCCGCTTTGTAGACGTCGACCACCTCCTGCCCACCAAGCTTCCCACTGTCCTTCTCCTGCCCACCAGAGGTCGCGTAGAAGGAAGTTCTGTCAAGTATGACCTTGTCGTTGTCAACCATGAGGACCTTTGCGTCAAACTCAACGTTACTGTAGTCATCTATGTAGAGCAATTCTGTTCTCGGCAGGTCAAACTCCTCTGGCTGCTTCCTCTCAGCCTTGTGGGTTTTGTGCCTGTCAGCCACCAGCTCGTAGAAGTTGTCAGGCACGGTGAATCCTGCTTTCTTCAGCATCTCGGCAGTTATACCATGGCTGTCGTACAACTCCACCAGGTTGTCCCTGTCAAGCGATTTGATTCCGCTGAGCATCTTCCTGACCCTTTTCCTAGTGTTTGAGTACCTGTCCTCCTCCGCCTCCATTATCCTACCAATCTCCTTTTCCATCTCACACACCTCTGGATATGTCTTTTTCAACTCCTTGGTGTGCCACAGAATCACGTCGCGTAGGGTTACTCCCCAATTGTACCTTTTTATGAAGTCCAGGCTGCGCCTGAGTATGACACGTAGGTTGTATCCTCCGCCAGAGTTTGAAGGCAGTGCGCCGTCTGTCAGCGCGATTAACAGGGAGCGGGTGTGGTCTGCGACCGCATAGATTGAGGATAGAGTCCTTACCTCTTCCCTCAACACGTCGACTCCCACGTCAAGTTCGCGCGCTATACTGTTCCACCCCACGTTCACGTCGACCTCATCGGTGTTCAGCATTCCTGCGTAGGGCAGGAAGCTGTTTATGAGTTCTTCATTGACAACCATCCCTGTTTCCTTTTTGAGCATTGAAATCACATAGGGAAACGTTGTCTCGTACGACAGGCCCTTGCCCTGCGAGAACCATGCAACCCGTTCCTGCCCCATGCCCATGTCCAGTACCTTCATGTTCAGGTCCTTGTGACCAGAGGAGGTCTGTCGGAACTGCATGTAAACCTGGTTCGCCAGCTCAAGCCCACCCGAGAATATTTCCATGCAGGGACCAAAGTTGCCAGAACCAGCCCACACGTCCTCGTGGAAGTACATCTTTTCCTTGTCCACCTTCACGTCCTTCTCAAACCATGTGTAAAGGTGGTTCAGATAAACGTCTGGGTCATAACTGTCCTTGTCCTGAAAGGAGTGCTGGCCGATCATGACGAATCCGGTGTAGTGTGCGCCCGTCACACCAACATTTTCTATGTCCCCGAACCTGAGGCAGAACTGCGGAACTGTCAGGGGGTTTGCAGGAGGCCTGACCACACCATTTATTACATAAGGTATGAAGTCATCTATTGAAGCCTCAACAAAGTGAATGTCATCCCTCCAGCGTGCGGCAACAGGATATCTTTTTATCGGAGTGTAACCTTTTTTTTTCATATGAGACGAGAATGACTTCCAGACCCCTACATAATCAAGGTCATTCTTTTTTCTGCCTATGAATGTGTATCCACCTGAGCAGGTCGACTCTCCACAGGTGTTGCCACCATCGATTGACCAGAAAGCCCTGCCGCATCTCTTGCAAACGCTACGCTGGAAACCTGAACTGCGCAGGAACTTTGTGGGATAATATCTGTCAAAATCCTTGCTGAAGACCTTCTCATACTTTTTCTTTAGTCCTTTGTCGTCCAACATTACAATATACAACGAAGACCTATTTTAAAAATCATATGGCGACATCACATTTTTATACAACCACCGTGTTAATTATAGCGATGAAGGCGATAAAGAAAAAGGATTTGAGGAAGTACTCAAAGTCCTTCATGTCTGGTGCAACGGTTCCTGCGTTAGGAGTTGCTTTGATTGCCCCACTCCTATATATGGTCTCAGCAGAAACAGTCACAATCACATACCTTGCCGCACTTCCCTTTGTTTGGGGGTTGTGGAACATAATATATGAGGCGTCCAAGAGGCCTTACAACGTGGGATACCACGGCGCACTTCTCGGTTTCATACTCTCTATATTTAACATCTCGACATTCGGAATTGCCCGGCTTTTCGGGCTCTCCGGCGGATTGGGACTCATCCTGGTCTTTTTTGAGCCATTGGTATACTACTTTGTTTGGTACTATGGGGTTGAATGGTTCAACAAGCTGGTTGGTCTGAGATGAAGAAATATACAATCCCTGTAGTTGTCATAGTCTTTGCAGTCGCGCTCCTCTTCATTCCAGATTATGGAGTTTTGGCGTCCATGGTACTTCTGGGCTTTGCGCCCGTGATAATACTCATTTCGAATGATACCAAGATGTTCAAAGAGATGAAACCAGACAGAACCAAAATCATTTACTTCCTGCTAACTGCGATATTCCCCCTGGTTTACACCTTTTTTCTGTTTCTGACAGCCATTGACCCAGAGTTTGTGAGTATGCTCGAACCATTTTTCCTCGCCACATGGTCTCTGATTCTGCTGTTCTCATTCATGTTTTATTATCTCCTTGCCTGTTTCATCCATCCAGTGATTTTGAAGAAGAATTACAGGATGGTTTTTCTCTTCATCATATTTTACACAGTTCTTGCAGTTGTACAGGTCTTTTCAATCGAGATATCCTATCTCATTGTTCTGCTGTCCCAGCCATAACGTGATATTTTTAAAGTTGGCCCTGCCAAAGTATGGTACAATGAGCAATATACCCCTTGACCATACCTTTGTAATCCTGATAGACAAGAATTTTTACTCACCCATTGCGATATATGACCCCAGATTCCACCTGAAAAGGGTTGAGGAGGACCAAGGCCTTTACGTCATGCTGATTCAAAGTCTTTATTCTGTTAGAGAAGAGGCAATTATGCACAGAGGCGAATCAAGGGAGCAACAGGAGGCTGAGGAAAAGGCCTATAAAGCTGTCATAGAAGACCTCAAGAAAATGTTGAAGTTGTTGTTTTTTACACACTACGAAACAAATAATTTTCTGATATTTCTGGGTGTTCCGAGAACGTACTTCCAGATTGGCTCGAAAACCAGTGAGATGAGGCACGCAGAGAGGGCGGAGCTATCAAGGAAAAAACAGTACTGGACATCCCTCAAGTGGGTTGGTGACAGTGTGGAGAAGAAATATGGGAAAAAGATATCAGAGTGGGACGGCAATGTCAAGGAAAGCGGACTTGCGGGAGACATTCAGAATTACCTATACAGACTAATGGCAGAGGTTTATTCCCACTGACTTCATCCCATCAATGAACCCATCAACCTACCCTTTATCTCGCTTTTTATCTCTTCTTTGACGTCCTGCAACTCCTTTGCAAAGGTCTTCCTAACCTCGTTCTTGAACTCATCTATCACGTCCTTGGCTATCGCTTCTTCAGCCCGTTTTATCTCCCTGATGACCTCCTTCCTCACCTTTGCGATGTCTCTCTTGAGGTTTTTCATCACCTCTCCCTTCATTCCGTGCTCTTCGAACTCCTTAACAATTTCGTCCCTGACTTCATTGATTATCTCACTTCTTACCTGTTCTATCAGTTTGTCCTTGATGAAGTCCTCCATCTTCATGCTCTCGGTGATGTCCGACCTTATCCTGTTGAGCACAAAGTTCAGCTGGTCCTCTGACTTGAGTTTTTTCTTGGGCATGGTGGAGATAAAAAGTTATTTCTCAAATATAAATGTGACCCATACACTGTTTTTATACAAATATATTTACTGTAGAGTAGTAATATTTATAAAGGAGTTATGTAACAGTTAGATTTATTAAGGAGTTATTGCACGTATAGGAAACACATGAGATGGAACATATGAACAAGCCGAAGTTTTTCACAGAAAATATTGGAAAACAGGTCCAGATACCGAAAGGTACCTCTATCGGGTTCCAGAAATCCAAGGGAAGCCGGATGAAGCTGCTTCGTCTCGAGTCCGACTCGGTTTTCGTCATTGCTGGGGTGCGTCGCACTCCCAGGGGAAAGTTTCTGGCAATACTCAAGAGGCCGAGGCAAAGGCATATCTATGTGTGGGGCGAACCTCTGAGGAACAAGCGCGAGCGGTTCATGCTGGAACTGAAGGACCTGAAAAAGCTGAAGACTGGTGCGTGAGCACCACTTTTTATTCTTTTTGTCTTTATTTCTCAACCTATTTATAATCAGAATTGTTTACTGCGGTTATGCAGAGTTTTGTCGAAATGAAGGAGGCCAACGCCCGACTGGTGTGCATTTCACTTTACAACAGGAAACTCATCTACCATTTTGAGCGCAACAAAAGGTACGACGTGATTGAGAGGCCGAACCGCAGGGTGAAGTCAATCCAGAAGATA
>DAOVEB010000068.1 GCA_030669205.1 Candidatus Parvarchaeota archaeon | reverse complement strand
AGCGCGGACCGCAGATTGTTCGCATAAAGGACGCTGCCTACATCGGTGGCAAGGTTGGCGTCCATAACGGCTTCCAAATAGTTGACGCTGGTGCCGGCTCAGGCGCGCTAGCCTGTTTTCTGGCGGGGCTCTGCGCGCCGAAAGGCCATGTCTACACCTATGAGAGAAGAAACGAATTTGCAAAGATAGCAAAGAGGAACACGGAACGCATGGGAATCAAGAACATTACCATAAAGGAGAAGGATGTGTCTGAAGGGATTGACGAGAACAATCTGGACCTGATAACCCTCGACCTGGCCGAGCCATGGAAGGCGTTCGCGCACGTTGGGAATCTGAAAACAGGCAGATACCTCGTCTGCTACGTGCCCACAGTGGAGCAGGTGCAGAAGGTTGTCGAACTGAGGCCGAGCGGCTTCATAATCGATGAGAGTTGCGAGATAGTCAAACATGTGTGGATAACCGAAAAGCGGACGCGGCCGGAGAATGTGGGATTGATGCACACAGGATTTCTGGTCTTTCTGAGAAAGGTCAGTTGACCTCTAATCGTTCGAATTTGTCGCCCTTCTTTATAACCGCAACTACCTCCACCTTTTTCTCTAGACCTGAGTTCGCAAGTTTGGGTAGGAGAATCTCCTCAACCTGGAAAACGCCGGCAGGGTTTGACATCACAATCTCGATTGCAACCGGCCTTTTCTTGCCCTTTTTGATTTCAACATGCATTATCGAGAGCGCGGAGTAGCTGTGTATCTTGGCGCCTCCAGATTCAAAGTAAAAGTGCGGTATTCGCGCACGACCGGCTGTCATGTCTGTCCCATCTGCTATCGAGACTATACCAGCCTCAACTGAACTCGGCTTGTAGTTTGCCATGTGGCAGAGTATGGCCTCGCAGGCAGTTGCGATTATATTGTGTTTATTGGGATGGTCTCCGAGTATCCTGCTCATTATAGGTCTTGCGAACACCACTCCAAGAAGCTCGTGGTTGTCCCTGTTTACTGCCATGCCCATGTCGTGCAGGAACGCTGCAAGCACCATCGCAGTTACAGAGTCATCCTCGCTGCCCAGGCCGTCCCTGACAAGGGATGGTTTCATGCCGAGCAGTTTGTAGAGTTTCAGCGCGCTGTCAGTTGCAATCTTTGTATGGATGCGTCCGTGGTCGTTGTAGCCCATTCTCTTGATTGAAACAGCGTTCGTAAGTTCCAAAAACGACAGCGATTCCTTGTCTCTGATGAGTTTTTTGAAGGTTTGAAGCGCAGTTGGAAAATCCCCCAGCTTCTTGATTATCGAATTGTCCAGTTTTTTTTCATCCATCATACTCACCGAATCCAACTATCTTTCCCTTGGACTCAAGGGCTTTTATTACTTCCGCTGCCTGTTGGAGGGAGTCAGCCTGCGTCTTTCTGCCCACCCTCGCACACTGCAGCCTCTTCAAGCAGCGCCTGCAGAGCACACTTCTCTGTCTTTGGGCAAAAACAACGTAATGTCCACAGTTGTAACACCTTCCTATCTCATACATGTAACTCCAAGCAACAGCAAACTTTAAAAAGCTTTTATCAAAAAGATTTTATAGTACAAAACGTTCGGCAACATAGTGGTGGTCAAACAACAGGGGATAGAATGCCAAGGAAAATAGAAAATCCACTTGAAGACGGGATTTCATCAAAAGTGTATCTACTGACATACATATATGGACCTATAAGTGGTTACAGAATGGCCCGGCTCATATATGGACATCCTACCTACACGAATAGGGTGTATGAGGCGCGGGACAGGATAAACAAGGCCTTCCCAGAATCAATCTGCGAGACAGAGAATGGTTACATAGTCTCAACAAAACAGCTGGGAAAGATAATAACAAATAGTATAGACATGGCACTCACTGCTTCGAACGACAGGCTGAGCAAGAATGAGAAGGATAGGATAATTGAGGTTCTCGACTCCGGGAGCTTCAGGTCGTTTGTGCGTGATGGCGCCCAGGCCTTCATAGGAGCCGAGGAGATGAAAAATGTGAACTCCATCCAGTTCGTGCTCGATGCCCTGTTTGACATCTCCATGATGCACATAAACGCAGAGCTCGCCCTGAAAGGGCGGGAGAACGACCCGAGGCTGAAAAAGGCAAGGGTCGTGAATGGAGATGAAATGGAGAAGCTGGTGGATCTTGTCCTCCACCTACCGACTAGCCTAGCACTCAAGGTGATATCCATCAAGCCAATCTTTCTGGAGTATGTGCTCAACATCTCCGAGATAATCAAGTCAAAGCTCTAGCCAACGAACTCGGGCGTGTCTGTATAAACAACCGCTTCTTCCTTTGGTTCGACTGCCTTTTCCTTTGGTCCAGGCCCTTTTGGAGCACCGCTCATCTTGTTGGTAGTCTCATCGTACAGACTGATGACCTCTGGAAGCTGGTGGCTGAGCTCAACCAAGTCCCTCCTGGTCACGGAGATGTTCTGGTTGTGCCACTCTCCCTTATCGTCCCTCCAGGATTTTGTCAGGGTTATGCTCGGCATCTTCC
>DAOVEB010000003.1 GCA_030669205.1 Candidatus Parvarchaeota archaeon | reverse complement strand
GCAATCTGTGGGGGAAATAACTCTCAGATGTGTGGGTCGGGGATTCGACCAAGTCCTCAACTGAAACCATGTAGATTACTAGCTCCCGGAACCTTAAAAATAAATTGAGGCTGTAAAATACCGTTTGGATATATATTATGTTATGTTATACTACTTTCGAGGAGATATAAAAGCTGACAAGTAGGAAATGTAGGTAGTAAATTACATTCATTCTTTCATTGATTGTCAGGCTAAAAAAGACTCCAGAAAATCCGCAACACTTAAAAATGAGCCCGTTGGAATTGTTTCTGAAGGTTTCGCAGTTGGTACGTGTTCTGGGTAGATAGGTTTAAAAAGAAAATTAAGGGATAGGATGATACAATGGGACACCAAGTAGGCAGTCGTTCGAGCCCCAGAAAGGGGTCTATGGCGTACTGGCCGAGGAAGAGGGCCAGAAGACCTGTACCTAGGGTCAGGACTGTGAAATCTGATGAGGCGAGGCCAGGACTGTTTGCCGGCTACAAAGCTGGAATGACCCATATAATGATGGTTGACAACCGCAAATATTCCCGTACAAAGGGCGAGAAGATATCTGTTCCGGTTACTGTTTTGGAGATACCACCTCTCAAGGTTGGAGGTGTCCGTTACTATGCTGATACAACCGACGGCAAAGTGTCGGTTGGCGAGAGGTGGGCTGACAACCTTGACAAAGACCTTGAAAGGAGGGTCAAGGTGAAGAAAAAGGAGAAGAAGGGGCAGAAGAAGAAAGAGAAGCAGATGGGCGAGTACCACGACATAACCATTCTATGCTATACACAGCCGCCATTCAAACGGAGGCCGGAGGTCTTTGAGGTCCCTCTTGGCGGTTCATTGCAGGAGAAGGAGGCGTTCGCAAAGGAGCATCTGGGCAAGGAGATAAAGGTAGAGAGCGTCTTCAAGCCTGGGGAGCAAATTGATGTAATTGCCATAACAAAGGGCAGGGGTTTCCAAGGCGTGGTAAAGCGTTTTGGCGTCAAACTCCTGCATCACAAGGCTGAGAAGTCCAGAAGAAAGGTGGGTTCCATGGGTCCCTGGCACCCTGCGGTGACTGTGAGGCAGACGCCAAACAGGGGTCAGATGGGCTTCCACCAGAGGGTTGATTACAACAGATGGGTGCTCGCAATGGGTGAAGACGGGGAAGATGTGACACCTGCCGGCGACTTCCCGCACTATGGTAAGGTGAAGAATTACATCATGATTAAAGGTTCTGTTCCTGGGCCGCAGAAGCGCCTGGTTCTGTTCAGGAAGGCTGTGAGGCCAGACCGAAAGGTTCCAAAGCAGCCAGGCGAAATCACGTACATTTCAAGGAGTTCGAAACAATGAAGGCAAGCGTGTTTGGTGTTGACGGCAAAAGAAAAAGGGAAATCACACTGCCCGCGGTCTTCAAAGAGGAGTTCAGACCTGACATCATAAAGCGCGCGGTTCTCTCAATCCAGTCCAGAAATAGGCAGCCAAAGGGCACAAACCCAGACGCGGGAAAGCGGAAGTCTGTTTACCGTTCAAAGAGACGTAGGGCGTACAGAGGAACGTACGGCATGGGCACGTCAAGGACTCCAACAAAGGTGATGTGGAGGCGTGGCATGAGATTCCACTACGTGGGCGCGTTCGCGCCGCAAACCAAGGGCGGACGGGTCGCATTCCCTCCACAGGTCAGCAAGGTGCTGGAGGAGAAGATAAACAGCAAGGAGCGGCTGCTTGCAATAAGAAGTGCCATAGCCGCCACAGCAGACAGGGAAGTTGTGGGCAAGAGACATAGTGTTGGGAA
The DNA here is from genome assembly GCA_030669205.1 of Candidatus Parvarchaeota archaeon. Taxonomy (GTDB): domain Archaea; phylum Nanobdellota; class Nanobdellia; order JAFCGN01; family DAOVEB01; genus DAOVEB01. The sequence continues at coordinate 32,216 of DAOVEB010000003.1, read as the reverse complement.
GGTCAAGGTTCCGGTTGTGGTGGAGAACAAGGCAGAGTTGCTCAAAAGAACGGCGGACGTCCAGAAGATGGTTGAAGCCATTGGTCTGGGTGATGAGTTGGAGCGCGCGTCCCAGAAGAAGAAGAGACCTGGCAGGGGTAAGATGCGCGGCAGACCCTACAGAAAGAGGAAGGGCCCGCTGTTTGTGGTGAGCAGGAGGTGCGACCTCCTCAAGTCAGCGAGGAACATACCTGGTGCGGATGTATCTCTGGTCAAGGACCTGAATGCGGAGCTACTTGCGCCGGGTTGCCAGCCTGGCAGACTGTGCATCTGGAGTGAGGACGCGATGAAAGAACTGGAAGGGTTGTTCAAATGAAGGTCATACTCTATCCTCTCTCAACGGAAAAGGCGGTCAGGCTTATGGACTCGTCCAATGAGATAGTCTTCGCAGTTGACCCCAAAGCCAACAAACACCAGATAAAGAAGGCGGTTGAAGAGCTTTTCAAGGTGAAAGTTGACAAGGTGAGGGTCGCGAACTCAAAAAACATAAAAAAGGCCTATGTCAAGCTGTCGGAAAAAGATAGTGCATTGGACGTGGCAACTGAACTGGGGATGATATAATATGCCAAAAAGACTCAAACAGCAGAGAAGGGGGAAAGGAAAGCCTGTTTACAGGTCTCCGACCCACAGGTGGAAGGGGAAGATAAGTTATCCCCGCGGGAGCGGCGAGGCGAGGATAAATTCGATATACCATGGTCCGGGTAGGAACTCCCCGCTTATGGAGATAAAGTTGGATGGCAAGAGATTCATTTTGCCCGCTCCGCTGGGCGTTGCCGAAGGTGATACTATCCACATAGGCGAAGACGCCGCAATCATGCCGGGTAATGTCTTGCCGCTCAGCAAGATACCCGAGGGAACCAGGATATTCAACATCGAACTCTCGCCAGGAGACGGCGGCAAATTGGTGAGAGGTTCTGGATGCACCGCACGCGTTGTGTCAAAGGACCAGCGCGGGGTCACACTGCAGCTTCCATCAAAATCAATGAAGATATTCAACCCAAATTGCAAGGCGACGGTAGGAACCATCGCAGGCGGCGGGAGGAAAGAGAAGCCTCTTGTGAAGGCTGGAAAGAAGCACCACATACTCAGGAGCAAATCCAGGGTATGGCCCATTGTTGCAGGCGGGGCAATGAATCCTGTTGACCATCCTTTTGGAGGGGGAATGAGAAGACACAAAAAGAGAAAGACAGTCTCAAGAACCGCCCCTCCTGGAAGGAAGGTTGGTAGCATAGCCGCCAGAAAGACTGGTAGAAAGAAGCTGAGGAGGAGATAATGGCAAGAGAGATTTTGTTCATGGGCAGGAAGCTGGAGGAACTCAAGGCAATGTCAACCAATGAGTTCGCGGAGCTAGTAAATGCAAGGGTGCGTAGGTCCATAAAGAGAGGTTTCACGCCGATGCAGAAGAAGCTGCTTGAAAAGGTGAAGAGTGCTGCGAAGGCGAAGGCGGACGGTAGGGAGCCAAGGCCAATAAAGACCCATGAGAGGGACATGGTGATACTCCCGTTGTTCGTGGGGCTGAAGTTGGCCGTGCACAATGGAAAGGAGTTCAAGCAGTTTGAGGTGCAGCCAGAGATGCTCGGTCATTTCCTTGGGGAGTTCGCACTGACAAGGAAGAGAATCGAACATGGCTCACCAGGTGTGGGTGCCTCACGCTCATCCAAGTTTGTACCGATAAAGTGATGTTGATGGAAAAAGCAAAGGCAGCAGGAACGAACCTTCCAATCTCCTTCAAGCACGCGGTGGAGATAGGCAAAACCGTGAAAGGGATGAAGATTGGTAGAGCAATAAAGCTGTTAAATGACGTTATAGACAAGAGGAGGGCAATACCCTTCAGGCGCTACAACAAGGATATGGCGCACAAGAAAGGCATTGCTGCTGGGAGGTATCCCATGAAGGCCAGCAAGGCTGTCATAAAGGTCTTGGAGAACGCGGTTACAAATGCGGCTCAGAACAACATTGACCCTGAAAAAGCCAGGATAGTGTCATTTGTCTGCGGCCGGGCCATTTCCAAGGAGCGCAGGTCAACCAGAAGGATAGGGAGGATGACGAACGTCTACATTGAGGTGGAAGGATGATTGAGAGGATGTTCATAGACAAGAAGGTGAAGAACTACAAGGTCAAGGAATATATAGGCGACCGGCTCAACAAGCAGGGCTATTCACACTGCGAGATAACCAAGACGCCCCTTGGCATGAAGGTCATAATACATACAAGCAAGCCAGGCCTTGTAGTTGGTCGTGGAGGCGAAAACATAAGAAACCTCACAGACATTCTCAAGAACAGGTTCAAGATGCAGTCACCCCAAATAGAGGTAAGGGAGGTTGAGGACCCTGAAATCAACGCCAACATAATAGCCGGGCGCATTGCATTTCAGCTGACTCGCTTCGGCGTCTCCAGATTTAAATCAATAGGTTATAGGTCCCTGCATAGAATCATGTCAGGGGGCAGTGTTAAGGGGGCGGAGATACTGATGGCAGGCAAGGTCCCGGGCAAACGTTCCAGGAGATGGAGGTTCTACTCAGGCTCCTTGCCCAAGTGTGGGGATATCTCCGACACAAAGGTCGAGATTGCAAAGCATAACATAAAGTTGAAGTCAGGCGTGATTGGGATAACTGTCAAGATACTTCGTTCTGACGTGAGGATGCCTGACGATGTCAGGATAATGGAGGACGTTGAGCCGGTTGTTGAGGAGAAAGGCGACACCGGAGTCAAAAAGGAAGTTAAAAAGAAAACTGACGCTGTGAAGAAGAAAGTCGGCGCGAAAAAGGTTAAGTCAAAGGTGGAAGGTGGAAAGGGTGGCGGTACTAAGAAAGACGGAGATAAAAAAGATGAGTGAAAAAGAGATGGGTGATAAGGAGCTTGAGCTCCGCAAGGAGCTGATGAAAGCTAGGACGCAGATATCCTCAAAAGTGCCACCTGACAATCCCGGTCAGGTCCGGGAAATAAGAAAGACAATCGCCAGGTTGTTAACTGAACGGAGGCAAAGGAAGAAAAGATGAGCGACGTTTGTCAGATCTGTGGACTGCCAAGTGAACTATGCGTCTGCGAGACCATAGCTAAGGAGCAGCAGAAGATTCAGGTCAGAACTGTGCGTAGGAGGTATGGAAAGAAAATGACAATCATTGAAGGCATCGACGAGAAGCAGATAGACCTCAAAGAGCTTGGCAAGGAGCTGAAGCAAAAGTTGGCCTGTGGCGGAACCTCCAAAAAGGGCCAGATAGAGCTCCAGGGTGACCACAGTGAGAAGGTGAAGAAGATGCTTGTGGAAATGGGTTTTTCACCTGAGCTGATAGAGGTGAGATGATATGGTGATAACAAGAAAAAACATAGGAAAGCACGAAATGATAGGGCTTTTCTCCAAGGTCAGCGATAGTGGAAGAAAGGTTGCTGAGGGAATAATAATTGATGAGACCAAGAATACCTTCCTGATGAGAACCAAAGCTGGCGATAAGCGCATACTGAAAAAGGGAAAGACGTTCGTCTTGGACGTTGACGGCAGAATCGAACTTTGTGGGGATTCGATATGCTTCAGGCCTGAAGACAGGCTGAAAAAGGTGAAGTTGCGATGACTGAAAATGTGGGTATAAAAGGAATCAAGGCACCAAAGGGAGGATGCAGTGACAGGAACTGCCCGTTCCATGGAACACTTTCAGTCCGTGGCAGAATATTCAAGGGTGTGGTCACCTCTGCCAAGATGGAAAAATCTGTGAAGGTTTCGTTTGAAAGGATAATCCAAATCTCGAAGTTCGAGCGTTTCGAAAAGCGTTCCACAAAGCTGACAGCGCACAATCCGCCGTGCATCGGCGCCAAGGAGGGTGATAACGTGGTAATTATGGAATGCAGACCCATATCCAAAACTAAGAAGTTTGTTGTGTTGAAGGTGATGGAATGAGAGGTATAAAGTCGCGCATAAGGAGAACGCTGCCTGTTGGCGCAAAATTGGTGGTGGCTGACAACAGCGGTGCGAGGATAATCCAGATAATCAGCGTAAAGAACTACAAAGGTGTCAAAAGGAGGATTGGAAAGGCGGGCATAGCAGACATTGTGATGGCTGCAGTGAAGAAAGGCAACCCGGACATCAAGCATAAGGTGGTGCCAGCAGTTGTTATAAGGCAGAGGGGGGAGATAAAGAGACACGACGGAACCCGGATACGCTTTGACGACAACGCAGCGATACTGCTGAAAGACGCCAAAGGAGGGGAACCAAAGGGCACTGTGGTCAAAGGACCTGTTGCACGTGAGGTAATCGAGAGATTCCCCACAGTTGGCAAGGTGGCGTCGGTGGTGGTTTGAAATGAAAGCACATTTGAGCAGGACATTGATGAAGAGGTATAAAAGACGTTCGATGACGGTGAGATCTGGAGATATAGTAAAGATTATGCGCGGCCAGTTCCGTGGCAAGGAAGGGAAGGTTGAGGACGTTGTCCGTGGCAGACTTCTCATTGACTGTGCAAAGATGAAAAAAACGGACGGCAGTGAAATCAGATATCCTATCTATCCATCGAATGTTTTGATTGTCAAACCGGACATGTCAGACCCTAAGAGAAAGGCAGAGGTGGGAAAAGATGCACCTTAAGAGACTTGCAGCTCCACGTTCATGGAACATAAGGAGAAAGGACGCAAAGTTCATAGCCACTTTCAGACCTGGCCCACACAACAGAGAGGACAGCGTACCCCTCATAGTCCTTTGCAGGGACCTTCTCAAAATCAGCAAGACATCAAGGGAGACAAAGATACTTCTGAACTCTGGCACTGTTATGGTTGATGGGGTGAAGAGGAAGGACGGAGGCTTCTCCGTCGGTTTCATGGATGTTGTGAGGGTTGGAGAAACAAACTACCGAATGGTCCTTGATAGGAAGGGTAAGTTGAGCCTTATAAGGATACCATCAGCCGAGAGCAACAAGAAGATAGCCATGATAACTGGCAAAAGGATGGTGAAAGGGAGCAAGATTCAGCTCTCACTGCACGATGGAAGGAATATACTTCTGTCCGAAAGCCAGGGTAGGAAGTACAGCACAGAGGCGTCGCTTTTGATTGAGTTGCCGAGCCAGAAGATATTGGAGTACCTGCCTTTCAAGGAGGGGGCGCTGGTATTTGTCAACGGCGGAAAGCACGTTGGAGAGACAGCAGTAATCAAAGGTATGGTTGAGGTTGAGGGTCCTTATCCCGATAGGGTGATTCTCAAATCAGCAGGCGCAGCCTATGAGACGCTCCAGAGGTTTGCTTTTGTTGTTGGAGGAAAGAAGCCGGTGGTGAAAATAAATGAATAAGATGAAAGAAATCCAGGTTTCAAAGGTTGTTCTGAACATTGGGGCGGGAGAACCGGGGGCAAAGTTGGACAGGGCAAAGAGGCTTTTGGAGAGCGTTTCAGGCATGAAATGCGTCACCACACGGTCAAAGAGAAGAGTTCCGACTTGGGGCCTGCGCCCTGGGGTCGAAATAGGTGTGAAGTGTACTATCAGGGGTAAGAAGGCCGTTGACCTGCTTAAAAATCTCTTTGAGGGTGTTGACAACAGTATCAAGTCGTCCAACTTCGACCGGTATGGAAACCTGAGTTTTGGGGTTGAGGAATACATAACAGTCCCAGGAGTGGAGTACGACCCGTCCATAGGCATAATAGGATTTGATGTTGCGGTTGTCCTTGAGCGTAGGGGCTACAGGGTAAAGAAAAGGCACGTCATGAAATCTCGTGTTGGAACACACCACAAAATCAAGAAGGACGAGGCAATCAAGTTCATGAAAAAGAGCTTTGGGGTTGAAGTGGTATGACAACAGCCAGTTACAAAAAGGTTCTCAAACAGATAGAACACAAGAAGGTGAAAAAAGATAGGTTCCTGAAGTTCTCCAAGCCGAAGGAGCACAGCTTTGGCAGGGGCGCGAGACGCTGCAGGCGCTGCGGACGCTACGGCGCCCATATAAGGAAGTACTCCCTTGGCGTGTGCAGGCAGTGCTTCAGGGAGATAGCCAAGGGGCTTGGATTCAAAAAATATGGTCACGAGGTGTAAATGATGAGACATGATGTGCTTTCGGATGTGATGAGCCAGATAATGAACGCAGAGAAAGTTGGCAGGCCGGATGTGGTTGTGAAGCCTGTGTCCAAGATGGTCAGGGAAATAGTCCGTCTCATGCATGACGCGGGGTATCTTGGAAACTTTGAGTATATAGACGACAACAAGGGCGGAATGCTCAAGATAGAGCTTTCGGGCTCCATAAACAAGTGCGGCTCGATTCGGCCAAGGTTCCCTGCAAAGGTGGGGGACTACATCAAGTTTGAGAAGAGATACCTGCCAGCAAGGGAGTTTGGTATGCTGATTGTTTCAACACCAAAGGGTGTTATGAACCACAAAGAGGCCTCCCGTGACGGTCTCGGTGGAATACTACTGGCGTATGTGTATTGAGATGAAAGAAGAGATAAACTTTGTTGAGGGCACAACCATAAAGGTTGACGGGATGGAAGTAGTTGTAGGGGGCCCTAAAGGCGAATTGAGAAAGAAGCTGAGCTATCCGGGAATCATGATATCCATCGAAGGCGACAAGGTTGTTGTTGAAGGTGGGAAAAGGCGCAGCCACAAAAGGATGATAAACACCTTCGGAGCTCACATAAAGAACATGATGAAAGGGGTAACAGAGGGCTTTGAGTACAGGATGAAAATATGTTTTATCCACTTTCCAATCTCGCTGAAAAAACAAGGTTCAACCCTCATCATAGAGAACTTCATGGGTGAAAAGAAGCCCCGCACAACCAGACTCCTGCAAGGGGTCGATGTTGACATAAAGGGCAGTGAGATAACCTTGCAAGGAATCGACAAGGAAAAGGTGTCTCAGATAGCTGCTAACATTGAACAGGTCTGCAGGGTCAAGCGCCGCGACCGCAGGGTATTCCAAGATGGCATATACATAGTCAGCAAAGGTGGTAAAGCTTGAAAAAGAGATTCCTCCCGAGAGAGCACAAGAAGAGAAAAAAGCTGAAAGATAGATGGAGAAAGCCAAAGGGCTTCCATTCCAAGGCCAGGAGAAAGGAGAGGCATGCCCCAAGAATGCCTGGTTTTGGATACAGGACTCCAAAGACGGAGAGGAAGGAGACAAAGGTTGTGCACAACCTCGACGAACTCAGACAGAGCTCGGGTATGGTCCAGATAGCGAGCAGGGTCGGGCTTAAGAAGAGGCTCAAGATGCTCGAACTCGCAGAGAAGATGAAGATAAAAGTTTTGAACGTAAAGCTTGAAAGGGTCAGGCAAAAGGTGGAGAAAAAGCTCAAGGTCGAAGAGAAGAAGCCGAAGAAAAAGAAGAAACCAGAGCCTAAGAAGAAGGGATTGGAGAAAAAGGCCGCCCCGAAGAAGCCGGCAAAGCAGATTTCGAAGAAAGCCGCTCCGAAGAAACCAGCCCCTGAAAAGACAACTGTGAGGAAAGCAGGGAGGGGGAGATAAGGATGGTGAATCTGAAAATTCAAAAAAGACTCGCGTCTGAGGTGCTGGACGTCGGCATAGGTAAGGTATACATAGACCCTGAAAGGGTGGAGGACGTGAAGCAGGCAATCACACGCCAGGACATCCGTAGCCTCATAAGGGATGGCGCGATAAAGAAGAAACCCAAAAAGGGAAGCAGTAGGGGGAGGATACGCAAACGGATTATCCAGAGAAGGAAAGGCAGGCAGAAAGGTCCGGGGCACAGAAAAGGCACATGGAACGCCCGCTATCCCAAGAAGAAGAGATGGATGAGCCGGATCAGGGCACAGAGAAAGTTTCTCAAGCTCATAAAGGAAAAGAACGTGCTTGGCAGCTCAGATTACAGGAAACTGTACAGAAGGGTCAAGGGTGGGTTCTTCAGATCAGTAGCTCACCTGAAGTTACACATAAGGAAGAAGGAGGTTTGAAATGGCCATAAACTCAAGATATGTGGTGAAGTTCCGCAGAAGAAGGGAGAAGAGGACTAACTATAAGAAGAGGTTAGCCTATCTGAAATCAGGCAAGCCCAGAATGGTTGTAAGGCTGTCAAACAGACACTGTCTGTGTCAGGTCATCCTTTACGACAACAAGGGTGATAAGACCGTTGCACAGGCCAATTCGGGCGAGCTTGCTGACTTCGGCTATAAGGGTCCCACAGGGAACATACCAGCAGCCTACCTGACAGGGTTGCTGTGTGCAAAACGTTCCAAGAAAAAGGACGTTGTGCCGGACATAGGATTCATAACCCCACGCAAGGGCACCAAGACCTTCGCGGCGTTGAAGGGTGCTTTGGACGGCGGCATGAAGATGAACCATAATGATGTTTTCCCGCCAGAGGACAGACTCTTTGGAGGTCACACAAAGGGTACCAGTGAGAAGGCAGTGAAGGATGCCGCAGAAAGAATTAAAACTGGCAAGCCACAAAAGAAAAGGGCGGCTAAGAGCATCGCAAAGAAAGCGAAGGCAAAGGGTAAGGTGAACGAAGATGCGAAGGGAAAACAACACTGATAACTGGGTCCCAAAGACTGGCCTTGGCAGGCAGGTCAAGGACGGAAAGATAATTGACCTGGACCAGATAATCAACAGAGGTCAGAGGATAACAGAGCCTGAAATAATCAACGTTTTGATTCCGGATTTGGAGCATGACCTTCTGCTTATAGGGCAGGCCAAGGGGAAGTTTGGTGGTGGCAAACGCCGAGCTTTCAGGCAGACTCAGAAGAAAACAGCGGAGGGAAACAAGCCCAAGTTCACCACAATGTCAGTTTGTGGCAACCACGATGGCTATGTTGGAATCGGGCTTGGTTCCTCAAGGGAAACCGTGCCTGCGCGTGAAAAAGCCCTGATTTCCGCCAAACTCAACATGATTAAGGTTGTCAGAGACTGCGGCTCCTGGGAGTGTGGTTGCGGTGAGAACCACTCCATTCCATTACGGGTGAGTGGCAGATGTGGCTCGGTCCGGGTTGAAATACTGCCCGCACCCAAAGGGGTTGGCCTCTGCATCCACGACGAGTGCAAGAAAGTCCTGGAATTTGCAGGTATAAAGGATGTGTGGTCAAGGGTAAGTGGCCAGTCACGCACCAGGATAAACTTGATTTACGCCTGTTTCGAAGCTCTCAAGAACCTGTCAAGGACCAAGAAAACGGGTGATAAGAGATGAGCGATGTCATCGCGGTTGTGAGGCTCAGGTCAACTATTGGAACAGAGCCAAAGGCAAGGAAGACAATAGAGCTGCTGGGCCTGAAGGCAAAGTTCAACTGTGCTATTCTGAGCAAGGAGAGGCTTCCCATGGTACGGAGATGCAAGGACTACGTGACTTTTGGTGAGGTTGATAAGAAAACGCTCGACGTCCTGAAGGCCAAGGAGGGCAGTGTTGTGAGGCTTAAGCCGCCCAGAGGAGGACTCAAGTCAATCAAAAGGGCTTATGGGTCGGGAGGCTCCCTTGGCTACCGCGGAAAGGAGATAAACAAACTGATAATGAGGATGGTTTAGATGGTTGTCAGGAGGGAAAAGAAGTCGAGGAGAAAGAGTTTCAGGCGTCTGGGTCTCCGAAGGAGAGGTGCAGGAAACCGTGGTGGCAGGGGCCGTGCCGGAGCGGGCAAGCGCAGGAGTCACAAGCCGTTGCCCCGCCTCGATAAAAAAGGTTTCATCTCAAAACTTCCGAACGTTTACGCAACTGTCAACTTGAGCGACCTCAACTCCTATGATAAGAGCGCTGAGTTGCCTGATACCAAGGTGTTGGGAAAAGGCATCCTGAAAAAGAAGCTCACGGTCAAGGCGTCCGCGTTCTCAAAGAAGGCGAGAGAAGCCATAGAAAAATCAGGAGGGAAGTGTGTTGAATCTTGACTCTATCCTGAACAGCCTGCCTGAAGTCTCATCCCCAAAAAAGAAACTCCATTTCAACGAGAGAATCTACTGGACCGGAATCATCCTGATTATATACTTCGTGCTGTCAATGATTCCCCTGTATGGACTGAGTCCGGCTTACAAAACAGAGTTTGAGATGATGTCAGTTCTACTTGCAGCGCAGTTTGGTTCTGTGATAACCCTTGGCATAGGGCCAATAGTCACAGCCAGCATCATACTCCAGCTCCTTGTGGGGGCTGATGTGATCAAGATTGATACAACAACCACTGAAGGAAAGCGCAAGTTTGGTGGGATACAAAAGCTCTTTGCCATTGTTTTCATAGTTGCTGAGAACGTGATGTACGTCCTCTCGGGCGCGCTGCCTCCAGCTGTGCCAGGACTCGCGATTCAGACAGTCATGGCTCTGCAGCTGGTGATGGGTGGAATGCTAATACTGTTCATGGATGAGGTTGTCAGTAAGTGGGGTATTGGCTCCGGCATCTCGCTTTTCATCGTCGCAGGGGTCTCGCGACAGATAATAGTAAACTCCATTTCGCCAATGCTTGGACCGGCAGGTGTGCCCGTTGGCGTGATACCTCAGGTGCTGACCTTGATAATCATGGGTCTCCCATCTGAGATACTGTGGCCCATGGTCGCGATTGCTGCAACAGTTATTGTCTTTGTCATGGCAACCTACCTGCAGTCAATCAAGGTTAACATTCCCCTCAGCTTTGGCAGGGTCCGCGGCTTTGGAATAAAGTGGCCGCTGAACTTCATCTACACTTCAAACATGCCGGTAATCCTGGTCGCGGCAATGCTCGCGAGCATGCAGTTTTGGGGTCTTATGATGTTCCACGCCGGTTTTCCAATGCTAGGAACGTATGAGAGGCAGAATGTCGGTGCAGGGGGCTATAGGGAGGTTCCTGTCTCTGGACTCGTAAAATACCTGAATCCGCCCTCTATAAGGGACATAGTGATACGCGGCTTCCTGCCCGACTATGTCATATCCATCCTTGTTTACCTCACTTTCATGCTCGTCGGCTCTGTAATCTTCTCAGTGCTTTGGATAGAGATAGGCGGTCAGAGCGCTGAAAGCGTGGCAGACCAGATACTGTCGTCCGGGCTCTCTATACCAGGATTCCGCAGGGACAAACGCATTCTAGAGCGTGTACTCAACAGGTACATAAAGCCTCTCACCATCATGGGTGGCTTCTCTGTTGGACTTTTGGCAGTGGTGGCTGACCTCTTTGGAGCCCTTTCAAGAGGAACAGGAATACTATTAAGTGTCATGATAGTCTACAACTTCTACGAGCAGATATCCAGACAGTATGTTGGGGATATGGGCCCGGGAATGAGAAAGTTTTTCGGTGGTTCATGATGTTCGGCCTTTCGCCAATAGTGGAGATTGTAATGATTTCATTAAGCATCTCCATAATCTACCAGCTGGTACACGAGTTCACAACCGACAGGAAAAAGATAACCGGGATGAAAAACCGCATGAAGAACATAAGGAACGAACTCAAAAACATCAAGCCGGGTTCAAAGGCTTATAACGCCAAGCAGAGCAAGATGCTGGACATAAACATGGACATGATGAAGCTCACCATGAAGCCGACGATGATAACAATGATTCCATTTCTGTTGGTCTTTACGGTTTTGAGGGGCGCCTATGCCGGTGTGGGTGTTCTCATACCTTTACCCGCCTTCCTCAACTGGGTTCCGCTCGGAATAGGGGACGGTCTGGGTTGGCTATGGACTTACATAATCTGTTCAATGCTGTTCTCAACACTTCTGCGACGCGCGGCTGATAAACTGGAAGCGCGTGGAATCATCTGAGTTCACTTGATCTTTATCTTGAACCTGGTTCTCTTCTTCTTTTTTGGTTTTTCACCCAGCTCAATGGCACTGATTGCGACGTCTAGAACGCCTCTCATCGCGAGCAGCACCTCCTTGGTTGCCGCCTTGGCGTGGCCAGCGGGCTCGCTCTTGCCAATGGCCTCAAGGAGTTTGAAGTATTTGTCCAAGTTAACCTCTGGCTCCTTTTCAGCCTTTTTCTTTGCCATGGTGACAGTTAATGTATGTAGAATTTATAACTTTATGTTCTGAAAACTTCCTACTGAATAGAAATATCTGACATTATCGTGTGGGAATTCATCTCCCTGGCTAATTCGCCTTCACGAGTCTACTATCTCTAACGAGGAAGATGTTGTAACTCAGATTCCCCTGCCTGTCCCGAACCTTTTCAGGAACTAGTTCAGTACCTCTTTTATGGGTCCACGTATGTGGCTCTTCAAGTTTCTGCGGGTTTTTTGCCAACAGACGCTCAAAGTCGCCTTCATGGATTGTATTGTTTATAACGCCATAAAAAGCGTCATAGTCATCAGCACGGTCTATACTTTTTACTTCATCCTTTACTTTCACGTAAACTCTAAATCCATCCGGACCGATGTCAACTGAAACCTTTTCTATCTCCGACATAAATTGTTTATGATGGTGTTCATAGTCCATCTGATTGCACATACATAGGAGTCCTTTATAGTGTCGTGAAAGTTCTTGGCTCAGAATCTCTGAAAGTTTCCCATCATGACTTGGGGCACTAAAACCATCCACAAAGCCGATGATGTGCGGGTACATATCCTCAAGAGTTAGGCATCTTCCACTGTTGTTGTCTGCCATCAAGCAGTAACGGGAATTTACTACCATATAAAGATTACTTCTTTGGCCATGTTACCATCCTTGGCACGTCCGGAAGTTTGCTGCCAATGTACTTCCTGATTTCCTTTGGCCACTTGGAGTAGTCAAAGCCCCAGCGTAGCAGGAAGACATAAGCCCACCGGCTTGGACCTATTCCGGCGCAGCCAGTCCAGATTTCCCGGTTCTTTCTCTCCTTGATGTGGAACCTGTCCATATAGAAGTCGGTATGCACGTGGTAACTCGCTATTTCCAGCTCTGCCTCGTCCCTGCTCACTGTTTTGAACGGAAGGATTGCCGTGAGGTCATAGGTCTTCACAAAGTCAGCTTCCTCCTCCGCCTGACCTGCGTGCTCAAGGTAAACAGGCACGTTCGCGTCAACCCTGTATTGCACGTCAAAGACACTGTCCATCACTTCCTCTGATTTGGCTAGGATTCTGTCGCGAATCCCAATCAACTGCTCCTTTGTGCCGATATAGAAAAGTTCGATGCGGAGGAACTCGTTGAGCCGCTCGTAGCCTTTGAGTCCGCCACCCTCCCATCTCCAGGTCGGACCATTGACGTCGTAGAATTTGTACGGCAGCTCGTCTGCGTCGACGATTTCACCTCTGAAGACGTCGTAGAGGGGCTCGCACTGCGCGTATGACAGTGAGAACATGGGCTCCCTCAAATGCTTTTTCAGCTCGTCAGGGTGGGTCTCGCCCGTTATCTCAACAAGGTCCCTATACCACTCAAATTCTTTTGGGTCCCTGCTGGCAGGCGGACAGACCCAGAATATCTCGTTGGGTATTCCGCTGAGCTGTCCTTTCTTCCTCTGAACCTCGAGCGGGATTAACCTCGGCACAATCACCTCCTGGAAACCAAGAGGTTTTGCTATGGTGTCGATGCAGAGGTTCTGTATGGCCTTGATGAGCGCTGCAAACGGCGGCATGACTGTCCAGACACCCTGGGCGAACTCGCGGAGCCATCCCCTCTTGATAAGGTCCTTGGTTATATCCCTCCTGTGAGCGTACCTGCTTAGCCTTTTCCTGCTCTCGCGAATCACTCGCTGCGTCATGGTCTTGCCCTTGATTCGCTGGGCGTTGACCTTTGTCTTGAACCGCTTCACAATCCGGTTTGGATAGTTCCTGTTCAGGGCCAGGTCGTCCATATCGTCAAGCCGGAACCTCACCCCGTCCTTGGTATAGTTTATCCTGCAGAACGGGAGCACGAACCTTTCCTTCGGCTTCTCTGTTTCAAGAACTATCTTGTAGCCCTTTACAACAGTAGACCTCAAGCCGGTCTTGTACTTCTTGCCCAGAAATTCTGCCAGCGGCTTGCGCACGCGGAGCACTGTGCCATGTGCCATTAAAGTTGATGAGAGGGAAAATGTTATCTTCGAGCCCGCCACCTCAAAGCCGGCTGCCTTCGCGTCCCTGTCAACAGCGGATACCCTGCCCTCAAGGAAGCCGATTACCTCGTTCCTTGCGCCTTTCGGCAGCGGGTTGCTGAGGCGGAACTCAACCTTGAGTTCTGTTTTCATACCATTATATGAGTTGATATCCTACTTAACGTTTACTGTGGAGAACTTCATTTGTGTTCTTCATTAACAATATCCAATAATGTCCTGGCAGTGGAAAATCTGCAGAACAGGTCTTCACGGCATCTCTCTGCTGACTCTTTTATGAAAGAAAAAATATTCCCATTAGATGATCTCACAGTTATCTCGCCTTTCAGGACAGCAACTGTCAGATATGAACTAGAGGATGAAGCCATTTTGTAAAAGGTAGTTTCATACTGTTCATCGTGGGAGAGCATATCAACTATTGGATGTACCAGCTCGTTGTCCTCCTTGTTTGAATACGGACTCATCTCAAGGGCTTTCCTCAGAAAGTTCTCGACGATCTCATGTTTAATCGGACATCTTGCTCCATCAACAGATAGAGAGTCAAGAGTATCCTGATGGACATAGATCTCGTTTTCATCGCCAAATACTGCCAAAAAAGCTGGCGGAAACCCGTTGACAGCCGACATTACAAAGAGGAGGTTGTTTTTTTCCGACAGGTCCTTGAAGTTCTCGAATGAGTAGATTGAATAATTCCCTTTTGACTTCCACTTTCCCGCCTGCTTCCCTGCAAACTCCGAAAGTTCCTCATTGTATGTTATCACTATAAAGAAACAATATGAATGATTTAAAAATATTGGCATCACTCATAAAACTCTGCTGTGAAGAGGATTCTGTTGCCAAACCAGGTGCAGCTGTCCTCAACGAAGTTATTTGGATCGTCCCCAGTGACCTTTGTCCTTCCTGTACCGTCCGCGTTGACCATGTAGATGTCATATAGGTCAGCGGCCACATTGCTCAGATGAAGGAAAATCAGTCTGGTGCCGTCAGGTGACCACTCTGGCAACAGGTCAGCTGCTGGATTTTGGCTTATGTCATGCTCTATGCCCGTGGACAGTTCAAGCACATACAGGTCATAGTCACCAAGGTTCACACCATTGACATCCATACCTGTTCCGGCCAGCCTCTCGAAGGCGACCTTTGAGCAGTCCGGCGAAAGGTTTGGGTCATAGTCGCCGAGGGGGTACTGCACACCCACATCAATACCTCTTCCAGGAGGATCTGTCAGTTGCTGTTCGTTGGAGCCGTCCTCGTCCATGATCCAGATTGTGCCGTTTCTGGTGAAGGCGACCTTCCCACACTTCCAGTCCGGGTCTGCCTCTGATATGCCAACCGTGTCTGTTAGCTGCCTCAGGACGTTGCCATCCGGATCCATGACATAGATGTCTGTGCCTGCGGGAATCCCCCCAGTTGACACGAACAAGAGCTCATTCCCGTCAGAAGACCATATGGGCTGGAAGTCCATCCAGTTGTTGTCTGTGAGCTTCATATAACCTGTGCCATCGATGTTTATCAGGGCTATCTCTGATGTGCTTATGTTCTGAAGGTCGCCTGTCTGGCCCGCTAACTCAAAAAAGGCAATTTTTGCTCCGTCAGGTGACGCAAGGGCATTGGTTATCTTTGTCTCACTTCCATATATCTGCTCCACGTTGGTGCCACCTGCATCCATTATGAATATGCCGTATCTCATCCCAAGACCGTTCTGAATCTGCCACCCCTGCGGTTGCGTGCAACCAGTGGACAGAACCACTAGAAACAGCGAGGCAAGAAAGGCATGGAGACGAAATGTGGGTCCCATAACAAGCAGCAAAGAACTTCAGGTAATAACAATTTCGGTCATGAACCAAGTGCCACTGCAAGCGACTCGCCCAGTAGTGTGAGCTCAACCGACTTCTCCCTGCCGAAGCGCTTTGTGCGGACACAACCATAGTTCTCAAGTTTCTTTATCATCTTACTCAATCTTATGACGTTGGACCTGGTCTCATCCCACTTAAGAGCTCTGAGAAGAGCAATAAATTTGTCTGACCTTCCCTTTAAGTCCAAACTGAGTACAACCAAAATGTCCTTCAGTGGTCTTTTCTGTAGCTCGGAAAAGTCAACCTTAGGTGTAGTTATGGTCTCCGGCTCGCCGCCCTCATCCTTTATGACCTTCCTTGAGTAGTCAGATGGCATCAAGGGCTCCTTCGGCGGAATGTAGAAACACCTAACGTTGGTGAAGAACATACCCAACGTTATTGCAGCCATCTCAAATCCGCGACGCGCAGAGGTGATGTCTATAAGGAACTCTGCGTCCTTATGCTTTATGACCAGATTTATCATTATCTTGAGCATCCTCGAATAATTTCCAAGCTTTTCGGAAACAACCTTGATGTCGGACCTGCCGTAGAATAAGGATATCCTCTTCATGATATCCTTTGCATACATCTCGGTCGCTACGCTCCACTCCTTAGTATAGTCGCTGTCTTCCTCGCGCTTGGAAACAAAAAGATATATCTTATCCGGCTTGGTTTTTGAGATACCTTTGAGTACGCGGCCCACATATATCCCCACCGGAGAGAGCAGTATCTTCATGGCAGACAACTGTTTCTTTTCACTTTCCAGTAATTGTAAATATTTCATATTTATAAAATTAACTGTTAAGAAAATTATTATAAATATGGATGTCTCACCAACCAAGGATGGTCAACAATTATTTTTTGAGGTGGTTTGATGGATAATCTTGCTTGTTTGATGGATGATCTTGCTTTTTTCAAGGAGGAATTGAACAGGGGCAGGTATCCTGTACACAATTGGCATAAGCTGTTCAACGCCTCAAAATACAAAATTAAGAGCAGTAGTGATTATGAGGGTATAAGTTATTACAAGAGTTATGAATATCATCCAATACAAAAGATGCTTGATTTGCTCTCCAAATCAAAATCCAAACTTGATAAGTGGGACAAAGAGGCGATGGAGAAAATCATCAATGACTTTGAAACCGACAAACCATCAGATATTCTGGCAACCCTGGGAGAAGTGAACTCATTTCTTAAGGGCGTTGATCTCACATCTGTGGATGCTGACAGTACGAGGAGGTTCCATCTTGACTATATTGGTGTGCCACTTGGAAGGTACTATGAATGTTCATGTTTCAATTGTGGCGTGCCATCAGGCAAGGTTGCTGTTCTCAACGACTGGGGAAGCTCTTCGGACGTGTTCTTTGTGTTCATATCAGAGATTGAAGCACCTGATTACGAGTTCAAGTTCAGCCTGAAGCGCGAGTTTGTGAGGCAGGAGATGTCGGGGTATTCAGAAGAGTTCTCTGATGAGGTTAAAAAAACTAAAAAAGAACTACAGTCCTTCCTCAAGGATCTCCACAATCTCGAGGAGTTAGTGAAATTGAAAGCTGAGAATGGAGAGAGTAATATACCAGACATCCATGACAAAGTCATCTTCAAGCCACCTCATATAAAATGGTATCTGTGGAACTTTGACAGGAGCAAGCAAATGAAGGTGTGTGATGTATGTTTCGAAGAGTGGTCCAAGGACAATGAAGGATTCGGAAGATCAATCTACAAAAGGGTTGGCTACGAAAACGAAGAGGTATCTGTCGACAACATAGAGTTCTCCCTGAAGAGGTTGTAGTATGGGGAAGAAAAAGGAGCCGAAAATATGTGTCAACATATCAAACTGTACCACACTATCCTGGGAGGAAGAACATAGAGCCGTGTACCTAACACCTGAAGACTTCGTCAGACCGCATGTGGAGGAAGTGGAATGTGGTTACAAAGCCAGACAAAGTTACCTAGAAACTTACTTCGTCTTTGATAGGATATCGAAACATCATCTAGTACGCTCTGAGACTTATATCATCGGCCGCCGCGGATTCGTAAAAAAGCAGAGGTTCAGGAACCTGGAGGTCCTTTGCAGTGTCTCTGATACAGAGGCCATGGAAAGGTGCAGGCAACTTGCAAAGGAGTGTCTG
This sequence comes from Candidatus Parvarchaeota archaeon, assembly GCA_030669205.1. Lineage (GTDB taxonomy): Archaea > Nanobdellota > Nanobdellia > JAFCGN01 > DAOVEB01 > DAOVEB01. The sequence goes on along the minus strand of DAOVEB010000003.1, from coordinate 14,350 downwards.
AAAGGAGGATGACCTATGGTGAAGGACGAGATTGCTGAAGGAGTCTCCAGATTCTTCAAGGAGAAGGAATATTGGAGGATTGGTGAATGTCTGAAGTATGAAGTTATCGGCTTCTTCAATCCCGAAACCCAAAAAATGAGGAAGATAGCGGATGTGAAAGATGTTTTTGGTGGTGGATTATCAATCGACAGATGGTGCAAATACTGTCGCTGTCGACCAAGTATCCGCTATAATAGTGGTGAAATATATGAGATTGAACCCGACTTTGGTTTAGTTGTGATGAGGGGTCCAAATGCATGGCTTGACGAACCCTCACATGTCACAACATTTTTCAGGATGAATCCAAAGGAGCCGAGATACAAGACAAAGCAAGAGAAGAAAATACAAGAGATGAAGGATGGGATATCATCATTGGATGATGAAGTTGCTGGAAAGCAAATGGAGCTAGAAGAGCTCATTTCGAGCTATCAGAGATTAGACTCCAAAAGCGTTGTCAAAAAGCTCAGGACCTTGGAATCTTGCGTCAAAAAGGAGATAGAAGACCTACTTATCAAAAAGGGGAAAATACAGAACAAGGTAGAAATCACACCGATTGTTCCAAGCGACTGGAGGAATGTGTATCCCAAGGGATTGACATGGGTGGAGGGAAAGCTCCACAAGGAGTTCATCCGCTGGTCAATGACAAACCCCAAAGCAGTTGATATTTATTGTTTAAGTCCAAGGAGATGGGAAGAAGCGGATCCAGGACACGGTGTGCCAGCGAGATATGCCTCTTATCCACTTTATGACAGCACAGAAGGTATTTTCATGTCGACAACTGGTGACTTCTCCGATGCAGTTAGGATAGTGGATGAGGATGTATATGAAAAGTTAGGTGGGAAACCTGGGAAAGGTGACACTGTGGATAAGTTGATTGGTTTTTCAGATGCAGTGACTCTTATAAAAAAGAGGTTTGGATTGGGATGAACTTGAAACATACACTCAGGAACATTCGTTGACAGTTATATAAAGATGATGTGAACGCAGAAGTCACTTCTTTTTTTCTTTCTTTTTCCCTTCAAAGACTATAGTGAGGTAGCCGTTCTTGAGCTCTGCCTTCTTCACAGACTGGCGCACCACGACTGCCGGTAGCGTGAGCACACGCTTGTACCAACCAACCTTGATTATCAGCCTGTCATCAGCGGCCTCGATGTCTATATCCTCCTTTTTAGTGAACGGCAACTTGATTCTGATGTAGAACTTGCCCTTTCTTTTGCCGATGTCAAACGGCTTCTCAGAGGTGAAGATAGTGGTGGGGTCCTTCTTCCCGTAGAGCTCGCGCGCAACGTCTCCGAGCAGTTTTGTCCCTACAACTTCTGTCTCCATAAGAGGTATGCTCATTATTGAGAGTGGTTTGAACGACAGTTCCACCTCTTTCATGTATTTCTTCTGCAGCTTTTTCCACTTGTCGAAGTAAGGGTCCTTTACTTCCTTAGGGAGGACTTTGTTGAGAATCACGCTGTCAACGTGGAAGCCAAAGAGGTTCATAAATGTCATCGCGCGCTCGGTTTCCCGTATACACATGATTTCCGGGTTGAGAACAATGCGTACAGTCGTGTTCTTGCCAGCAAGCAAGTTTTTGGCCTCCATGAGTCTGACGTAGAGTTTTTCGGTCTCATCGAACGTGCTTGATTCAGGAAGAGGGACGCCAACCATATCCTCAAATGGCTTCAGCACCTTGGTGACCTTTTTCTCAAGACCTATCAGCTTCTGGCCGGCACCACCTACTGCCTCTGGCAGGGCGAGCATCCGGAGTGTGTGACCAGTGGGTGCTGTGTCAAGGATTATGACGTCATAGTCGTTGATGAACTTTTTTATCTTCAGGAGCGTGAAAACTTCGTCGATTCCAGGAATCGCCATAATCTCTCCAGCAAGAGCATCGTCGTACTGAACAGAGAGAAGCTGTCTTGCATAAGCAATGGCTGTACCCCACTCTTTGTGCATCTCTGTGTGTGCGTCTATCTCAACGCCCCAAAGGTTGTCCATAAGTTTCTTGACCTCGCCGCCAATGGGCATGTCAAATGAGTCTGCGAGTGAATGGGCGGGGTCGCTCGACATAACCAAGGTTTTATAACCCTTCCTCGCGCAGAGCAGTGCTGTGGCAGCTGCACTTGTGGTTTTTCCAGTTCCACCCTTGCCTGTGAATATGATAACGCGTGCTGGCATCGGTTTTTAATTGGCTCCCAATCTTATTATACTTTTCTCATCATCTGCCAAGATTTTTATTTGTGTAGTGGCTATAAACTATATGCTCATAATTATTTCAGGCCGTCCTGGTTCTGGAAAGTCCTCGCTTGCAGAGCACATCGCGGAAAAGTACAGACTGAGATACATTTCAGCAGGTGAGATGTTTCGCAAAATCGCAAAAGAGCACGGCTTTGAGCCGAAAGGTGAGGAGTTCCTGCGTTTTCACAGGGAACTTGAAAAGAATGCAGAACTCAGCAGGCGGATAGACAAAGAGGTTGACATGAAGATAGTCGCTGAGGCAAAGAAAGGGAACTGTGTCATTGAAGGCTGGCTTGCAGGCCACTTTGTAAGCAAGGCGGATGTGAAGATATTTCTGAACGTTCCGCTTAAGATAGCTGCAGAGCGCATTGCAAAACGCGAAAAAATCAAAGACAGCCTGCGCATCACAATCGAGCGCGAGCGTTCCTTTCTTCGGAGGGTGAGGCGTGAGTACAATGTGAACCCTAATGATGTCTCTCGCTACGACTTTGTCATAAACACTGCCAACCTCTTGCAGAGAGACACTGAGAAAATAGTGGACACCATAATCCAAGTGATACAATGATAGTTGTGATAGACGGCCCGAGTGGCTCTGGGAAGACGACAATAGGGAAGCATATAGCTGAGAAGTTCAACCTTCGGTTTATATCAGCAGGTGATATCTTCCGAACAATGGCAGACGAGAGTGGATATGACTCCAACGAGCCTAAACAGTTCCAACGCTGGCATAAACTCACAGAAGCTGATCTCAGTTTTGACGAGAGGTTAGATGGACGTATGGCAGCTGAGGCCAAGAAAGGAAACTGCATCACCCAAGGACGTATCTCTGCTTTCTTCGTCGACAACTATGACATCGCGTTCTTCATCAAGGTAGACTCGCGTATAGCGGCGTCCAGAGTCGGTGGCCGCGACAAACAACAGTTCAAAGAGGCACTGAGAACCAATAAGGAACGGGATGAGTCAAACAAGAAGAGATACAAGAAGCTGTACGGTATAGATTACTTGGAAGATATGCGGCCCTACAACTTCATCATTGACACCTCATACCTGACAATAAAACAGGAGTGCGAGCTGGTTGAGAGGATAGTGAAGTACTGGACGGAAAACAAAAAGGATAGATAGAAAAGGTTTAAAAACCGCTGTTCCAATTGAGGATTACAATGTTTGACGTTGGCAGGGTGTGCAAAAAAACGGTCGGAAGGGAAGCCGGAAGGTTCTGCGTGGTTGTTGAAAAGAAGGACGCGACCTTCGTAATAGTCGACGGTGATGTGCGCAGACGCAGGTGCAATGTCAGGCATTTGAAACCGGTTGGTACGGTTCTCAAGGTGGCAAAGCGCGCCACAACTGAAACCGTGCGCAAGGCGATGGAAGAGGCAGGGTTCAAACTCACACCAAAAACCAAGCCAAAGCCTCCAAAGGAGAAACCTGTGAAGAAGCGGGTCTTGAAAGCAAGGGAGAAGGTGCCAAAGGAGAAGCTGAAACCAAAGAAGAAAGTCATCAAGAAGAAAGCACCAGCAAAGAAAAAGACTCCAGCAAAGAAGGTGAAGAAACCTGCCAAGCCAAAACCGAAGAAGGTTGCTGCCAAAAAGAAGACTGTGAAGAAGTCAAAGAAGATTGTAAAAAAGAAAGCGGCTACCAAGAAAGTGAAGAAGACGACAGCCAAGAAGAGCACAAAGGCCAAGTGAGAATAGTTCTGGGATTATAAGATAAAAGTTTATATCAAGAAATAGATTTTTAACTGTGTTCTGAAGATGCATCTGCATGAAGCTGCCTTTTGAGCGGCGCAGACCGCGTATAGTCGAAGTGAAGGAAATAGATTACACCTATCACGTCAGGGACGGTGAAGAGCTTCTCCAGTACGGAATTGTCAACCTGGACAAGCCGTCCGGCCCGACGTCAACGCACACTGTCAACTATGTGAAGGAGATTCTGGGCGTCAAAAAGGCGGGACACAGCGGAACGCTCGACCCAAAGGTCACCGGTGTGCTGCCTGTCGCGTTGAGCGAGGCTACAAAGGTGCTCGGGTTCCTGCTGAAAGCTGGCAAGGAGTACGTGTGCCTGATGCATCTGCACAGGGATGTCGACGAAAGGAAGCTGCTTACAGCCATGCGGTCATTTGTAGGCAAAAACCTACAGCTCCCTCCACTTCGCTCCCATGTGAAGCGTCAGGAAAGGGTGCGTGAGGTATACTACATAAAACCTCTGGAAGTCGACGGCAGGGATGTCCTGTTCTTCGTTGGCTGCGAAGCAGGCACGTACATACGCAGGCTCTGCGACGACATAGGCAAAAAACTCGGTGTGGGTGCACACATGCAGGAGTTGAGGAGAACAAAGGCAGGTCCCTTCAGCGAGAAGACAGATATTGTAACGCTCCAACAGCTCAGGGAAGTTCACAGCAGATGGAAAGAAACAGGAAAAAGGGGTGTTTTGGGTTCGGTAGTGCATCCCATCGAAGCTGCTGTTGCCCATCTACCACATATCTGGGTGACCGAACCCACTGTTGATTCAATATGTCATGGTGCGACGCTGAAGGTGCCTGGGGTCTCCAAGCTCCACGACGATATTTCCAAAAACTCAACTGTCGCAATCATGTCCCCTGCAAATGAATTAATAGCGGTCGGGAGGGCCGCAATGGAGGCCGAAGCAATTTCCACCTCAAACCAGGGGGTCGCAACAACGCTCGAGCGGGTAATCATGAAACCAGGTACATATCAAAGAATGTGGTGAAAAAATATAAATAATGGAGAATGTATCTACTTTAGTTATGGTCACAAAAACAGGCATGAAAAGGGACTTGATACATCTGGAGTTGCTGTACTTTTTCAGGAACAACCCTTCTATTATGGATACAGTTGGAGGCATAGCGTCCAGGATTGGAAGGTCATCTGCCGACATCGACGATGCTATGGGCTACTTTGTCAAACTGAAGGTTCTGAAGGAACAGAGTGTGAGTGGTATGAAAATATATATATACAACAGGGAAATCGACCGTAAACTGCAGAAGAGAAGGGTTTTGTCGCTTGCAAAAGAGGAGATAGTGGAAAGGGCGGAGGGGATTGGGGTTGCCAAAAAAGACAAGAAGTAGGACCAAGACCGGCATTGTCGGGCTCGACAAGATGCTGAATGGCGGGCTCATACGTGGAACAGTGACTTTGGTAGCCGGCAGCCCTGGTACTGGCAAGACCACACTAGGTCTCCAGTTCATCTACAACGGAGCCACTAAGTACAATGAAAATGGTCTTATAGTCACATTTGAAGAGCTGCCAGACCAGATATACAGAGATGCATCGGAGTTCGGATGGGACTTGCGCGGCCTGGAGGAGAAGAACAGGGTAAAGGTCATGGCCACATCACCTTTTGTTCTGCAACAGATGAGAATCTACAAGAACAGACTTGACGAAGTAATCAAAGAGATGGAAGTGAAGAGGGTTTTAATAGACAGCATAACGCTCTTCAAATCACTGATAAACGAGCCCATAAACCTACGTAAGGAGATTTACTCTTTAATCAACTACTTCAAGGCAAAGGGAATAACAGCGCTTTTCACCCACGAACTGCCAGAACTCAGAGGTGGCGAACTGTCCATCTCCAACTTTGGACTTGGTTTCCTTGTCGATTCAATAATACTCCTGAGGTATGTTGAGATAGGGTCAGAGCTCAAGAAGTCAATTACAATAATAAAACTGAGGGGTAGCAACCATGACAAGTCGATAAGGGAGTTACAGGTGACTTCAAAGGGTATGGAGGTTGAACTGCCATTCAAGGACTATGAAAACATTATGGGGGGCTCTGCGTTCAAGTCCGTCCGCAAGGAAGTGGACAAATTTTTCAACAAGTAAGTCCGAGTATCCAAAATGGTTGACGCAGTGAAAAAACTAATGTCATCTGGATTAGAGGTGACCTTGACCCACATGGAGATACTTCACTTTTTCCGCAGAAATCCAGGTGTCATGGACGACGTAAACGGCATTTCGTTGCGTCTAGGCCTGAAAAAAACGAACGTCGAAAGATGCATATTCGACCTCGTTCGCCTGGGGATACTGAACTCCCAAAATATGGGTGGAAAAACCGTGATAGCTATGGCGGGTGTTTGAGACGGTACTGGTCTTCTATACAAGGCTTCTCGCGACCCTTGCAAGCGCGTCCCTCTTCTTTCTGATGATTTCAAGGGCTAGGGACAGGACAAAGCAGTTCTTCACAGTCGGCATAATGTTCGCGAGCCTGTGGAACCTGCTTGAACTGGTAATGACTGTCTTACCAATTGGGATGGACGTAACTGCAAGATTTTTGCTTGTAGCTGTGCTGCTCTGCGTTATAGGTGCCGCAGTTTCCATCTCCCTTTTTTCGGTGAATCTGACCTATGGAAAGCTCAGCGACCTTGGCATAGCCATATCGCTGGTCCCCATCATAACAATACCACTCATCCTGGCGTTCACCCCTGAGGTCGTATACACAGCAGACGGCTTTTCAAGCAGGTACGACGTGGGGTTCATCCTACTCTTCGGCGGGATGGGTGCGGTTCCAGTGGTCTATGCAACGTACAACCTTGTCACACTTTTCAAAAAGCTTTCGGGCAAACTCAAAAAGCAGATGGTTCTCTTCATAGCTGGCCTTCTGGTCATGCTGCTCTCAGCAGAGATAGTAGATGTCTTCCTGCACACGCTTTATGGGGTGCCTGCACTTGGTTCAGTCGGCGTCCTCATAGGCTCACTGATTATGATAATACCTTTTATAGAAAAATGAGCCACTACTTCTCTGAGAAACAGGAAACGCCGTTCAGGTTGGGCCTGCTCCGCGTTGGCAATCTGCGCGGAATGGACTTTGAACTGTATACTGCGCCAGGAATCTTCTCTTGGAGGAAGCTCGACAGGGGAACCCTGGCTTTGATAAAAAACATGGACATTGGTGGCAAATTCCTTGACCTTGGGTGTGGTATTGGGGTTGTCGGGCTGGTTGCTGCAAAGCTTGGAGCAGAGGTGACAATGTCGGACGTGAACAGGAGGGCTCTGAAGGTGGCGCGCATGAATGCGAAGAAGCTAGGAGTCACTGCAAAGGTGACCAACTCAGACCTTTACAGCAAGGTCGGCTCCTTTGACGTGATCGCCTCGAATCCACCAATCAGCGCAGGCCTGGAGGTATGTTTCCAGATTGTGGACCAGGCACCTAAGCATCTCAACCAGGATGGCAAGCTTTTCATGGTCGCCCGCCACAGGATAGCGGGGCAGAGGCTGATGGAGCGGATGAAGCAGGCATTCGGCAACTGTAAAGTAGTTGCCAGGTCAGGTGGTTTCTGGGTGTATTGCTCGAAAAAGATAAAAGGAAGTAAACACAGTTAAGCCGCATGGCAAAGAAGACAACAAGGAAAAAGGAACCATTGGTCGACCCGAGGCTGATGGAGATTCTGTGCTGTCCTGAGTGCAAGGGGGACTTGGTGCTGAAGGACCTGCGTGGGAAGGATAAAAAGATTGACGGTACGCTCACCTGCAAGAAGTGCAAGGAAGTCTACCCAATAGAGGATGGAATACCCATAATGCTGCCGAAGGAATTGAGATGAGCCGCATAGGATGGGACGAATACTTCGCGCGTATGGTTGAGGTAGTCAAGCTGCGCTCAACGTGCAAGCGTCACCAGTATGGTGCAATCGTGACCCTGAACAACCAGATACGCGGCACGGGCTACAACGGCGCGCCTTCGGGCATGGAGCACTGCACCGAAATCGGGTGCCTGCGCGACGAGCTTAGGATAAAGAGCGGCACACGGCATGAAATCTGCAGGGCCGTGCACGCTGAGCAGAACGCGATACTGCGCGCGCTCGAATTCGGCAACATCCAGGGGGCGACGCTCTACACCAACAGCTATCCCTGCCAGATATGTTCCAAGCTGATAATCAATTCAGGGGTAAAGAAAGTGGTGATGTCCGGAACATACTCCACAACAGACGGCATCGAGTTGCTCAAACAGGCTGGCATCAATGTCATCACCATAAAAACCGACGAATCATAAACTTTTTTAACCCCATAGAGTTTCTCCACTTCTGTGCCGAGGTGGCGGAGTGGTCTAACGCGCAGGCCTGGAAAAACCTTTCTTTGCGAAAGAAAGCTTTACCAAAAAAAGACCCAGTGAGCCTGTCCGATTTTTTCGGGCGCGAGTTCGAATCTCGTCCTCGGCGTTGAAAGTTAAACGGATAAACCCCACAGTTTCAGGTTCTCGCGTGCAACATACCTGACGAGCAGAGGTCTAAACACCCGGCAGATGACTATCTCTATTAAAATAGATCAAAAAACGGCTCATTATTCATCTTTTTAGATCTGTTTTGCATTCCTTGGTATGCTCCTTGTAAAGAAAAAATGAGTGTAACCGCAAGAATCCCTGCAAGGAAACTAAAAGGGTCTCCTGCATAGCCTAACCAAATTGATGGTAAAACTGCTAAAGGTACGCCCAATAAAAAACCTTCAACAGCCCATGCAGCAGTTGTTGCGGAAAGGATATGATCGTAACCTCCACAAGCTTTGAAAACTTTTGGTCCGACATGTTTTCTATAGGGGCAATTAGTTTTTTTTGTCAAGATTAATGGCTCTTCGTTTTTCAAAGAAGTTGTCAGTCCTGATTTATCAATCCCCGTTATATCAACAATATCTTCAAGAAGATCCTCATCATCAAGAACTTCTCTTATGTGTTTTTGTTTTGTTTTCTCTGTGGTGGAAACATAAGACATTGAAGATGAATCAATAAAAAATAAAGGGTATTCCCTATGTTTAGCTAAATAAATCTTGTCCTCTTCTTCGAAGATTTGAATATCCGACATTATGTAATTACTTATAAGTAGTATTTATAAATATTATCTAACCAAATTGTCTGTTATACTAAAAGCGGCCAGTAGGCGTCCATACAGGCGAACACGGTCATGTCGTAATAATCCAGGCGCTGCGAAACCCTGTTGGTCATGAAACTCTTTTACAGTAGTTCTTAACCAGTTTTTCAAGACGGGTACAGTAGATAGAACAGCCATCTATTTCAAGATTGAGTTCGCAGTCGAAGTAAAATTCTCTGCATTTCCTCATTGCTACCACTCTGACTTCCTTTTCGAACCGTCTAGAGAGTTCACGCTCAAGTTCCGATCGGATATTCGCTCTCCTCCTGTAAGCACTAATTTCATTCAGTCTGCCAAGTATGTCCGTCATCTCTTCCCGTCACATACATTGGATGTTCAGAAATATATCTTTTTCTTCAAAACAGGGCCTTTTTCTTGGATATGACAACCGCGAACCCGGCTGAGTCGTCCTCAAACTTGGCTTCATATCTGTCGTAGAATCTATTGAGTCTGTGTGCTGTTCGAAGCACCTCCATCATCGCGGCCTCCTCGCTATCCGGCGGGTCAAGCAGGTTTATGACATAGAAAACGGTTCTCTCCATGTTTCTGGTCTTTATGAAGAAGTGTGGCTCACTTACACCATCGCCAACATGCAGTTCAAAGTTCTGGCCCACACCCATCTCACCACCAAAGATATCGTAGGGCAGTTTGTCAACCAAGAGCTTCCAGACGCGTGGCACGTGTGATTTTCCAGCTTTCACCTTGTTGAGGAGGTTTTCGTGCGAAACGTTCCTGTGGTAAATTAGTTCTATCTGGTGGTCTTCCAGCAAGAGCCTCATAATCACGGGTAATACTAACCCATTTATAAAAATATTTGAGGAAAAGGTTTAAAAGAGATATGAATTAGATAATCAGCATGGCCGAGCTCAAGAAAATAGTAAGGATAGCTGGCGCAGACATAACGGGAGAGGTAAAGTTGCTCTCTGCACTGAGAAAGGTCAAGGGTGTCAGTCATAGCTATTCACATGCTGTTGTAAAGGCGCTGGAACTGGACCCAAAGCGACCTGTTGGAGGTCTCAGCAAGGAGGAGATGGACAAGATTTCCGATGCTCTGAGGAAACCAACAGAGTATGGGATTCCGACATTTCTGCTCAACAGGCAAAAGGACCGGGACTCTGGAGAGCAGAAACATCTGATATCATCGGACATAGAACTTGTCCAGTCATTTGACGTAAAGCGCATGAGAAAGATAAAATCATACAAGGGATTCAGGCATTCCTACGGCCTGAAGGTGCGGGGCCAGAGGACAAAGTCAACTGGCAGGAAGGGTACAACAGTCGGTGTCAGGAGAAAGAAAGGAGTGGCACCAGCCAAAAAGAAGGGTGGTAAGTGATGGGTGACCCAAAGAAGACAAGAAGCAAATTTGAGGGACCTAGGCACCCGTGGCAGAAGAGCAGGATAGTTGAAGAGGCTGCCCTAAAGAAGGAGTATGGAATCAAAAACAAGAGAGAGATACACAAGATGCGTTATATTCTCAGGAAGTACAGGTCACAGGCCAGAAAGGTTGTTGCAGGCGGCTCTGAACAGAACCTGAGGGAGAAGGAGCAGCTTCTCGGTGCGACGTTCCGCGTCGGGCTTCTGGACAAGGATGCGAAGGTCGACGATGTCCTCACGATGACAATTAAAGACATAATGGACAGGCGTCTCCAGACAATGCTGGTCAAGAAAGGCCTGGCAAACACAGTGAGCCAGTCAAGACAGTTCATAACCCACAAACATGTCATGGTGGGTGACAAGGTTATAACCTCCCCGTCACATCTTGTTTCAAGAGAGGAGGAAAAGAATTTAAGGTTTAATCCATACTCGGTGTTGGCCAAGGCAGGACACGCTACAAGGGGTGCAAAACATGGCAAGGGATAAACTTAGATGGGGCATTGCACATATCTTCTCCAGTTACAACAACACGTTTATCCACATAACAGACATAACAGGCTCAGAGACCATAGCCAGAGTATCTGGTGGTATGGTCGTCCGGGCGTCAAGACTTGAATCATCCCGCTCAGCAGCGATGATGGCTGCAAAGCGCGTTGCTGAAGAGGCAAGGAACAAGGGAGTGAATGCTGTTCATATACGTGTGCGTGCCAAGGGCGGGCACAACGGCAACAAAAGCCCGGGACCGGGCGCACAGGCCGCGATACGCGGGCTGTCCAGAGCCGGTTTGAAGATAGGAACAATTGAGGATGTCACGCCGATTCCGCACGACGGCTGCCGGAAGAAGGGGGGCAGAAGGGGGAGAAGGGTTTGATTAAAAAACTGGTTTCAAAGAACAAGGACGAAACCGTTTACCAGATAACTGGTGAGCCAATCGGACTTATAAACTCGCTTCGGAGGGTTTGCATATCAGACGTTCCAACAATGGCCATAGAGGATGTCGAGTTTGTGAAGAACTCCTCAGCCATGTACGACGAGATGGTTGCACACAGGCTTGGTCTCGTGCCGCTGAAAACGGACCTGAAGTCCTACAACTTCAGAGACGAGTGCAAATGCAAAGGCAAGGGTTGTAGAAGGTGTCAGGTGACACTTACACTGAAGGCAAAGGGGCCAAAGATTGTGCTCGCAACAGAGATGAAGTCAAATGACAGGGCAGTTGTTCCAGTATATCCCTTACCAATTACAAAGCTCAGGAAAGGCCAAGAACTGGAGTTCACCGCCACTGCCATACTGGGCAGGGGCAGGGACCACGCGAAGTGGTCACCGTGCTTTGCACATCACAGATTCATGCCGATAATAGCCATAAACCAAAAACTCTGCAGCGACTGTACAGAGTGTGCGGAAGCTTGTCCGGTTGACGTCCTTACAATAAAAAAAGGCAAACTGGTTGTCAAACCGAACAATGTAATGGATTGCACCCTGTGTGAGGCCTGCGTTGATGTCTGCAAAACCGGTGGGATAACTGTAGAAGCCGACAGAAACAACATACTCTTCCACATCGACAGCTTTGGCCAGCTGAAGCCAGCAGAAATAATGAAGGTTGGACTCGACATACTAAAGGACAAATTAGATGAATTCAAGAAGTCCATCAAATAAGACGGTTCCTCATCCCCAGGTGATGTTCTAGGTCGACTGCATGGTCATTTGACTTGTTCCTGTCAAGTTTCTGCGCTGCGTAACCCCAGTGAAACGAAATCGTGTCCCCGGTTGAGGCTTCAACAAAGTCCATCTTCATGTCTAGGGCATCCCTCTTCCCGAGAACCAGCCTGTTGTCCACCTTCCTGAGGTGCTCCATCTCAACCACCCCGTTTTTCACAGTCCCTTTTCTGACCAGGCAGCTGTTGATGTTCTCAACGTCTTTGCCCAGTACTCCAGTTATCGAGCCGATGAGCAGGACATGGAAGGAATGGGTTGGGTGGCAGTCCATGGGAAAGGAGTCGAACTTTGGTTTCAGGCGCTTCTTGTAGTAACCAATCTCCATTAGAGGCTGGAAAGCGGTTCTTATGGCGTCTGTGCCGATTGAGGATGAAAGTTTGTTGCCAAGCCAGAATGCCTCGACTACCTCCAAATCAAGCGGGTCAAGGTCATGGGTCTTGGCTATGAGTTTCAGGTATATGGGCAGTGCCTCATAGTGCATCAGAGAATCCCTAATCTCCTCACATGCTCCGTCTCTCGCGCAGCTGTAAATCATGTCAGAGAGCTCTTTTGGACCACAGTAGCCAAGTTTGGTTGTTTGGTACGCATATCTGCAAGCTAGCTGGATGCCATTCAAGTTGCCACCCCTTTCCACATGGGCAGAGCAGCCGCGAGTATCAGAATGGAGCCAATGACGCCATAAAATGAGATGTTGAGTTGGAGGAATGTGGTTACAACAGAGCCGATGAGCAGGACAGTGGTGGCTGTCGAGACGTCCAATCCTTGTAGCCCCCTGTACCATGTCAGTACGTATGCGACCAGAAATGCGGATGAAACCAGCACAGGCAACACGGAGACGTGGCCAAAGCCGCGGAAGACGAGAAAGATGAAGATGAAAATAGAGCCGAAGCCGAGCCTTGCAGAGGCAAGGACATCCGGATGGACTGTGCGCAGAAGATACTTTGACATCACCTGTTCGCCTGCCCAGAAGAGCGTTGCTACGAGTATAATGGCATCAAAGTAGCCGAAAGATATCCCGGACAATCCAAGGAGCAGGGCAACGCCGACAAAGGCAAGCACCATGCCAGCGACCTTGAACCTGGGAAATCTCTCGCGCAAGAACGTATATGAGAAGATGGAGGCAAAGATGAACATGGTCTTGTGAATGAATGATGCGCTCGCAGCCGAGGTCATCGCCAGTGCGTAAAAGAAGAGGAGAAATGGTATACAGCCGCCGATGAGTCCGACCAGCGCAAGTTTCAGCCATTCATCCCTGCCAAGGCTGCTTGGAGTCATGGTCCTCCCGACTGAACCAACAGCCAACAGAACCAGTGCTGCAACGGCCATCTTGGCAAAGGTCATGGTAAGTGGGTCCTGTCCTACAAGAAGCAGCTTGTTCACGTAGATTGAAAAGCCGCTGATTACAGCTGTTGCAAGGACAAGTTGAAACGACCTCATAGACACGATTACACACACTATATCCTTATATATTTTAATCGGGTTGTGAAAGTCGTGGTTTCATTCATAGCAGTCGGCAACGAGCTGAAAGGGGACGATGGTGTGGGCGTCTACGCCGGCAGGAGGTTGGAGAAGCTGGGCTTCAGCGTGCTGTTCGCGCACACGACACCTGAGGCCGTTCTGAGCAAGTTGCCTGAGGGTGAACTTTACTTCATAGACGCTGCGCAGTTCGAGGCCAACAAACCGTTCATCATTGGGAGTGCAAAGGGAAACAATATCTCCACACACAGCTACTCTGTTGACCTGATATCAAGGTACACAGGGAGGGAGATAAAGGTCATTGGGATAAAGACCTATTCGCACAGGTTCGGAGACGGACTCACCAAAAAGGCTAAAAAGAACGCTGACCTTGCAGTAGAGTATGTGCTTGGCCTTTCCCGCAGTGCTGAAATCAGTTGACGGAAAAAGGGGAATAGTCGAGGTCAATGGAGAGGAGCGTAAGGTCAAGCTGGGTTTTCTCAAGGTGAAGCCTGGTGACTATGTTGTCATTCACGCGAACAGGGTTGTCGACACAATCTCTGAAGAGGAGTACCTGAAAACTATGGAAGCACTACAAGGTCTATAATTATAGAAATCCTTAATTAGTAAAATGACATCAACTTCCTCATGGCAGGATTTGAAGAAGGTTTG
>DAOVEB010000011.1 GCA_030669205.1 Candidatus Parvarchaeota archaeon | reverse complement strand
TCTTGAAGAAGCCGGGAAAGTAGCTGAGCTTCCTCTCAAGATGGTAGCCTTTGTAAGTGTAAGGCTTCCGCAGGTAACTGAACCAGTTTCGAACTGTCTTGGGCGTGATGCATCTTCCGCCCTCCATCCTTATTGACTTCGCTATCTCAGCAGAGCTTTTGTAGCTGTCCAGCTTTGTCAGCTCGTAGAGGAAGTTCAGTAGCCTGGGGTTGAACTCTGATAGTGTCATTTTTCCAAATCGGGTAGTTTTTCAAGAAAAAATACCCATATCTCATTTATAATACCTTGCCCTATTGGAAGTCAATGAAGAAAGTACTTTACATAGAGGACAATATAGACACTGCCGCAGTTGTGAAAACGATACTGGACAGCGCCGGATTCGAGACCGAGATAGCTTATTCCGGAGGCGAGGCCCTGGAAATCGTGGAGAAGAAGCGCTTCGACCTAATCCTGATAGACATAATGCTCCCGGACATGTCAGGGTGGGAAACTCTCAAAAAGCTCAAGGAGGGAAAAGTCAAATCAAAGTTTGCCTTTCTCAGCGCGATTCTCATACCTGAGGAGAAGATGAAGTCCCTGAGAGATATGGGGGTCATGGACTACATCACGAAGCCCTTTGAGAAGGATGACCTTGTGACCAGGATAAGAAGGATTCTAACAACTACTTGAAAATCTCGCCTGTCTCGAGCGACCAGAGGAGCAAATCAAGTTCTGCGAGCGGAATGCCCGTCTCCTGAGCGAACTCTCTCATCTTTTCTTCAATGGTGAGATAGCTCTTGGCGTTCAGTGAACGCGGGACAGAATCTATCACGCCAAACTCCTTCATGTTCTTGAGTATGTGGCGGTCGAGTATCGCGACATCCTCACCAAGGCCGATGTTCCTGAGGAAGTGGGATGCTTCCTTCATTCCAAGGCCTTTTATGTTGTCAACGAGCCAGTCGCGCGCTTGCACCGGGTCCTGAGGCAGCTGCGATATGTCTAGATTTATCGCTTCCGCGATTCTCCTGGCTTTGGTGTTGTGGAAGCGGACACGTGACTGGAGTATTTCTGCTATCTCCTCCGGTGGTGCGTTGAGCTTATCGTTCCTGCTCAGCTCCTCAACAGCTTCCCAGCAGCGCTTGGCTTTTGACTGCGGGGTGCAGAGGCAGAAAGCTAGTTCTTCGCGCGGGTCGGTTGTTTTGAAATAGCGCATGCGCTCCTTGATTTCGCGCTTCCTTTCTTCGTACAGGTGGAATAGTTCTCGTACGTCCATGTGGCCTGAGCCGCTGTAATGGTTTAAATCGTTATTGGGAAAAAGATAAAAACATAGAAAAAAATATAGTCTCCCATGAAACGAATCAAAAGCTTACCAAAGGGGATTTTTGAAGATGATTACAAGAAGATAAGAGACAACCTTGCATTCATCTTCAGAACAAAGGATATAGACGCCCTCGAAAGGGGCAAGTTGAACCTTGACAAATTCGGTAAAGAAAAGAATCGATACAAAGACGGGCTGGAGGCTTTCAAAGATTTACGGGAAATTCCAATTGGCTTGGGAGAGTTGTTTTACGACATGTTCAAGTTCTCTGGACATAAGGTTGTTGTCAGGGGCTTCCCTGGTAGCAGGACAAACATCCCAGACTGGTCAACAATTAGGAACAAGCTTTTCAACTTCGCGAGCTACATAAAATCAACTCACAAAGGAACTACAATATTGGTGAAGAAGGCTGAAGAAATACAAAAGGCTTTGAATAGGATGAACTTAACCCTGGCTAATATATCTATGGACTTCAGCCATAGGTAGTACAAGCAAATTCCCGCTTGAAGCACTCATCGAACTTGGATTGTCAGTAACAGCAGATATCTATTCTTAATTAAATCATTTCTCTTCTGCTAGGGCGAAGAATTGGGATAAGTCACCATATATTGGTCCTGAGTAATCTTTGAAGTATCTCTCAAATCTACGAAGCCAGTTTTCAGTCAGATGGATATATTCCTTTTCTAGATTGTCCTCTAATTGGCCACATGCCCCCTCATCATAACCCTTTATAACATCCCTATCAGAAAGGAATAGCGCGAAGCTCCAGCAGTTCCAGAAGCTGGGAAGGTAGGTGTCAAAGTTGGACGCGGCGCACGGTTTGGTGTGGTGCATCACCAGGAGCTTGGGTTCCAGACCATCTATTGGCTCAAAGCTTAACATCATAAAATCGTCGTAGAACTTCTTGAGTACGGCTTCAGAGTCCTCCATGCTCGTCCCGGCCTCTTTAGCGAACTCCTCTACAAGCCACTTCAAATCCCTTGCCATAACTTTGTCACCTAAAAATAGTAGATATAAGGGTTTCGGGTTTTACTCGCCCTCTTCGCGGCGCTTCTTCTCGATGTATTCGCGCTGCTCGTCCTCCGCTTTCTTTCGTTCCTCAACAAGCTTGTTGTACTCATCAGCATAGCGCCTGGCAATGCTCGGAACACCGCGGAACTGATACATGAGCCTTTCGAGCTCCCGGATTCGCCTCTCACGCCGCTGCTTTTTCATGGCATGCCACGACTCCATGGGTGGAGTGTGGAGCAACAACGATATAAAGGTTTTCCTTACTTGACTTCCTCAACGTTTATCGCGTCAACAGGGCAACCGTCAGCAGCCTCCTGGATGCAGCCAATCTTGCTTACGACCGCCTTTTTTGGCCTTGACTTGGCTCCCTCCATCTCGAAGGACTCTGCGCAGATGGCGATGCACGCCTCACATCCGATGCAGTCATCGGTCACGGATATCTTGTACTTTGGCATGGTAGATATGTTGGCGGGCTGGTTTAATAGTTTTTTGATGGCAAAAGGTTCAAATATTAACTATAGTTAAATTAACGATAGTTAAAATGAAGCACCCGCAAGAGGTAGAGGTCTGGTACGTGATACTCGCGATACGCAGGGAAATGGCTGCCGGGATGAGGCGCCATGGCCTGAAAAACAAGGAAATCGCAAAGGTCCTCGACGTGAGCGATGCTGCAGTTTTCCAGTACAGCAAGTCGAAGCGCGGGTGTGCGGTGGTTTTTCCCGATGAGGTCAAGGAAAGGATAGGGTGCGCTGCAGCGAGTTTTGAGACCCTTGAGGACGGCGCAGTTGCGCACGGACTGGACACAGACAAGCTGGTCAGGGACCTGAACAGGAAAGCGAAAGGCTAGAAGCATATCTATTTTTATTTCTGAGAGTTAGGATAAAATAGGATGGTCTCCAGAAAGCTGAAGAGAAAGGTAACAGAGGAGATGAGGAATGTCTGCAAGAGCGTCTACAGAGAAAGGTTGGACAGGTATCCATATGGCGAGGAGTTAGTTTTTGGAACTGACAGAAAGCATCATCTACCCATAATAGGCATGATGGACGACTGGTACGTACTCACCCAAGAAGCATTGGACCGCATAGGAAAGTATGCCCACAGGATTGTGGAAGACAATCTGCCCGTAGCCAGTTCAAACCTTGGAGAGTACGGAAGTTCCAGACCAATATTCATTCCAAAGGAAGTCTTGGCAATGGTCATGGCAGAGAAGGTGATAAGGTCCAAAAAAGGGAGAAAAGTGGTTCAGAGAACCATAGACAACATCATTCGTTCAGAGGAGCTGGCACAGTCCTTCAAGGAAGGCCTTGAACTCCGTGTGAGAGGGGATTTTCTTGGAAGGGCTGGACAGCTTGCAGAGGAGTCACTGTCCGGCTGAAAAGGTTCTATTCGAGTCATGGTACAAAACAGGGTAAAATTTTAATCCTGTGCGCGAGTATGGCGGTATATGTACGCAACAATCGACGCACCACCAACATTTGACCTGGAAAAGCTTGGAAAGATTCTGGGTGTGGACTACGGGTATACAATCATTCCAGCACCCCGTTCAGACAAGGAGAATCCGGGCGAACGTTTTCTGCAAATGCTCTATCAGGTGGTGTCAAGGGAGCCGGACGACGAGTCGATAGCGTTGGTATCAAAGGAGGGCCTGGTGCTAATTGCAAAGGGCATGAACCAGAGAGGCGAGCTCCCACTGGACGACTACCGCGCGATAAAGGCGCTGTCCGAAAGCGCGGAGATTGTGAGCCCTGACATACACTTTGTGGTCCTGCACAAGGACAACCGGGTGTACGAGAACTTCTGTGAGGGGAATTTAGGGGTCGTCCGCGTTTACGTCAATGAATCGTCCCTAGACGAGATTGCAGTAGGAATCGACCATCTCATCAAAGAGCGTATGCCGAAATAGTTCAAGGCACGAAGCGAAATGGATAAAAACGGCTTATGGTACTGTCTGCACATGAAGATGGTCGAACCAGGGCTGTACATGGATGAAAAGGGAGAATACTGCATGTTGGCAGACCCGATAATCTGCGCCCTGAATGTCGCGTACTCTGAAAGGAACGGAGAGATTCGCTGGCTTCCACAGAAAGAAGAGGATGTAGTAGCTCTTAAGGAAGCCATCAATTACTTGGATAGTTCACCAGTGGACTACTCCTCAGTACTCGGAATCCTAGACAATCTAAAAAAATTGAGAATATAACAGGATAATCCTGAAAATAAAAAGGTTTATGCCTTCTTTGTTATCTCTATGCAGACACCTGCGCCTATCGTCTGTCCCATGTCGCGGATTGCGAAGCTCGACATCTGTGGTATCTTCTTCTTCTCCTCAATGACCATTGGCTTGGTTGGCTCAATCAGCACTATTGCTGCGTCGCCCTTCTTGATGAAGTCGGGGTTCTCCTTTGCCACGCCACCTGTCTTCGGGTCAAGCTTCTTCTCGATTTTCTTGAACCTGCACGCAACCTGCGCTGTATGGCAGTGGAAGACCGGCGTATAGCCTGCTGTGACAACAGTCGGATGGTTCAGCACTATAATCTGCGCCCTGAACTCCTTCGCCACAGTTGGCGGGTCTTTTGCTGGTCCGCATACGTCCCCTCTCTTCACTGAGTCCTTGCCAATTCCTCTCACGTTGAAACCGATGTTGTCTCCTGGCTCAGCCTTCTGAACGTTCTCGTGGTGCATCTCTATACTCTTGATCTCACCGCTCGCGTTAGCAGGCTGGAAAGCAACCTTTTCGTTGACCTTCAGAACACCTGACTCAACCCTGCCAACCGGAACTGTCCCAATACCTGTTATGGTATAGACGTCTTGGATTGGTATCCTGAGCGGTAGGTTTGTCGGTTTTTCCGGCAAAGTCAGAGCGTCGAATGCCTGGATTATTGTTTTGCCTTTGTACCACTTCGTGTTGTCTGAGCTCTTGGTTATGTTGTCGGCCTTTATTGCAGAGGTCGGTATGAAATCTATCTTGCTTGGGTCATAGCCAATGCGCTTCAGAAGATTCTCAGCATCCGCCTTGACCTCATTGAACCTGTCTTCCTTGTAGTCGACTGTATCCATCTTGTTTACACATAGTATCAGCTGCTTTATGCCAAGCACCTTTGCAAGGTAGGCATGCTCCTTTGTCTGGGGCATTATGCCGTCCTTGGCGTCGATAACCAGCACAGCTGCATCCGCCTGGCTTGCGCCTGTTATCATGTTCTTGACAAAGTCCCTGTGTCCCGGCGCGTCGATGATTGTAAAGTAGTACTTGCTTGTCTCGAACTTCTTGTGGGCAAGGTCGATTGTAAGACCTCTCTTCCTCTCTTCCTTCCTCTCGTCGATTATGTAGGCGTACTCCCACGTTGACTTCCCGTACTCTTCTGCTTCTTTCTTCAGCTTCTCCAGCTGCTGCTGCGTGACTGCTCCTGTCTCAAAGAAGATTCTTCCTATCAGTGTTGATTTTCCATGGTCTACATGTCCGATAAAGATAAGGTTTAAGTGTGGTTTTTCAGCCATTTTACAAAACCTCCATTCACGGTTGATTAGGGCTTAAAATAGAGCGATTTAAAAAGGTTTTCATAAATTTTGAGGGCGTGGTTGGATATCTACACCATTTGAAAGTGGACTCTGGCAATCTGCTCAACTGCTCTTTTGAAGTGTCTCTCAAATTTGTCAAATGTACTGAGCGGGATGGTCCCTTTGTATAGAGGTCTGCATCTCTTTTTTTCGCGTTTAGAGTATCTGACACTTGAACGGACAGATATGTGGGGATTCTTCCCTCCTGTTATCTCAAACCTTGCAAGGAGATATTTTTTCTGATCGTAAGGCAGCGGACAAAATAGCTTCCCCCTCTCACCAAAACTCTTGACCTTTGGTACGTTCTCCACTATAGATTCCAAACCGCTCCCAGCTGTTCCCAAAAATGACTTCATTTCAGATTCAAAGACCTCTCCAAACTTGGAAAGGTGAACGGCTTTGTATATTGATGTATCTCTCAATTGCAAGTACAAAATAGCGAGATCGTTCATCTCAAATTGCGGGGGCAACTCCATATATACTGGCTCTGACATAAATTTTCTCACTACGAAGTGGTTTATAAATCTTTCTTCCAGAACTCTCTTTTCAGATCATCTGACATATCGGCCAATGCGCACGCGGCTTCATTCAGAGTTTCAGTGTCTAGGATACGATATATCTGGTAACTGTCATCATTTGTATTCCATACCTCCAGAACATATTCATTCAGACGTCCCACAAGCCTACCAGATTCGAGCAGTTTCAAGGTTCCATCTTCGTCAGGGCCCAAGACCAAGAAACTGTAGGAATCCCTATCTCTATATAAAAGGAAATCATCAAGTTGACCAATCTCTGTGATTCTTCGAGCCAATATCTCAAGGTCCCACATATCTACCTCTGGGTGTCTGCGAGTCCCTTGCGCTGGCGGATTTTTTTGACAGTCTCGTCAAAGAGATCGTCCGAGAGCTTTTCAAACTTCGAGTCAACCAGTGACCAGAAAGCCCGGCCCTCTGACTCGCTGCGCAGCTCGCTTGTGAAGCCAAACATCTCGGAGACCGGCATCTTCGCGGTTATAACCGACATCTCACCCTCCTGCTGCATGTCCAACAGCTGTCCACGCCTCGACTGGATTATCTTGGACATGTTGCCCATGTACGGCACAGGCGTATCTATCCTTATAGTCTGAACTGGCTCGAACAGTGTGGGCTCTGCGTCCATGATCGCCTTCTTGATGCCGTTGCGGACAGCGGGTATGACCTGGCCCGGGCCCCTATGTATCGAGTCCTCGTGGAGCTTGCAGTCGTTCAGTTCGACCTTGATTCCGGCCACAGGCTCGCGTGATATGGGACCCGCCTTCATAACCTCTTTGAAAGATGTAATTGCCATGTCAAGTATCTCGCGTATGTGGACGACCCCGCGTGTGAGGTCCAGAAAGGCGTTGTCCTTGAAGAGACTCACAACCCGCCTCGCGTGCTCCTTTGCCATGCCCTCCTCAACAAGATGCTTGACCAGCTCTGTGTCCTTCTTCTTGACCTTCGCCTCGGCTATCTCACCCTTTGAAAGGGCTTCGGTCACGCCCTCCTCAAGCGGCTCGACGGTTATGTAGAACTTGTTGTGCTTGTTCGGCGACTTTCCCTCGAACTCGTTGCTCTTCGAACGAACAGTCTCCCTGTAAACAACCAACGGCGGGGAGGTGACTATCTTGACCCCACGATCGCGTTCGATTATATGCTCCTTTATCTCCAGATGGAGCTCCCCCAGGCCTGAAAGGAGGTGCTCGCCGGTCTCCTCATTGAGTTCTGCATGAAGCGTCGGGTCCTCCTTTACAAGGTCGCGGATTACATTTATGAGCTTTGGGAGGTCCTTCGGGTTCTTGGCCTCAATTGCCTTGGTCACAACAGGCTCGAAGATGTGCTTGATTGCCTCAAAGGACTCAACATCCCCCAGGGACGAGATTGTCTCACCAGACGATGTGCCTTTCAAACCGGCTATGCCTATGATGTTGCCTGCAGGCACCTCATCCACAGGATAACGGTTTGCTCCTTTGTATATATAGACCTGCTGGACTCTCCCCTTCCTCTTCGCGAGTATGAGTTCTACATCACTTCCCCTAGCAAGGGTTCCTGAAAACAGGCGGCCAACCGCAATCTCGCCAGCTTGCGGGTCAACAACAACCTTTGTTACGCAGAAAACAGCAGGCCCCTTCGGGTCGCAGGAGAGCATCGACTTGCCAGTGTCCGAGTCCAGGTCACCCCGCCATATCTTAGGTATCCTGTATTTCTGGGAGTCCTTCGGGCTAGGAAGGTGGCTTACAACCATGTCCAGGACAACTTCATGCATGGGCGCCTTTTTGGAAAGCTCCTTAAGCACAGCCTCCCGGTCCTCGCCCTCAAGGGCGTAGGCGTCGTAAATCTCCTTGAACGTAATTCCCTTCTTCTTCATGGTTGGTATGCTCAACGCCCACTTGTCAACTGATGAGCCGAACGCAACCGTTCCGTCGTCCACCTTGACCTGCCAATCCCTAGCAAACTCCCTTGGAGCAAAGTTGGCTATCAGTTTATTTACCTTGCCTATGGTCTTTATGAACCTCTCCTGCATCTGATCCGGCTTGAGCTTGAGCTCCTTTATCAGGCGGTCCACCTTGTTTATGAACAGGACTGGCTTCACCCTCTCCTTAAGTGCCTGGCGCAGGACCGTCTCTGTCTGGGGCATAGCTCCCTCGACTGCGCAGACAACGACCAGTGCGCCGTCAACAGCCCGCATCGCCCGGGTGACATCGCCGCCGAAGTCAACGTGCCCAGGAGTATCGATGAGATTTATCAGAAACTCCTTTCCATCCACCTCGTGGACCATGTTGACGTTCGACGCCTGAATCGTGATTCCGCGCTCCTGCTCCTCATCCATGAAATCGAGGTAACGTTGCCCGCCCGCTGTCTCCATTGAGAGCATGCCTGCGCCTGCGAGCAACGAATCTGACAAAGTTGTCTTGCCATGGTCTATGTGTGCCACTATAGCCATATTTCTTATATTGTCCTGCTCAACTATCAGTCTCTTGACCTTTTCGAGCATCGACTCCTTTGCCATTGTAACTCATTAGAACTCCAGACGTCTTTTAAACCTTTTCTTAGTCGGACTCAGACCTTGAAGATAAGAAAAAGAAAAAAATGAGACTGCTCCTTATTTCCCGATTTCCATGGCATCGTGGTGCTTCAGCAGAAGTTCGACGTCACCGTACGTGTGGTTTATGCAGTTGTAGCCCCTGTTCTCAAATTCCCTGAGGTTCCTCTTCGTGGCCTTCAGGAACTTCATCTTGTTGGTCTCTGCATTTGCAGGAGAGATGTCCTTGCGCTCAACCTTGAATGGTACTCCGCATGCGTTTGTCGTGTCGCCGTTCTCAACGTCGTAGATCAGGCCCAGGAACTTGACATCCTCTATGTCAACTATCTTGTCCTTGATGAGCCTCTGGTATCCTGCTAGCGTTTCTCTCTGCTCTCCGTCCAGATATGTATCAATATCCCAATCTGAGAATCCGGCTGCGAGTGCCCTCTCCAGAGTGCTTCTGTCGGTTATCAATCCGTTCTCGCCTATGTCCTCAAGCGCCTGGTCCATGTCCAGTTGTCTGAAGCTCATCTCCTCGACTATCTCCCTGAGAAGCGCGGTGTGCACCTGCTCAGGAACCTCGTCTGGATACCTCTTGAGAAACCCTATTCCGATGAAAGCGCGCCTTCCAGGACGGTCAGTACCGATACCCCTTTGACTCAGTGTCATATAACCATCAGCTGTCACACCAACAGCATTATGGCTGAGAGGGTTCCCTCTGTACCTGACGTCAACGTCTGTTCTCCCTTGAAACGCGGCATGCGTCCCGTAAGTTGTGGGCTCAACGAACTCTGTGATTCCGCCAAGGTCGTAATCCAATGGGTTGTCGGGGTGGCCTTTTCTGAGCAGAAAATCATTGAACCTCCACAGAGGCCCATCGAATGCCACCTCTTCACGCTTTCTGGCTACGATCCTCTCGTACTCCTCATTAGTTGTGTCCCTTTCCCTGCCACCAGGTAAAACCTTGACTCCACGCATCAGCGACATGTCGTTTGAGTAGTCTACGCGTATTTGGTCCACTAATATCTCACAGTTCTTAGCCATTTTCAATCACTACTCTAAAGTTTCAAAAAATTATTTTTAAAGGTTTGCATTGTGGCGATTTCCTCATCGGCTGCTCATGGCCTGACGCTCGACCTCATAACGCTTGGAAACCGCGTAGGATTTGGTGTCTTTCTCGCTTGCAAGAATCAGCTCTTTTGTCAGGGTCGAGACTATGCCGGCCTTGCCCTTTGCTGCTGCCTGGAAGGCGCCCTGCGTAATCCAGCGCAACGCCAAATCCACTCGTCTCTGCGGCGCAACGTCAACCGCCCTCGGATGCCGGATACCGCCGTACTCAACGACCGTGACTTCTTCGCGCGGTGCTGAGTTCTCTATTGCCTGGACCAATATCTGTACTGGGTTGCTCTTGGTCTTCTTCTCTATCCTCTCAAAGACCTCCCTGACTATGTTGGTTATCTTATGGACCTTTCCGACATTGCGACCAGAGGTGCGCATGTGCTTCTTCCCACGGTGCCCTGCAACAGCCACCTTGTTCACCAGGCGCTCAACTATGTGCATCTTTGACTTCCAGAACCTCTTCTGCTGGTTCCTTCCAAATGTCTGAGGCACAATCCTCGGCTCCAGGTTTATGAACTGTTTCAAACTGGGGTCACTCACATTGACAGCAGAATCCCACCTGTTGAAAAGCTTCAGCTCCATCATCTCACCGGTTTCTCCTTCCTTCCCCTGACTATCTCACGGAGCGAGACATCCGCCACCTTGATGACCCTGAACTTGACTCCTGGTATGTCGCCCATTGAGCCCCTTTGCGGCCCGCCTATGCGCTCTATTACAACCGTGTCGTGCTCATCTATCTGCTTTATGGCACCCTCACCAGGACAGTATACAGTGACCACCTTGCCATTTTTCACAAGTTGGACCTTGACACACTTTCTCAGACCTGAGTGCGGCTGCTTGACCTCAATCTGAACCTTTTCAATGACTATTCCGGATGCCTGCGGTGCGCCCTCAAGAGGGTCGTACTTCTTCAGATTCCCCGTTTTTCTGGGTTTCAGCGCCTTCGCCCTGAACTTGAACCTCTTGCGCCTGTCCTTGAGCTTTTTCCCTGCAAAGAGCCCGCGAGGTTTCTTGGCCATGGCGCATATGACAAAACAACCGTTTTTAAAGGTTGTGTCATGAAAAATGGCAAATCTTATTATTTAGAAGGTGATTTTTAGCCCCTATGGAAGAAACGATGAAAGTTCCTATGGAGGAAATAGGAAAGGTAACGCATTACTTCACGAATGTGGGTGTGGCTGTTGTGAAGTTGAGCAAGAGTTTGAAGGTGGGGGACAAGATAAAGATTGAAGGTGCAACCACCAACTTTGAGCAGGAAGTCAAATCAATAGAGATAGAAGGGGAGAAGGTCAAAAAGGTGAAGGTGGGGGACGACATAGGACTCAAGGTCATTGACAGGGTCAGGGAAGGGGACACAGTATACAAAGTCAGCTGAACTCAACCACGTCTATCTTGAAGTACTTCGGGACAAGTGATTTTACCTTCTTAATCTTGACCCTAGCTAGCATGCGGTTCTTCGGCGCGGTTATATGGAGGATTCTGACACCGTCGCTTCTCTCAGAGATGTAGCCTCCCCTGATGTTGAGCGGTCTGAAAACGTTTGCAGCGAACTTCACAGGGTCTTTTGAAAACTCCAGAATCTCTATCTGCTTGGTCGTCGCGTTCTGGAGCTTCTTCACATTGGTTCCGTTCTTCCCTATGGCCAGACCTGCGTGACCCTCCTCCACAACAAAAAGTAGCTTATGCTCCTCAACAAGGCAGTCTTTGACATGGGCACCTGTTGACGACTCAAAAAGGGCGATATAAGCCATAGAATCTGTATTGAACTTTATCTTCATCTTTTTTCAACCACTGAGATAACTGTTATATTAAACGGCTTTTTGCAGACCGTGCTGAGCTCCTTGCTGTCACCTGGAAAGACATCGATTGGAACCTCCTTTATCTTGGCGCAGTCCTCTAGTCTCTGGCGGATATCAGATGGGCAATCATCACTGACAAAAACAGCAGAGACACGCCCGGCAACGATGGCCTTGATGGTGGAGGCCAGCCCTATCACAGCCTTACCTCCCTTGATTGCAGATAATATCACTTCCTTAGCATCACTCATTTTTTATCCCTCTTAACAACCAGTTTCAGAAGTCCGGTACCAATTGGTATCGGCTGGTTTATCATCACATTCTCAATCACGCTCGAGAGGTTGTCAACCTCATTGTGCACAGCTGCGTTGAACAGGTGCTTCAGCGGAACCTCAAAGCTCGCACGGGCAAGAACAGAGGCTTTGTCACCCGAAATTCCGTAGCGTGTTATACCCCTGATATCGCCGTTCAGTGTCATCGTGTCTGCAACCAGCATTATGTGTCTTATGTCAACTTCAAGGCCCTGCTGCTTCAGCGTTCCCAAGGCTTCGTTTACTATCGAATTTCTGGCCGCCTCAACGCCCAGCACGCGGAACATCTCGTGTATGTTGTTGCTGAACGTCCGTGTCGGGTCAACGCCGGGAACCTTGAGCACCCTGCGCAGGTTGGTGCCAGCTGTCATTATTATCCAACTGCCTCTCCTTTTGATGGGCAGGACCTGCACTATGCCTGGGACGCCTCTTATGTGCATACTCTTCAGCTTCATCTTCATCTTGTAAAGGTTAAGTATGGTCTTAGTGTCTTTTGGTGACAGCCTTATGAGCCCTGACTTCAGTATGACTATCTTGTGCTTCTTGAAGACCTTGTTCATGGCCTTTTCGACGTCCTTTATGTCGATGTTGAAGGATTCCATAGACGAGTTGTCAAGCGTTACCTCTATCTTGAAGTTGAGCAGGTCAATAACTATCTCCTTCATAATTGACTCAAAGGAGACCTCCAGTATCTTCGCAGCTATCTCCCTGACCTTGTTCTCGTCAGATGCAACGTCGTCCTGCAGACGTATAGTCATCGTAGGAGTTGAAGGTTCCCTCCTCGCGTCAAATATTTCTATGAGTCTGGGAAGGCCCAGGGTCACGTTCATCTCCGTGACACCGGCAAAGTGCTTGGTTCTCATTGTCATCTGCGTGCCTGGCTCACCTATGCTCTGGGCAGAGATGACACCAACGGCCTCTGCAGGTACAACACTCATCTCCCGGAACCTCCTCTCTGTCTCCTCAAGGAGTTTCTTGGACTTTGACTTGTTGAGGCCCTCCGACTCCCTTTCAACGGCCTTCTTTATGGATGGAGGCAACGTCATCCAATCACCTCATTTTTTATGTCTCCAACGTTAATCTTTCCACCGTCGGACTTTGTCACGTCTATACCGTCCTCGCCGTACTTGAACTGAATCACGGTGCCGGAGGAATCCCTCACTGTACCATCAAAGTGAACCTTGATGTCCTGAAGTGCGTTTACAAGACGCCTCTGCATATAACCGCTCTTTGGCGTCCTCATCGACGTGTCCATCATCGAATCCCTTCCGGAGATGGCGTGGAAAAAGAACTCGAAAGGGTTCAGACCACCCTTGTAGCCGTGCCTTATGAAACCGTGGGCTCCTGGGCCCAGGTCGTTCTTCTCAAAATGAGGGAATACCCGCTCACTGTAACCTTTGTTTATCCTTGAGCCGCGAAGTGCGGTTTGGCCGACGCATGCTGCAATGAGGGCAACATTCAACGACGACCCCCTAGCGCCAGAGTCCGCCATAACCATTGTATAGTTCTTGGAAGAAGTGTGGCTCTCAACAACCTTTGAGACCTTGTTTCTGGCCCTGTTGAGCACACTCATCACGTTCGATTCAAGGGTCTCCTTCAAAGTTCTGCCCGGATATGCACGCATCTGGCGCTTGTTGTACTTCTCGATGAGCATGTATGACTCGGCCTCGGCATTGTTGAGTATAGACTTTATCTCGCTGAATGACTCGGGGGCAATATCTGTATCAGAGAGCTTGACTGTGAACCCTATCATGTTGAGAACCTTTATGCCAAGCAGGGAGACCTTCTGGAAGAAGTCAATTGCTCTCTCAGTGCCGTAGAATTTGATGAACTCATGGTAAAGCTTGCCGCTCCCAGCTCCTATGCTCCTGTCATCTATGGCGCCTGACTTGAGTTGACCGTTCTCAACGCAGACATAGCAGTCATATTCACAGTCCTTGCCTTCGCACTTGTCATGCCTCCTGCATCTCTTGGTCTTGCCCTCAAAGTTGAAGTCCTCGGGGAGAAGCAGAGAGAAGATTTCTTTGCCTGTAAATATTTTCTTGGCTGGGAGTTTCTCAAATTGTCCAATGGACATCATCAACTGTGACGTTTCGGAACGGGAGAGCGTGAAACCTTCTTGGGTCAAAAGATAGCAACCAGAGATGTGGTCCTGCTCTGAACCAATTATTGGAAGGCCATATCTGGGGGTTATAATTTGATTTGCTACGTTCATCAGCATCTCAGCCTCTGCCCGCGACTCTTCGGTCTGCGGGACGTGCAAGTTCATCTCGTCACCGTCAAAATCTGCGTTGTACGGTGTGGTTGTGCAAGGGTTTATCCTGAATGTCTTGCCAGGTAGGACTTTGACATAATGCGCCATCATCGACATTTTGTGCAGAGAGGGCTGTCTGTTGAAGATTACAACATCACGGTCTATCATATGCCTCTCAACTATGTAGCCTGGCTTGATTTCCTCAAGAATAACGTCCACGGTATCAGGTATCACCTTTTTCCTTTTGCCGTCGGGTGTAATCACATAGTTTGCACCTGGGTACTTTGTTGGTCCGCGCTTCACAAAGCCAACCAGATAGTCTTTGTTCCATTCAGTCACCCGCTCCGGAACTGTCAGTTCTATCGCCACAACCTGAGGTATCCCCACTTCGTTTATCTGGATATGTGGGTCCGGGCTGATGACTGTGCGTGATGAGAAGTCAACCCTCTTTCCAGCCAAGTTCCGCCTGAACCTGCCCTCCTTGGATTTTATCCTCTCTGCAAGGGTCTTCAGTGGCCTGCCGCTCCTGTGCCTGGCAGGCGGAATTTGGGAGATGTTGTTTGCAAAGAACGTGGTAACATGGTACTGCAACAGGTCCCACAAGTCATCTATTATGATTTCTGGCGCGCCCGCGTTCAAGTTCTCGAAGAGGCGCTGGTTTGTCCGAACGATGTCGCCGAGTTTGTGTGTGAGGTCATCTTCGCTCCTCTGACCAGACTCAAGTGTTATTGATGGCCTGACTGTAACCGGTGGAACAGGCAACAGGGTGATTATCATCCACTCAGGTCTGCCAGCCAGCGGCTCCAGTCCAAGGAACAAAAGGTCCTCGTCCGGTATCCGCTCCAGTCTCTCGCGGATGTCTATTGGAGTCAGTCTGATCCTGTCCTCGTTGAAGGTCGTGGGCTTTTCAAGCTTTATCTTGGACTGTTTCTCACCACAGTAAGGGCACTTAGAAACTGTCCTGCACCTCTTGGTCACACCCTTTATGAACTTCCACTTCTCGAGCTCTCCCTTCTGGCGCTCTATCTTCTTTATATCCTTGACATAGGCTGCAATCTTGTCCGGGGAAATCAGTATGCGGGAACACTTCCTGCAGGTGCACCTCAGGAAGTCTATTATCCATGGAACGAAACGAACATGCACAGCAGGCCTTGCAAGCTCTATGAAGCCGAAATGACCTGGGCACTCCTTAACCCTTCCGCCACAGGTTCTGCACCTCAGGCCAGGATCAACAACACCCATGCGTATGTCCATGAGACCACCGTCAACCGGATAGCCGTCCGCGTCATAAAGCTCGGGTGTTATCACCTTCACGATGGCCATCTTCTTCATAAATGAAGGGGAAATCAACTTGAACTCGAGTTTCTCTATCTTTTCCCTCACAACTTCCATATCAATCACTTAGGCCCCACAATTAGCTTTGGATACATGCACAGGCTCTTCAGCTCGTCAAGCAGCAACTTGAAAGCGTAACTCATCTCTATGAACGTTATAGGAATGTCATCCCCGCAGACCGAGCAGACACCCTTCCTCCTGAACCTGTTGTAGATTGCAACAAGACCGCATTTCTTGCAGATGGGGATTATCGCCCTGTCCGAGTCAAACCTCTCCTTGAGCGTGAGCGCGGCCCCATGGGCGACAAAGCAGTGGTTCTCCATCTCACCCAAGCGGAGTCCACCCTCCTTTGAGCGCCCCTCTGTAGGCTGCCTTGTGAGAAGCTGGACCGGGCCCCTGCTGCGGGC
This sequence comes from Candidatus Parvarchaeota archaeon, assembly GCA_030669205.1. Taxonomy (GTDB): domain Archaea; phylum Nanobdellota; class Nanobdellia; order JAFCGN01; family DAOVEB01; genus DAOVEB01. The sequence goes on along the minus strand of DAOVEB010000011.1, from coordinate 9,103 downwards.
GTGTAGCTTGTTGGCCACCATATGCCTCAACTTCAGGTAGTAGATGTTGCCGACCATTATCCTTACCCTATACATCTGGCCCGTCTTACCGTTGTACATCGTCTCAGTCCCATTGTCCCTGAATCCAAGTCCTTTCAGGAGTGCACGAAGGTCCATCTCCCTATCGCCCTGAAAAGGGGTGCCGTCAATTGTATTCCCCATTAGGGCGCCGACCTTGCCACCCAATATCTCAAGCAGTTGGCCAACGGTCATCCTTGAAGGGATGGAATGTGGGGAAAATATCAGGTCTGGCACAATCCCATCAGCGGTGAAAGGCATGTCCTCCTGCGGAACAGTAAGACCAATGACTCCTTTCTGACCGTGGCGTGAAGCAAATTTATCGCCTATCTCAGGAACCCGGCTGTCCCTAACCTTGACCTTCACATACTTGTTGCCGTCGTCACTCTCAGTTATAACGACACTTTCAACAACACCACTTTCCCTATGACGTATAACTTGGGACGTCTCGCGCCTGGCCTCAACGCCGAATCTGAACTCCTCAAGGGATGAAAGGAACCTTGGGGGTGAACTTTTGCCGATGAGAACATCCCCAGAAGAGACATTTGCCTCTGGATAGATTATACCGTCCTTCTCCAATAAACGATACACATCCTCGGTCCTGTAACCCCTGACCTCCTTGTCTGGAATCTCAATAGAGTCAACCTGGCCGCCAGGGTACTTCAACTCTTCGATTGAATAAGGCCTGTAATAGGTGGAACGGAAAAGTCCCCTTTCTATGCTCGAACTGTTCAGGATAACTGCATCGTCCATGTTATAGCCGTCCCAGGCCATTATTGCTATCACTATGTTCTGCCCAACAGGGTGGGTTGAGAAGTTCATCACGTCATACATTTTTGTGGTGACTATCGGGTTCTGCGGGTAGTGCAGGATTGACACATCCGTGTCAGACCTCATAAGATAATTTGAAACGTATAAACCAATGCCTTGCTTGATGGTCTTGGCACCTATCATGACCCTTGGTGCAACGTTGTGCTCCGGATACGGAACCATGGCAGCCTGGGAACCAAGTATCACAAGCGGTGACAGTTCAAGGTGCGTATGGCCTGGTTTCACCACTTCAGGGGTAATCGCAATATAGGAGTTCTCCTCCTCTTCTGCGTCCAGATACTCAACAACTCCTTTGGCTACAAGGTCGTTGAACTTAATCTCACCTGACTCAAGCCTCATAAGGTGGTCATCTGTAAGCAGGGATTTGCCATTGTGCACTATTATAAGAGGTCTTCTCGCCCTGCCCTTCTCTGTCGAGAGTATCACGTTGTCTTCGTCAGGATGGTACGTGACATTCAGCTCATCCGCGTACTTCGCCTTTCTCCTGTTCACCCTGACTTTCTCTACAAAGTTTTCTGGCTCCAAACATGTTCCAACAAACTTTCCGTTCATATAAACGTCTGCCATCATTCAATCCTCTTCAATCCTATCTTGACGAAGTCCTTCAATAGCACATCTTCATCAGCGTCGGACTCCGTCGATATTTCACACGTCACTGCAAGGTTTTTCCTCAGCCCAACAGCAGGACCCTCTGGTGTCTCTGATGTGCACAGCTTGCCCCAATGTGTGGGATGAAGGTCCCTTGCCTCGAAGTTCTCCCTCGAAGCGGTGAGGAGTGAAACAACCCTCCTCAGGTGGGAAGTCATCGCAAAGTGGTTGAGCCTGTCGATGTGCTGCGAGATCCCATGCCTTGAACCTATCCACTCGCCGGTCGCAAGTGCGGAGCGTATCCTGGAGGTCAGAAGCTGTGAACGCGTCACAGACGGGAGGTTTGGAATCTTTCCCCTCTTCACAAGACGCTCAAAGTTGTACTTCATGTCGCCTGTCAGCATTCTGAAAGAGAAGCGGAAGAGGGTCTCCATCATGTCGCCTGTGAGCCTGAGCCTCTTGTTTGCGTAGTGGTCCTTGTCATCCTTTGGAAGCAGGCCATAAGAGACAAGTAGAAGTCTCTTAACTACCTTGCCCAGATAGTACGCCTTCATAATCCTGCTCGGCTTGTCATGGCCTATGTGTGGGAAAAGGAAACGGTCTATCATCTCCTCAGCCCTTTGGAGCTGGCGTTCCTCATTTGAAATGCCCATCTTCTTCCCGATGTAGGCAAGGGCGTCCCGCTGCTCCTGTACATCCTCGGATTGGTACAGGTTGATGTATATGTCGCTCTGGAGCTGCACGTCGTCGGTCACAGCTGTCATTATATCCCTGTCCCTTGTGAGCCCGAGCGCCTTCATGAGAACAACAAATGGTATCTTCTTGACACGTGTGAAGGTGACGTAAATCTCCCCGCTCTTGGACTTCTCAACCGCATGAGGTATCCTGTACTGGCCATCCTCTGAAAATATCTTTGCGGAGAAAGGGTTGGGTCCTATTCTGCTGGAACTTACGAATATCCTGTTAGGGGCAAGGTCCTCAACTATGACAACAACACGTTCGGTGCCGTTGATTATGAAGTAGCCTCCTGGGTCATCTGGGTCCTCATCCACCTTTATTATCTCTTCCCTTGTTTTACCCTTTAGATAGCAGTAGTTTGACTTCAGCATTATGGGAAGATTGCCTATGTCAACCACGCGCTTCTCCCCTTCAACATCGTCCTTGACCATGCGCATCTCAACCATTATTGGTGCCTCATACGTGACATTTCTGAGCCTGGCCTCCATAGGATTTATCCTCCTGCGCGTTCCGTCGGCTTCACGCAGGAAAGGCTTGTCAACAGAGACCTTGCCAAACTTTATCTTGAGGTTGCGCACGTTCTCAGGCAGTATGTCAGGGATTATCTCCCCCACCTCACCCACCACCCGCTGCAGGCCTTTCTCAACAAACTTGTTGAAAGACTCTATGTTATGGCCCACAAGAGATTTGTCCCTGAAGTAAAAATCGATTATATCAGCCAATTGAAATCACCCTATAGTACACGCTCTCCCCAGCTGTCGGACTCTTTCTGGTTATCTTTATGATATCTCCGGCCTCGACCTCCATATTTTCTAGTGTAGGGTCGGTCAGAGTTATCTGTGGGAGTTGGTTCGGGACGACATTGTACTTCTCAAGCAGCTCCTTTGCCTTGGCCTTGCTAAGTTTCTCATGCTTTGGGACCATGACATGGTCCGATACCTCAAACTTTTTACCCTTTTTCGCCAACGTCTCACATCCGACTTTCGTGATTAAGCCCTATATCTAAGTCCTGCTATAGAATTTTTGAAAAAACAAATGAACCCCAAAGCCCAAGGAAAACCTACGCACATCGTTTTAGAACCTAAAATTAGTCCCCTTTTAAAGCTTTCGTTTAACCCCTCCACAGGAAATGCACGTGAAATTTAAGATGTAGACTGTGACTTACATTTGGCGGATTGAAAAAAGTTCTGCCGCGTTTTTGTAGAAGACAAGTTCGGCTTCATTTTCACCTATCTGCCCCTCCAATACAGCATCGCCGATGACCCGGGAGTTGTGCAATATATTGCCGCCGCCCCATGGAAAATCATCCCCCCACAGCACCCTGCCAACCAGTCCGGCTTCGCATATCTGCCTAACTCTATCTGTATGGTCAATGTAACTTGTCTCAAGATAAACATTGTCATGGTTCTTGAGCAGCTCCACATGCGCGCGTGGCGCACCTCTATCGTTGGGACGCATATGACCTATTATAAAGGTCTGTTCAGGGAATTCGGAGATGAGGGGCTCTATATGCTCTATCCCTGCATACTCTTCCCAACCAGAGTGAATCATTGTGGGAATCTCGAGTTCTCCGGCCTTCCTTATAAGGTCCTCGTACACAAACTTCCGATGCGGCCACCTTTCCCGCACCCAGCGAAGTTTATCATAGGCGATTCCATCAAAAACACCGATGAGTTTCAAACCCTTGAAACCATGGTCGTCCACCAGCGTCTCCAGTTTCTCTTCAGCATCCTCCATTTTGGGGTTCATAATTGCGAAGGGGATGTAAGTCCTGCCCTTGTCCGCATCAAGGGCTTCAACCAACCCAATGTTCTCAGAGAAAATGTCAATCTTTTCGAACTCTTTGGGCGCGAGTATCTTGGGCGGGCAGTACATCACAAGCGCGCCGACCACGTTGTTCCCATCTAACTGCCTGACCATGTCCTCATGGGTCAACCTTCTGTTTTTGTACTCAAAGACTTCTTCGGGTTTGATGTAATGCATATGCGCGTTGAACTTCTGCATGGTTTGCAACTAGAGCTCGCCAGATATAAATATTACCTCAGCCTCACGACCCTGCACCACTTTATCCCCCTCTTTGCTTGTCTTGGCTCCCAGCCGAGCAGAAAATCGTCGCAGCTGTTCACGTAGTTCCAGACAGAGGAGCGCGACATCTTCAGTTCACTGGATATTTCGGATATTCTCAGCACCCCATGCTTTTCAACAACAGAGATGATGTCCTGTCCGACAGTCACCACTAAGAAAGTCTCTGTTATGTCCGGCGACCGCCTGCCATGAATATGTTGTGTCTGCACCCGTTTTTAAGTCTTGCCACTGCTTTCAGGGTGGCCTCAAAAAGCTTATTAGTACAAATCTGCACGGGTTCCACGTGGCCCGAAAGAAGAAGAAAGACAGCTGGTTCACCGGAACACACGCCGTCACGCTCGTCGCAGTGGTCGCAATAGCTATTGGTGCACTCATCCTGTTCAACCCACTATCCAATCAGCAACTCACCACTTCGGACAATGTTGCTGCAGAGTTCGGCAACTACACGAGCAGTGTGGGGTTCGGCAACAACTACTTTGCCGGAGCGTGCGGTGAGGGCAGTTTCACAACAAGGTTTTACACAATGTCGGGTGTGAGCGGGCAGTTGAACCAGATAATAGTGCCAGTGGAAGTCCATGACGACCCAGATGCAACGGTGATTGGTGATATAAAAATCTGCGAGGCCGAACTTGGCGGAAGCTGCACAGGCAGCGAGGTCACGGTGAAGAGCGATTTCGTGTTCACGTCCGAATGGGGCTTCAGTTCAGGCAACAAGACAGTGGATATAGGTGCTCCGTTCTACATCGAGGCGGGCTCGCATTACATGATTACTGTGGAGGGGACCATGGACAAGTCCGCAATCTACTCAATGTACAGGGCAGATGTTGAAGCCACAGGCAACAGGTACTTCCACTCGGCGCCCGGATGCTCATCCAGCAGGCCGGACGTCTACGTGCTTTACTTCCGGGTCGCGTGAGAAATCACTTGAGGTATGTATAGTTCACCAGTGTCAGAGACGACACCTCCTCCCAGGTATTCTCGTCCAGAACAACTACCTTGTAGTCCCCGACTATGTAGAGGTAGTCATTGATGTACAGGGCCCTGTCAGCGCTGATATCCTCAATCTCCTTCACAAGTTCGATTGTGTCATTGGTATATGAAAACACGTAGCCGTTGCTGCCAGCAGGGAGGAAGAATATCTCGTGTTCGTAGTCAATGAGAAAGGCGTGATGGTTGCTCAACGCCTCTGACCAGTATTCGTCAAGTTGGTATCTCGAGAGTTCTGTCGGGTTCTCTGGCGATGAGACATCAAATAGCGACAGTTTCACCTTCCAGTCCTCCTCACCAATACCAAGGACCTTGTCGTCGCCTATTGGATGAAGGTATGACGAATAGCCGGGAATTTCCAGTTCCCCTCTCACCTGCGGATTCGCAGGGTCTGAGAGATCAAGAACAAAGAACGGGTCAATCTGCCTGAATGTGACAAGATATCCCTTGTCTCCCAAGAAGCGCACAGCGTACAGTTTCTCCTCCAAGCCCAGGTCGATGATTGAGCCGACTTGGTCGAGGTCCGAGTCAAAGACGTAGACGTCGTTCGCCCACTCTGACCAGGACCAGGAACTTATACCAGTGACAGTTGTGGCAATCCTGAGATGCCCGTCGTACTCGTCAAGCGAGAACTGGTTGAGAAGAGTGCCTGGGAAGGAAATTGAACCCAGCACGTTCATGTCAAGGTCTATCTTCACCACACCGGTTTTCTGCAAATCCCTTTTATGCTCTGATAGGTATTGATTTGTCCTGTTCGCGAACTTGGTCATCAGTTCAGAGTACTCTGTGTAGTTCTCATTCTGCAGATTGGAGTAATATTCCATAAAAATGACCTGGAACTCCATCAGCTTCGCTTGGGTGCTTATGTCGTAGCCGGCGAGTCTGTCAAGCCTTGCTATGAGAGTTGCCGGGAAGAGGTCGGTGCACTTCTCTTTCACGATGTTGACGTAAACGGTGAACATGTCCAGATAAATAGGATAAGTTATGTAAACGGCATTCTCGGACATGTAAACAACGGACGAACCGTATGAGCCCACAAATGATACAGTGTCCTCAACATCTCCTGAAACCGGGTTGATTACAACAACGCTGTAGGTCCTGTCAACCTGGATTGGGCTCACAGGATGATAGATTCTGGAGCAAGCGATTTCAATAGGGGCACCGTTTCTGGTCATAACAGTGAGCGGACATGGTGTGTACGTATTGATGTTCTGCCTGGTCACAAGGTATATCTTGCCGTTGTACAGCCTGGCTGTTGTTATGCTGCTGTTCAACTCGATAACCCATGAGAGGTCCGGAGAGGTCGGGTCAGAAACGTCATAGCCACGAATTGCGTTGTACGAGAAGACCACAAGTGTACCATTGTAGAGAAGGAGGTCACCGTTGTCACCAATATCAGATTCCTCCGTCATGTTCTGCGGCGGGAAGACCTTTATCACCTTTGTCCCGCCGGACGGATAGTATGGGTAGTGGTAATCTCTTGTAGTCCAGTAAGCCCTGTAGCCATAGGTGGAATAATAAATCTCCCTTCCATCTGTCTTGACTATGTCAGGCTCGTCAATTCCCTCCACCTGGACATTTGTTTCAGACACACGCTCTGGCTCGGCTCCACCCTCCGCGACATCTGGAACCATGGGCTCAAACCCTGACTGGGTCGTGCCCATCAGCGACCTTATATCCCCACCGAGCGTGCCAACACCGCCGTATCCATAGTAGGAAGTGGAGCCAAAGTAGGACTCGGAGAGCTCGAGGTACGAAGTGAACTCTGCCTCTGAGGAGAAGGCTGCCACGCCAACCCGCGACGTGTATACCGGTACCTTCGGTATGAGCATGTAGACTGTGGCTGCCACCGCCACCACCAAGGACGCAATAACGAGCGTGATGAGCCTCATACATTCATAGTAGAAAGTTTCAAATAAAAGCTTTCTTAAAAACAAAAGACTAAATAAAGTATGATTTTGTATTAACCACTAATGGATGAAAAAAAACTTGAAGATCTGCCAATTGATGATTACATAGATATGTATGTAGAGAAGACGCTTGACAGCATGTTGGTGGGAGTAAGGCAGATAGAAAAGGTGTTGGAAAAATTAGAAGAAAACAAAGAGCTCCACAGTTTCTGTGAAGAAACAGTAGAACCCCTTGTCAGAAGGATATCAGAAGGTGGTGCTTTGGTTCTGCTCCAAGGCGAGTACAGGAAGTATCTGTGTCAGCAAGTTCCAGAAACCATTGAATTGGTCAGAGATATGTTTGAAAAGATGTATTTTGCTGTTCAAAATAGTGTGGAACGGGGGGTCTTTGAAATGTTTTATACGTCTCCTTTTGAGAGTGCTGTAGCGGATTTTGACGAAAATGGAATAAAAGAAAATTTTTCATCTTGGCTCAGTGCTTCATTAGCCCAGAAAAGGATAGTTGAAGAGATAGAAGATATCGTGGATAAAGATAGCATAGTGTGCCCGTTCTATCGTTTGGTATCAACTGAAACAGATGAGAGTTTCATAAACTATCTTGAGATAGAAACAGAGTTATTGGTTTCAAAGGTGGATGGTGGATCAAGCGTACGGGAGGATATTGAGGTTTTGTGGGGATCCTTCTCAAGGAGTTCAAGGATCAAGGATTCAGCAGAGGTTTCGGAGGAAGACTTAATGACTCTTGAGAAGCCAGTTATCGATCTTGTAGAGAACATCCTCATAAAGTATAGTCAATTTGCTAGGAAGGCAAGATTTATGCTGGGAATTAAATACCCATCAGACAACGCATCCTACATATTTTGATATTGTTGGTATTCTATACCAAAATATTTAAAAATTTATGTTGAGAGTTATTGGTATAAAACACAATAAGGATTGATCCCATACTGGAAAGTCCTAAATTCATATTGCAATACTTTATAAACAGTCAAATTGGACGTGTAGATAGACATATTTTGAATTATGTCAAAAAAAAAGGAGTGAAAAGAAAATGGAAAGAAAATTCAACAGAGGCGGTCCCAGAAGGAGTTTTGGTGACAGGGAAATGCACAAGGCAGTTTGTGCCGAGTGTGGGAAGGAATGTGAAGTTCCTTTCAAACCCTCAGGAGACAGACCTGTTTACTGTAAGGACTGCTTTGCGAAGAGAAGGCCAAGGAGATTCTAGTCTTTTGGGTTTTTAACCGGTCGAGTTTATTTTTATTAACTTTTAATTGTCCTAGATGGACGGCTAAGAAACCATCAAGATTGTAACAATCAACGCCAGAACATGATTTTCTGAAACGCATTTTTCTAATGGATTCTAATGGGATAAGAGTGTCTTTCTCAGTTGGGGAGGTGGATGATAACTCGCTTCTCTGACAGGGAGGAGATGCCTCATCTTTTCATTTCTTGTTCCTAATCCTTTTATATATCTTGTTCTTAAAATCGTTATAAAAATCCCTGAAATCTGAAAAAAGCATTATGAATCCTACTGGTATCAACCATATCCATAGCTGAACAACCGCGATAATCCATATTGGAAATGCATAAGAGTAATGGTGGATTCTAAATTTCCATACCTTTCCCTTGTGCTCGACAATCAGGTGCAGTTTCATACCATCCCATCCTCCGAATATTTCACAAACTTGTTTCGGTCACCCGGGCTAATCCTTTTCCTTACTACAGCAAGAGCGCCCCCGCCGGGATTTGAACCCGGGTCCTCGGCTCGACAGACCGAGATCCTGGACCACTAGACTACAGGGGCTCAAGGAAGTTATTCCTCCGCAACGTTTTAAAAGTTTATCTATGTCCCGGCGGCTGGAATCGAACCTGCAACCTTCCGGTTCCCATAGGGAACTTCCTACTAC
>DAOVEB010000044.1 GCA_030669205.1 Candidatus Parvarchaeota archaeon | reverse complement strand
TGAAGGATGATAAGGCTTACTTCAAACTCTTCCAGAAGGGCTATACAAAGAAGGAACTCAAAGAGGCTCTAGGTTATGTCAAAAAGAAGAAGCAAAGGTCTGAAGGAGAAGAGAAAAAGTAAGATACTCCGAATCTTCCCTAGTGCAGAAATCTTTAGTGTAGGCCGCCGTTCCGTTGTCCTGAAAAAAGGGAAGTTAGTCATAAAGGTTGAGAAGGACGCTCACCCGGGCACAGCAGCGCGCGAGGCGAAATGGCTCCGCGAGCTGAACAAGGAAGGTATAGGCCCAAAGCTCATATCCTTGAGCAGGAAACTCGGATATGTTACTTACAACTACGTTGATGGTGTCACCTTACCGGAGTTCGTGGAAAGGTGCAGCCCAACTGAACTCGTCAGGGTGCTAAAACTCTGCCTCAAAAAAGCCAGGAAGCTGGACCTCCTTGGCATCAGCAAGGAGGAGATGCACCGCCCTGTCAAACACATATGGGTCGGAAAGGATGTCAAGTTCATAGACTTTGAGAGGTGTCACAGAAGCGATAAGCCAAAGAACGTGACACAGCTCTGCCACTTCCTTTTTGTGGGTGACAATCCATGTGCAAAAAAAGTAAGGGATGTCTTTCATATCGACAAGGCAGACGCGCTCGAGGCCGCCAAGCAGTACAGAACCAAAGGACTCGAACTGGTGTTATCTCTCCTTGACCTCGACCACGTCCCCAAATGTTAGAGTTTTCCTATCCCTCCGTTTAGCAGTTGGAGCGCTCTGTTCGTAGACTTCAACCAACTTCACCCCAAACCTGCTGTAAAACTTGTCCGACAGTTTCAGTGATGGTTCTATCTCCTTTGCCTCCAGATTCTTTATCAGCGACTCCTTCTCGTCCAACTCACTTGCAAACTCCTTTGAACTCATCCCCATTTTAACCCTTATATCCCTCACCAATGAGCCAAAGTTCGGCACAGTGACATAGACAGTTTCCTTTGTTCTTCCTACTGGCTTCGGTTTTTTGATCCTGTGCTCGCGCGCATTCTTGGACAGCTTGGAACAGGAATCGCAGACCCTCATACTGGCGCCCTCTATTTCAACGATGAACGACCTATCGCTTCTTGCCCCACACAGGTCACAGTAAGTCATGTTCAGGCCTCCAGTACAATGGTTTCTGCGAATCTGTCATGCCAGCCGCGATGGCTGCTGTTGAAGAACGCCCACAACAGCCCCAAACACAACAGAACCATTGAAATAGCCTTCAGTAAGTACCTCAAGACAGATATATCAACGGGCAGCGGTGATGCGCCATCAATTGCAACCCTCAAATGGAAGAGCTGTTTGCCAGGTGTCTGTCCGGAGTGGGAGTGAAAAATTACAAAGTAGGGTCCCATCACAGAAAAAAATGTCAGCGTCACTGTATTTATCAGTGGTCCAATTGAAAATCTTGGCAAAGCCAGCAGCAACCCAAATGTGACAGCCATAACCACCAACATATCCACCAGAAACGCAGCTGTCCTTCGTTTCATCGGTGCAACATCCCCAGACGGCTTTGTACCATCAAAGAACTCCTTGCACCCCACACAGAAGTAAGTGCCTTGTTGCTCCATGTATTTAGCAGGTTGGCCGCAGCGGGGACAGTTCATCTTTACAACTGATAATGTGAAGTGTTCCTGATTTTAAATGTATCGACCTAACCTCCCAAAAGAACCTTTACTGAGAGCACAAAGATGATACCGACCAGCGCAACGAGACCGTCTATCGCTGTCATCAGCACAATCCAAAGCAGCGTGTCCATGAAGCGGATGCGGGGATTGTGTTATAACAACTTTTTGTACAGAGCCCCAATTTATAAAGCATGAACCGATTACAGTTGACATGACTGTATTCCCAAATTACAATGATGGCAGCATAGTCAACCTGATGAGCTCAATCTCAAAAGCATTAGGAACAAAGTCAATGTACCGTCCACTGAAAGCTCTGCCACCATCAAAACTCAAAAGGTCGAAAAATGTCATACTTCTCGTAATTGACGGCCTCGGATACAACTGCCTCAAAACAAGAGGTGCCGGGACAGCGCTCGAAGAGAACCTGCTCGGACCCATGACATCCGTGTTCCCTTCGACAACCGCGTCAGCAATAACAACACTCCACACAGCAGTTGCCCCGCAGCAGCACGCGATGACTGGATGGCACATGCACCTCAAGGAGATAGGGGTGGTCATGAGGTCGCTTCCATTCAATCCGAGAATCGGCGGACCCAGCCTAGACTGGGTGGAGATGGATGATGTCATTGGTGCAGGTCCGCTGACAAAAAAACTTGGTGCGAAGTGCTTTACAGTGGTCGAGCGGAGCATCTATGGTTCCGGATACACTGTTTCCATGACTGCAAAATCAGAACGACTTGGCTTCACAACAATCACCGGCTTATTCAGGCAGGTCAGCAAAGCTGTGAGGAGCAATGGGAAAAAGAAGTATATCTATGCCTACTGGTCAGAACTTGACAGCATAAACCACGAGCACGGTTCGAACAGCAGACGGTCGAAGAAGCACTTCCAAGAGCTGAACAGAAGGGTTGAGAGTTTCATAGAATCCATCAAAGGCACCAGGACCAGTGTGATAGTCACCTCTGACCACGGCTTCATCGACACAACGAAGGGGAAGACGGTACACCTCAAAAACCATCCAAAACTCGAAGGATGTCTGACTCTGCCGCTTTGCGGCGAAGGTAGGGCTGTCTACTGCTACGTCAGGCCTTCCAAGTCAAAGGACTTTGAACAGTATGTGAGAAGGGAGCTATCCAACGCCTGCACACTCCACAGAAGCCAAACCCTCATAAAGAAGGGTCTCTTCGGCCTGTTCAAACCGGACAAGAGGCTGTTCGACAGGGTGGGGGACTATATCCTTCTTATGAAGGAGAACTACGTGATGAGGGATTCGCTCCTGGGACAGAAGCCAAAACACATGGTGGGAAACCATGGGGGTATAAGTGATGATGAAATGCTCGTTCCACTTGTTGTGTTTGAAGTTTAGACCAGACCTTCAGTGAGATATCTATATAATACCTTACTCACCAGCGTTGCCTCTTCCTCAAATTCAGCTTCCTTCTGCTCGCGGGTCAAGTATCCGCTCTTCCACATCATACGGCCACATCTCTTGAGGACAGTTATCTTCCTGTCATGCTTCTTGAACTGGTCATTTGTGATGTCATAGACCCATCCCTGCTGAAGGTCCCTGTTCCAAGCATGGTCAATGGAATCACATAAAGGGCTGTACCATCCGGCAACCTCCTCCAGTCCAGTGACCATTGAGACCAGTCGTGCAGATATGCTGCAGCGCTGTAATGGAAAATCAGGATAGTGTCTCTCCATTTCCTCCCTAGCTATTTCCAATATCCTGTAATAAGGTGGAAGTTCATATTCAGAATCCGGACCAAACTCTATGAACCCGGGTTCGCTGAAGATTGACATAAAATTAACTACTTCAAAGTAATTTTAAAACCTTTGCAGTTTGCTGGTTCTTCAGCAGCACCCTCATCCTTCCTCAAAGCACATGCACTCAGGCTCGTAATATTCTTTCGGATGCTTGCAAGATGGACACATTGCCGGAGGTTCCTTTCCTTCGTGTATGAAACCACATTTGGAACACTTCCATTTTATTGGTTTCTCTCGCTTGAAAACAGTCCCGTCCTCGACCATCTTCAGAAGCCTCTTGTACCTCTCTTCATGCTCCTTTTCTACTTTGGCTATCTGCTTGAAAAGCGCTACTGCTCCCTTATTTCCCTCCTCCTCTGCCTCCTTGGCAAATGCGGGATACATTTCAGTTGTCTCATAGTGTTCGCCGGCTATCGCTTCCTTCAGATTGGCTTTGGTGTCACCGATGCCTTTCAGAAGCTTGAACTCGTCCTTGGCGTGCTGCATCTCGTTGATTGCAGTCTCGTCAAAGATCTTGGCTATGTAGTGGTAGCCTTCCTTTCTCGCGACCTTGGCAAAGTAAGTATACTTGTTTCTCGCCTGGCTCTCGCCTGCGAAAGCCTCCTTGAGGTTTTCCTCTGTTTTTGACATAACCCCTGCTCAAGCCCGGACATTTATTAAGTTTTAGATATGGGTAAAAGATTCCGACTTCACAAAACCGAAACCTTTTTCGTAAGTTTTGTATTATATTAGCCTAGGGTTGCAGAAAGTGCCAAGATGGAGGCGGGCAAACTGACCACCCACAAGTTGAACGGAGTTGTTGAACCATGAAACAAGACATTTCAAAGAAACCCCGTGAAAATAGGGGTAAAATCAAGATACAGAACATAGTTGCATCAGCCGATCTGTTTTCCACACCCATATCGATGAAGTTCCTCGTAAAGAAGATTGAGGATATCCAGTACAATCCGGAAAAATTTCCAGGGGCGTGCCTGAGGCTAGATGAACCCAAGGTGTCTATCCTCATCTTCAACTCAGGGAGGATTGTTGTTGCAGGAGCAAAGGATGAAAAGTCCATACACACTGCAATAAGGAAACTGAAAACGATATTGAAAAAGATAAATATCGAATTCAAAAAAGAGTACGAGATGAAAATCCAGAACGTTGTCGCGTCCGGGGATGTAGGCTTCAAGCTAAACTTGGACGAGCTCGCGTTCGAGGTCAAATACAGCGAGTACAACCCTGAACAGTTCCCCGGACTCGTGTACAAACCCCCAGACCTTAACCCGAGCTTCCTACTGTTCAATACAGGCAAAATCGTGTGCACAGGAGCAAGGAGTGAAGAGGAGCTTGTGGAAGCCACACAGGTGTTGATAGCTCGCCTGAAGGAACTCGGATGTGTGGGCAAGTGACTAGTTTATCAGGAGTATCAAGACAATCAAAAATGCGAGGACGACCAGCAACACGAGCTGCCAAGGAAGTTCTGGAGGCTTCGCAACCCCAAAGAGAAAGTCAGATTTTCCGCGCCTGAAAGCACCCATATGTCGAAAAGATGATTGTTTTCATTAAAACGTTAACGGAAACTTCGAATTACCACCTTACCAAGTCAGAACTTTGTAGATTCAGGGTCTCTGCAGCCGATTCCGAATGAATATCAAATGACGCCATTAGACAATGTAGTCAAAGTTCTCATTCCAAAAGTTGCAAAAAGACCGGATACGGACCTGTTTCTGCTTGCTTCTCCAATCGCGGATTTGTAGATCTTTGGTATTCTTTTAACATTTCTTTTCCAGCAGGTCTTGATTAACTTCAAGTGTTGTTCCTTCAAGCTCCTATCAAAAAAAGAGCGTTTGTCTTCCAAATTTGTATACTTCACGGGTGAAAAAAACAGGGGGATAATCAACCCCCCATCATGGTCTATTGATTCAACTAAGTCAATAGTGTCTTCTATGTCCTCTTCAGTTTCACCAGGCAATCCTGTAATCAGAGTGGCGACAAAATACCACCCATTCCTTTTCAGGATTTTTATTGAGTCCAAGACAACTTCCTTCCATTCCATATCTTTGAATGGCAGTAATTTACCCGGCATCAAATCTTTTATTAATTTGGTGCTGCCGGTCTCCATGCCCGGTTGGGACGCCAATACCTTTTGACCTCTGGATCTGAGAAAGTCACTTAATTCTTCAATTAAATCAGGATTGGCCAATATCGAAGAGAAAGACACATGCATTGGAAAGATTGCATGGGTATCGGTTTCATTGAAAATGGATTTGAACACGTCCATTACCGCGTCTGTTTGCGGAACAAATCTATCAGCCCCGTATAGCAGAAAATCCTCACTTTGGAGAGTAACAATAGAATGACCCTCCTGCTGATTCACCCGCACTTCTTCAATTATCTTTTCAATTGGCATGTAACGCATTCTGCCTTTCAACGCTGGACCACAGAACTTACATCCACGGCCGCAGCCTCTGGACAGCTCAACCCTCCCATCTGTCGGATTCACAATGGGGTGGATGTCCTCTGCTTCAGGCAGTTCCCCTCTGATAACCTTTTTGGAACTGCCATCCTTGACAAATTTTGGAAGACCAATTTCAACTTCACCAAGATATATATGATCTATGTTACAATCATCCATCTTATCCATAAGATATTCAGCACCAGGACCACCAACAACAACATCAAACTCTCTTTTCTCCCTGAGTTTTCCTATTCGGTTGATTAGTCGATCAAATTCAAGTTTAAGAAAATTCTCTCTTATTCCAAAAAATTTTTCAATTGTCTTGTGGAGAGATACATCCATAACAAATTTATTTATCATGGAGGGAACAGGACCAGTACCTAAAGGGTCAACACAACTGACACACAAAGTGTCCCCCTGCTGGATGTACCTTTCCAGATATTTGGGGTGAACGACCTTGCAATCAATTTCATGATGAACCAAACAGGATTCAACTTTCCTGAGACCTAATGGCGCCTCCCTGAAAATACCTTCTTTGTCCGTTCGACACCAGGGATTCAGGTACTTGTAGAAAAGTGTTGTCCAAGGTAATTTAGGAAACCCTGACATGAACCCGCCTACGAACAGATTATGTCTGAAATTAGAAACTGTTGTCCGGTCCCCTGTAAGAGTTACTGCCATTTGACTTCCCTTTAACACGAAATTCTCGAATCTATCTTTTGTATCAAACAATGTTTTACAATAAGGTACCTGAACAACGGACACTGTTTTTATACCTTTTCACACGAGAAAAACCTAAAGTATTCCCTAACTGATGATGAGGAGTAAAACCCTATTTTTCTTGTGAGTTATCCAAAGATTAAAGGTTCGTTAAGCTCACACTGGATAATTAAAGAAGTACTCCATACAGCTCCAGGATTCCTCAGGATTCCCTTTCTTTTATTCTTCGCTTTTTTCTTTTTTGGCTTTTTTGGGTTCTACT
>DAOVEB010000006.1 GCA_030669205.1 Candidatus Parvarchaeota archaeon | reverse complement strand
ATCAGGTTGAAGACCTTGCAATCTGAGAGGTCACTGTTGCATTTTGGGCATCTTATCTTGTTCTCTTCAATCAGCGAAGAAAATGCCTCTGCGTCAAGACCGTCTGCCTGTATCTTCAGCAAATCTTCAACCAAGTGGTCTGCGCGCCAGCGCCTCTTGCACTTTTTGCAGTCAACCAGAAAGTCTGTGAAGCCCTCGACATGGCCTGAAGCAACCCACACCTTCGGGTGGGTTATTATCGAGCCGTCCACGCCAACGACATCATCCCGGCCCTGCACAAAGAACTTCCACCACTCATCCTCCACGTTGCGTTTTATCTCAACGCCCAGCGGTCCCCAGTCCCAGAAACCAGCAAAACCGCCGTATATCTCACTGCTGGAAAAGATGATGCCTCTTTTCTTAAAAAATGCAGCTACCTCTTCCATGTCCTTCATAAAAAAAATTAAAGTGGAAGACGGTTTTTAACCTTTGGTATTCCAATTTCTAAACCTTTAAAATTAAGTAGCGTTTTGATGTTATAGATGAGTCAAGACGAGTGGAAGAGCTCAATAAATTCTCTCACCAAGGACATAGAGGAATTGAGAAAGGAACTGCTCACCGAGCGAGTAAAAAATCTTCCGGACATGATTCAGAACATGGTGAAAACAGCTCGCCAAGACATGGAAGCGAGACTCAAGGAGATTCAGGAAAATATAAGAGAAGAACGTGTTCTCATCGACGACAGGGTTGCCCAGACAGACAACAGATTGAAGGAAATTGATGAAATTATAAGCAGAATCGAAGCGCGTGACAAGAGGGTCGGGAAGTTCGTCGATGACTATACAGGTTCACTCGCTGAAATCAAGAATGATGTAAAGACGCTCAACGACGACCTGAAGAAGTTCCAGGGTGAGATGAAGTCAAAGTTTGACTCCATAAACAAGGAGATAAACAAGGTCACAACCTTCGCAGACCAGATAAACTCTACTATCAAACGTAGCTTTGAAACCAAGCGCGAGTGGGGTAAGGTTTCCACAAAGTTCGAGAAGATGGAGAAGGTCTTCAAGGAGGTTGCACCGCGTCTGGATAAGATGGAAAAGGAGAACAAAAAACTGAGGACGTGGATAGCTGAAAATAGGAAAAATCTGGAAGATATAAAGATGGCCTCAGACGAGATCTTCAGGACTAGAGATGTGCTTACAGATAGAATGCAGGGCATAAATGAGTTCAGAAAGGAAGTAGATGGTGTGGTGGCCCGCACCAACGAGATGCTCAACAAGGTCGAGGTCAACGACGCCGTAATCAACCAGTTTAAGGGGTACATTGCGAGTCTGAACGAAACGATGAAATACTTCGGTGAGGTCAGCGGAAAGGTCTCCGAGCTTGAGCACTACTTCAAAGACCCGAAAACTTGGTTGAGTGAAAGTATAGATGAATTTGTAAAGGAGAGTATGAACAAGATGAAAAACAATGTCGACAGCGCGACCTCTTCACTTGAAAATGCTAGGAACTACATCCGACAGGAGTTCGTCCAGATATTCATAATATCAAAGTTGACAGAGGTTGCGAATGCAGAGATGCTTGCGGATATGGTATCCAACATGCGTTCACTTGAATTCCTGGTTTCCGAAGCGGTCAGGATGGGTGTCTGGAGCAAGGATTTGGAGAGAGGTGTTATAGACACTTTATCCAGCACCCGTGACTTTTGGGAGGCAAGGAAACCTGATCTTTCTGATGTACTCCAAAAGAGTATAGACACCATAGAATCCCAAATAAAGGAAGTATGATAGATCTTCTACTGACCAAATGGCATATTCTCATAGTCGCAATCTTTCTGGTCTCCGTCTCCGCTGTGCTTGCTTCTGTTGTGCAGATTTATTTTGAGGGTGAGACCACCTGCACCGAGCTCGAGAGCCTCGCAGACGCAATTGAACTGTTCTACTTATCTGGAAAGGAGTCACATGTATATGAGTTAAGCTCTTCTTGCAAGATAGCAGCGTGGAACAGAACCCTGTCCCTCAACTCGCTCTCAACAGAACTTCTCGTGAGTGTTGAGAGGTGCGACTTTGAAACAGACGGTGAGGTCCTCTTCTCGCGCTCAAACAGTAAAATATCTATAGGTGGTGTGTGATGGAAGATATCGTCCCGCTTGTAATCTGCATCTTTATCTTCACACTCATGGTGGTGCTTCTGTTCAATTTCATTGAGGGCTACGCCGGGCGAGCCTCCCTCGTCAGAAATTACGACTCGGCTGTGATGAGGTGCCTCTACCTCTCCGAAGGCATTGACACGGGGAACGGGAACTCAAGCATTGCCGCATCGATGCCGACCAAGGATGGAAGGGTGGTGTGTCGTGGCTAGATCGCAGCTGGTGATGTTCGACGTGCTGTTGCTAGTCTTGGGCTCCTCTGTGCTGATAACCTCGCTTTATCTGAAGTTACCGTCAGCTGACACGGCGTTCCACGAGAGGCTCTACTCGGAGAGGATGGTGCTGAACTCTGTAAATCGCAGTGCTTCCATACTAGTGAAGTATCTCTGTGAGCCAACCCAATCGCTCCATAACATATTAACTCAGGAACTCAACGATTCACTCGCTCAAATGAACAGGCCCGGCTATTCTTACATCCTTGCAGCAAACGATATAAGGGCGTACAACGAAGTTGAGGAGGTCTGCTTGGAGAGAATCAACGTTGTGCGGATGAACCTCACAACACTCTGCGGAGAGAAGGAGATAGTCCTAGGTATGTGGCAACAGGGCGAGGAAGTTTCATGTTAGCGACCAAAGGGGAACTCAGGGAACTGGAGAAAAAGGTCGAGGCGCTGGCTCTGAGTTTGAACTCAGTAGAGGCCGAGCTCAAGGTCCTGCGCAGGGAGATAGAAGAGAAGAAATGATGGGGCTGCCCGGATTTGAACCGGGGTCTGCGGGTTTCTCTCAAGCACGAGCTTCAAACCCGATTTCATGTCATCGCTTTCGCTCATCGCTCCAAATGTCTCTGGAGCCCGATATTCTGCCGGATTGTTCAGCCAGTTTCCCTGAGGGTTTTACAACCAGCGGGAGCAAAAGGCTCCTAAACTACAGCCCCTCAATTGGAATAATGATAAAGACATTTTAAAAAGCTTAGGGTGAGTGGACTCCTGGTACCTTTGGAAAGGGCGTGGCCTCCCATATGGTTTCCAGACCGCAGATGTATCTGGTTAACCTTTCCAATCCTATGCCAAAGCCTGCTGACGGTGGGATTCCTATCTTAAGCATGTCGAAGTACCATTTGTATCTGCCTGGGTCCATGCGCCTATCTTTGAACTTCCTCATCACTATTGCATGTTTATGCTCCCTCTCACCCCCAGATACAGCCTCGCCAAAACCCTGTGGGAATATAAGGTCAAAGTCTATGAGTTCTCCTGGTTTCTCATGGTTCTCTTTGTAGTAAAAGCCCCTGGAGTCAAGAGGATAACCCACTATGAAAAAAGGTCTCTTGAACTGCATGGAAACAGCCTTCTCTGCTTCAAACGGCAGCTCTGATGTATGGTCGAAGTCAAAGCCAAGGTCCATTGCGACCTTAATTGCTTCCTTAAACGTCAATTTTTTGAATGGAGTCTTAGGTACCTTCAGTTTTCTACCAAGCAGTTGAAGTTCCTCTCTACAGTGTTTGAGTGCATCACTTACCGCAACTGCCAAGAGACTCTCTGCCACCTTCATGATCTCATCACAAGAACGGTGTGCCGCCTCAACATCTACCTGCAGGAACTCTGCCAAGTGCCTGTCAGTTCTCTTCTTCTCAAGGCGTATACACGGAGAGAAAATGTAAATTTTATCGAGCGAGGAGATGAGCATCTGCTTGTAGAGTATCATGCTGGTTGTCAGTAAGTATTTCACGCCGTAGAAATCTATTGACGCTGCTTCTGCTCCGCGGACGTCTGGGTCTGTTGCCGGTCCAATTATTGCTGGTTTCACTTCGGTAAATTTCTGTTTCCCGAAAAATCTCCTAATTGAGGACATTATTTCGCTCTGGACCTTGAGAACTGCCCTCGAACGCTCGGTCCTGATAGAAAGGTGGCGGTACCTAATGAAATCCAACGCTTCTGTTCCGACAATCAACTTCCATTTCAAACACCTACAACAAACGAAGCAAGGGGCTTAAATATATTTTATGGATCAAAATCTGTAAAAAAATCCAATTAGATACAGAAAAATTTAAAAATACCGTAAAAATTACAAAAAATATGAGATTAAGCGAAACAGATATCAAACTGTTGAGACTGCTGCAGCAGGACTGCCGGCAGTCTACAAAGGCAATTGCAAAGGAGTTGGGAATTCCCATAACAACAACATATGACAAGACGAAAAGGATGAAGAAGGAAGGAATAATTAAGGATTACAGGGCAATACTGGACCAAGGGAAGCTCGGCCTGCCGACAACCACATTTGTAATGGTCTCTGTTGAGTACCCAGATTGTGAGTTCTCACAGGTTGACGTTGCGAAGAGAATCGCTGCATTTCCAGAGGTGACTGAGGTCTTCATAATGGCTGGTGACTGGGACCTCATACTCAAGGTAAAGGCAAGGAGTATAGAGGATGTTGGTGAATTTGTGATAGACAGATTGAGGAAGGTAGATGGTGTGAAGAAGACCAAGAGCATATCGGTTTTCAGAAAGATAAAGGAAAGTCCGGTAATCCCCGTGTAAAAAAAGTTAATAAATAGCGGCACCGTCTCTACATACATGAAAAAATTTATACTGGCATTAATTCTCGCATTTTTCTTGATGGGATGCACAGCACCACAAGAGGGAAACTATCCCATAGTAGAGTTCAATGGATTATCCAAAGTTGGAAGTTCATCATATACAGCAAACGGGGGCACAGTTGATGTGAGGGTTCAGAGGATAAGAGGAAATATTGCCAACATCAGCGAATACTACATTAAATACAGTTTAAATGGAGTGAGCTACTACCTCGAAATGGATACTGACGGAAACTTTGACCAAGAGGTCTTGATGTCACCTGGGACTAACACCTTAATTTTCTACGTCTACAACTCGAACGACAACCTCGTCTGGACCTCAGCAAGCTACTCCTTCAACGCAGACATTGAATTGACAGCGGTAAGGGTGGTTCTTAGTTGGGATACAGACTACACAGATGTTGACCTTCACATCTTGGACCCAGACGGAAATCATGCTTGGTACAGTGATTTGACAGGAATACCAAACGGAGAACTTGACATAGATGACACTGATGGATATGGACCGGAAACATTCGTTCTAATGGAGGGAGTACCAGGGACTTACACTGTAAAGGTCAGATATTTCAGTAACGGGGAAAATTATAATGACACACATGCGACAGTAGTTTTAACGGTAAATGAAGGAACTCCTATGACCTATGGACCACACACGTTTACCAGCGGGATGGCAAATGCGGATGACGACACCTATGACTGGACCGTTGCAACTTTCTCAGTGACCTCATAGACCTTTATTCTTCCTTTTTTTTATTATACAGGAACATCTAGCTTCTTCTGTAATGTTAATATAGGCTTGTGTTCTGGCGACGATTGTGTAGCAGATATTCTAAGTTTGTTGAAAGAGACATGGTTATAAAATACTGTAAAATAGAAAAATCCGATTTTCGATAGTTTTTTAAAGAGTTTGTTGGTCGTAAGTCAGACGATGACAAAGCAGTTTTTCGTGATAATGGGTGGCTTTTTCTTAGCTGCTGTAAGCTTGATTCTTATAATTTAAACGATGCGTAAGGGTCTGAATTGTTTTGCAAGGCTATAGACATAGTCGAGCTTGGACTTGGTCCTAGTGTAAATGGTGAACAATCTTTCGCCGCTTTCAACGTGCTCACCAACATGGTGGTGCAAGAAAAGGCCCGTGTCCTTGTCCATTGGTGCGCCGCAGGCCAGGCCCAGTCTGGCTGTTGCATGGTTGCTCACGTGGATGACCTTTCCAGACCTATCGGCGCAGAATTCCTTTGAGTGCTTTGCAGGTTTCAAATCAGAGATTTTGACGTCAGGTCTGCCGCCCTGCGCCTCAATTATCTCCTTCATCTTATCATACGCCTCGCCAGACCGCAGGATTTCACTCGCTTTTTCCATGGACTTCCTGATACCAGTCATCTTCATCATCTCAGACGCGATGAAAAGTGACTTGCTCTCGAGGTCAATTGGTCTGTCATGTGTCTGCTTGAGCACCTTCAAGACATCACGCGCTTCAAGCACAGGACCCATACCATTGCCAATGGGCTGGGAACCATCGGTAAATGTAACATTGACCTTCATAGAGAAATGTCTGGCCAACCTCTTGAAAGATTTTCCAAGCCTCTTGGCTGAACGGGTATCCTTTGTCTTGGCTTCAGGACCAATAGGTATGTCTATGAGCACGTGTGTTGAGCCAACAGCGACCTTCTTGGCCAAAATCGATGAGAGCATCAGGCCTTCTGGGTCCAGATGGAGGGGATGCCTTATCTTTATGAGTTTGTCATCGGCAGCGGCCAAGTTGACTGAGCCGCCGAATGCTATGCACCCATTGGTCTTCTCGACAATGGAATGCAGTTCGGTGATGGGAAGGTTCACGTTCGCAAGCACCTCCATTGTATCTGCTGTGCCTGCCGGTGATGTTATTGAACGGGAAGAGGTCTTCGGAATGGTGAGACCTTGGGCAGCTACTATCGGAACAACAACCATAGTTGTCCTGTTGCCAGGGATTCCTCCAAGGCAGTGCTTGTCAACAATTATTTTCCTGTTGAGTTGGAGTGTGTCCCCAGTGTCAACAACTGCCTTGGTCAGGTAAAAAATCTCCTTTCTTGTTAGCCCACGGATGTAACAGCCTGTGACAAATGCGGAGAGCTCTATTCGGCTGAGTTTGTTCTTGACAACGTCCTCGATAATGGAAAACATGTCGTGTTCGCTGAGCTTTCCACCATCAATTTTTTTCTTTATGTATTCAATTGACAGTGGACTTGGTATGGGAAAGACGTCAACGGTCTCATCATCGTCAAGTTCCAGTTTCTTCCAGACTTCCTCAAAGACACCTATCTGATGGCTCTTTATGGTTATGTCTGAAAGGTTGGTGATTGCAACAAGTGACTTGTTGCCCTTGACAACCATCACCCGGTCAGCACCATGTATCCCCTCAGATATGGCACGTGTCTCGTTGAGAACAACTATATAGGAGCCATCCGACTCCATATCTATGCGCTTGACGCTGAACTTCATTTGGAGCCACCAAAGATCCAAGGATAGTGCTCCTCGACAATCTCATAGAGCGAAGCCGGGGCGTAGACACCAAACTCAGTGATGTAGCTTTCTATCCTCTTGTGGGGAGTCACATCAAAAGCCGGATTCAGAATCTCAATGTTCTTGTGCTTCTTCTTCCAGACCTCGTTTGGGCTCCTGTGCTCTATCTCGTCAAAGGTACCAAAGGTGGTCTCTGGGTCAAACTTAAGAAGCGAGGATGCCACATATAGAGGTATGCCGCTCTCCTCTGCGCAGAGGGCAACCTGGCTGGTCCCTATTTTATTTATCATGTTTCCTTCAGAGGTTATGACATCCGATCCAACAACCACACAGTCAACATCACGGATGTAGTTGTTCACAGCTGAATCAACTATCAGCCTGACCTTGATTTTGTTCTCAGCCAGTTCGAGTGCGCTCAGCCTGCCCTGGTATCTGGGCCTTGATTCAGTACAGATGACGTCTGGTTTCGCCTCCTTTAGGACTCTCATCACAGTCGATGAGTGGCAGTGTGTGAGAACTGTGGAAAAGTGTTTGAGTCTCCTCGCACCGATGTGGCCAATCTGCTCCTTGCTCTTCTTTGCTAGTGAGGTGAAGGTCTCGGATGCAGCATCTAGGACTTTCCTCTTGTCCTCGGCCCTTTCGACAAAGTGCAGGATGTATCTGAGGGCGTTGCGCATCATAGGTTCTGTCGGTCTTGTTGAAACCAGCAGCCTTGCTGTTTTGTTCAGATTTTGCATCAGCAACCTGTCACTGCTTCTCTTTGCCGCAAGGCGCAGGGCTTTGATGGACGCGAGAGCAACATTTGTGGCACCCTGAACTCTCAAGGACTTGATATCAGAAACTATGGGCATGAAATCTGTTAGTCTGCGCATAAATTTAAAGTTTTAGAGCGCTTTGCGCACGTCCACTACCTCAACAGATTGTACGTGAGGTATTGTGCGCAACTTCATCTCAAGGTCATCTGTTCCTGCAGAGTCTGGAACTATTATGTAGATGAGCAGTGCTTTGAGGCCAAATGCCACGGGACGGATTTCATGCTTCTCCACCCGGCAGTTCTTGTCAACCTTTGACAGGAGTTTGTTCATATCTGTGTCCGGAGAATCTGGCATAATCCGGATTGTAACTATTACCTCCCCCATTTTAAGGACCTACAAAATCGCAGTTAGGGCATCTGTAGTCAGTAGAAAGACCTCTGCACTTGCCACAGCGGACTATTTCAACCTTGCCGCACGAAGGGCAGTCAAATATCACAGAGTTGTTAACTGCGGATATGTCAACCTTACAAGAGATGCACTCCTTTTTCATGGTGCAACCCAAAACACAACCGTTTTAATATCTTTCGATGGCTATATCTGTATGAAACAGGCGATTGTTGTCAGAGAAGACCTTGGCATGTCCACGGGTAAACTGGCAGCCCAGGCAGCGCACGCTGCACTGAATTCTATGAAGGTCAGCAAGGCGATGTTTGAGGTGTGGAAACGGGGTGGCCAAAAAAAGATAGTTCTCAAGGCACGTGACTTGGAGCACCTCAAGACGATAGCAGACAGGGCCAAGAGAAACAGGGTCAGATACGAGTTCATCAGGGACGCTGGTAAAACCGAGTTGAAGCCAAACACCATAACATGTCTGTCCATCGGTCCGGACAGAGAGTACAAGGTCGACAAGGTCGTTGGCGACCTTCCGCTTCTATAACCTATCCTCAAGCTCTTTGAAGAACGTTGAGAACCTCTCATTCACTCTCTCAAAAATCGAAATTTCCTCAACATGGTGGAATATGCGGGCATTTTTGAAGGTGAACTCGGCCATGCGCCTGAAGATATTCACACCTGTGATGCGGGATATGGCAAAGCCTGGATTCATGTTGCACTCGATTACGTAGGGGCCGCCAGGCCCGTCTATTATGTCCACACCACATATATCTGCACCTATGACCTTTGCGGCTTTCACAGCCAGCTTGACCATCTCATCAGTCGGGGAGTATGGGACTCCTTTTCCGCCCGCGTGGATGTTGCTGCGCACATCATCTTTCTTTGATATCCTTTTCATGCACGCAACTACCTCATCACCGATGACAAAAAGGCGTACATCCTCACCAGGGTTCTTGATATATTCCTCCACAAGGATTTCTTGGCCTCTCTTGTGTGGAAAGGCGTCCAGAAAGGTGTTGGCGGACTGGATGTCCTTTGCGTAGACTACACCTTTGCCTCCGGATGTGCCAAGCCTCTTGATTATCACTGGTTCGCCCACAGATTTCAGCAGGCTCTTGGACATCTCCTGGGAGATTGTCAGCAGTGTCCTTGGAACGGGAATGTTGTGCTTGCTGAGCTCCATCAGGGTGTAAAACTTGTTTGAAGCGACTCTGTACGCTTCAATCGTGTTGGGGAAGTATACATCCTCTTCAAGATGGCTGAGTATGAGGGTTCCGAACGGGATAAAGCTTGGTCCTATTCTTGGAAGGATAACATCGAAGTTCTTGAGGTCTTTGCCCTTGTATGTGACATGTACATCATCTTTCACCTCAATAATAACGTTGTCAATTGGTGCCAGAAGAACGGGCTTGAAGTATCTCTCCATCTCCTTGACAAGCTTCAGGTAATAATCCTTTGATTTCGTGATGCCCTTGTAAGCCAGCACACAGGCTTTCATAAAACATGAGACCTCAAGGATTATTATAAAGGTTGTGAAATCTCTCTTTTGGACGGTTCCACGAGAAAACCCTCAAGGTCGCGTCTGCCAACAAGCATCGAATAAGTCATGTGCGAGCGCCTTGCGACAGTGGCTTGGGTCTCTATTTTTTTTCCTGCGAGGTAGAATGAAATATTGACAACCGGTCTCTCTTCGTGCGCAAGTGCACTCCTGACCCTTTTTTTACCCACCCTTTTAAGTCTGAGTTCAGAAGCTATAGTGATGTCTACAGACGAACGGAATGCTCCTGTGTCTATACGTGCAATAACCTTTTTCCTTCTCCTGTTGCCCAAGAGAAGGACAGGTTCAACATAACCGATTATCAAGGTTGTTCACCGCCTTTATTGTGCCAAACATGGCTCCGGGTCTGGCGTCCTCAAGCTCGCGTAAAAAGGCGAGCACATCACTGTCAAGTAATTGTCTCTCAAACCTTAAATCCTTTATCTTGCAGTACTCTTCAAGCTCTCTTTGGGGGAGGTTCATAGTTGGATTCAGTACCCTTTTGTAAGGCTTGTTGAGCAGGATGCTTCTGAAGAATGAGACGCACTCCCCTTCAAGGGACCTGCAGGCGAATAGCTTGTACCCGCGTCGTTTTCCAACCATTAGCTTCGAACCGTACATCTCGCCGAAGACCTTTGGAAGATAGTGCTTGCAGACCACTGTAGCAGCGTTGTTGTTGTCAACAATCGAAACTCTGTCCTCATCACCACTGAGCAGACTTTTCCTGAGGTTGAGCCGGATTCTCCTCTCAACCATGCGGACAAAGCATTTCTTGCAGAGATGTTCCTTGAGGTAAGGTAGGTGGATATAGCCCTTCCTTCCGCAGTTCCTGCATCTCATCGGGTAACTTTGATGTCTTCCATCTCTTTTATCAGTTGCTGTTTTTTGCTGAAGTGGTTCCTCACGGGTTCAAGCATAGAGTTTATGGAGTTGGCAACTGCGCTCTTCAAATCTGAAGGATGGAGTTTCCCAGCTGCAAATTCCCGTTTCAGTTCTTCAAAGTCTGCATAGGTGATGTCTCCCCCATACTTGACATCCCTTGTGACTGCGAGTTCACCTTTTGAGGGGAAGACGAGAAACTCACACCAGTCAAGAACAGGGTT
Organism: Candidatus Parvarchaeota archaeon; assembly: GCA_030669205.1. Taxonomy (GTDB): domain Archaea; phylum Nanobdellota; class Nanobdellia; order JAFCGN01; family DAOVEB01; genus DAOVEB01. Next base: position 21,967 of record DAOVEB010000006.1, on the reverse strand, counting down.
GAACCCTGTCTCCTTTGCAGGGCAGAAGCCGGCCATCACCTTTTTCTCTACCATCTTTGCTGGCTCGTGTATAAAGATGGATGATGAGGCTATGCTCTTGCTCATCTTCATAGAAGTCAACAGCTCATGTCTGTTCATGTCAGATGGAATTGGCCATTTAGGGGGCTTGCGCAGCCCCAAAATCAGGTGCTGGTGGATGGCAACAGGTTTGTAAGTTCGTTTAACAGTCTTTAATTTCAGGGCGACATCCCTTGCAATCACATGCGCCTTGCGCTGGTCTGTGCCAGCATGGGCAAGTTTAATCCCTTGTATGAAGATGTCGGCAACCTGCATGGGAGGATAGAGAAGCTGTCCAAACTCAATTTCCTCACCCTCACTCCTGCCCATTATAGTGATTGAGCGGAGCGCCCTGCGCAATGTCATCTTCTTGGCAACGTCCACAAATAGTTTCCAGTACTCGTCGTTGTGGTGATACAAATCCGAGCCGAGCACAAAGTCTACCTTGTCTGGTCTTCCACCCATGGCCTTTATCGAGGCGTATATTCCCTCCTTGAAGTAGCCACCTGCTATCCGCGTTATTGTCTCCAGGTCGCCGCCTAGTTTGTTGTTTATCCATGCGTGCCAGTCAGCGAGGAAGATTGAGCATCTTACACCCGCTTTCTGGAGGTCTGCAACCTTCAAAGCGCTGACCAAACCCGAACCAATGTGGATGAGGCCAGATATCTCGAACCCCATATAGTGCTTTATTCTGGTTTTTGTCTCCAGCAAATTATTCAAGTCCGACTCAGTTATGACCTCTTCAGTCGGTTTCCTCATTATGAGTTCAAATCTGGAAGCTGTATCCATGGTTCTAAACCATGAGTTGCACCTATTAAATATTTATCATTTCAACAATTATTTAAGCACTGCAGAGAGTGTCATGCCTATGCTCGCGCGGGAACTAGAGGTTCTTGAGAGGCATCTGAAAGTGCTTGCACTCGTGAAAAGAAAGGGACCTATAGGTATGCTCAAAATCTCAAAGGAGCTTCAGATTCAGGCACATAGGGTCAGATATTCGTTGAGAGTTCTACAAAAGGAGCGTCTTGTGAAACCAACAACTGCTGGAGCGGTTGTGACAACCAAGGTCGGCGATTTCAGTATGGACATGCAGGCGCTTCTCAAAAGGTTGGAGAGAATATGTTAGAAATTGACGGCTCTGCGGGCGGACAAGTGCTACGCACGTCTGTTGCGCTCAGCGCCCTGCTTGGGAAGCCTATAAAGGTGAGCAATATAAGGTCACAGCGCAAGGCACCCGGAGTCAAAGCCCAACATTTGGCAGCTGTGAAAAGCGTTGCAAAGGCGTGTGGTGCAGAGTTGTCCGGGTGTGTTGTTGGTTCAAGGGAAATCGAGTTCATCCCTAGTGAGATAGTCGGTGGTAAGGTCAACGTCAAGATAGGGACAGCTGGCAGCGTAGGTCTTGTGATGCAGGCGCTTCTGCCAGTCTATCTGCTCTCAGGGAAATCGTCCACCATTGAAATAAATGGAGGGGGGACAGCTGGCAGATGGTCGCCCCCCGTGGACTACATGGAAATTGTTCTCCTTGAAATCATGCGGATATTTGGCGCGGACGTGGATGTGGTTGTGAAGAGACATGGCTTCTATCCAAAGGGTGGTGCTGATGTGGTTGTGCAGGTAAAGGGCTCAAAAATAAGGAAGTTGGAAATTCTGGAAAAAGGAGAACCGCTCGGAATCAGTGGGGTCTCCGTTGCCAGTAAGGAGCTCACAAAAGCCAGGGTTGCTGAGAGACAGAAGAGGTCTGCGATGAAATACCTTAAAGATGCGAAGATCAGTTCGAGTTATGTGGATGTCTTAAGCACTGGGAGTTACATTGTTCTGCGAGCGCTGTTTGAAAACAGCGTTATAGGTGCTGACGTGCTTGGGAAGAGGGGCCTGCCAAGTGAGATGGTGGGAAAAAGATGTGCTGAACTTTTAAAGTCAAGGCTTGAAGGAGTTGTTGATCCGCATGCAGCGGACAACATGATTCCGTACGTTGCGCTGACAGGGGGCAGGTTCGCCTGCAACTGTAAAACGGAACATATAAAAAGTAGCATCAAAACCTGTTCAAGATTTGGTTTGAGTGTGAAAATGGAAGGGGGTGTCATATCAAGTGAGGGCGCTTGAGTGGATAAAGGAGTCCTACAGGACCGCGTTGGTGTTCCATATAGATACCGATGGCTGCTGTTCTGGCGCCCTGATTGGGAAGGTTTTCAAGGATCTGGGAAAGACCATAGACATGTATGTTGGCTCGATACCCACGCTGCCCGACGCAGTGATGAGAAAACTGACGTACGGGATGTACAATCTAATAATATTTGTCGACCTGTCAGTTGACCAACAAGCTGACAAGGTGAGAGAGCTCGCGAACATCTCTAAAGTGCTGATAATGGACCACCACAGGATAACTGAAGATTTGAACTCTGCCAGAATATGCCATATGAACCCCTTGCTGGAGGGGGTGGAGAAGTATTACCCAGCATCAAAGTATATCTATGACGTCTTTGAACTGGATGGATACGACTGGATTGCAGCAATGGGTCTGATAGGTGACAACGGTGTTCCGCAGTGGGAGGAGTTCATAAAAAGGACTTTCAAAAGGTATGGGTGGGAGCGCGGTGAAGACCCAAATGCAAGGGGCACAGTGCTTGCAAAGGCAGATGAGATGGTTGGGAGTGCCAGGATGCTGCGCGGAAACATCGGGGCTGAAAAGGCGTTCGAAGTCCTGGTTCAGAGCGAAAGCTTGGATGAATTCTTTGAAAAGGCAGGAGAGCTTGAGACATGGTACAGACACGTTCAAAAGGAGATAAAAAGAAAATTGAAGGAGTTCGACTCGTCTTCTGAACGGATTGGAAACGCATTCATCTTCGAACTCGAATCTGATATGAACCTCGGCTCTGCGCTCTCAACAATACTCAGCAACAAACACCCAGACAAGACGATTGTGATACATGAAAGGCGCAACGCCATGGTAAAGTTCCATCTGAGGCGGGGTGATGGGAAACTCGACCTGAGCGACTCTGTGAAGGAAACTACAAAAGGTTTTGAACACGCTGCAGGTGGCGGCCACAAAAACGCTGCTGGTGGGCATGTGTTAGAGACTGACTGGAAAAGGTTCAAGTCAAAACTGATGAAAAGGATATCCTGAACCCACAAAAATATTATTAATCTGTGTGTATAGGTAAATGAGTATGGAAAAGTATGACTTTGAAATTGAGAAGGTCGCGAAAAGGATAAAGCTCTTGAGGGCAAGGACCGTTGTTCTCCAGTTCCCGGATGGTCTGAAGCCTCATGCAACAGACATAGTTGATGAACTGAAAAAGCGTGTGAAAGCAGACCTCATCATATGGGCTGGCACGTGCTACGGCGCGTGCGACGTTCCTGACGTGAAGGTGGACCTGGTGGTACAGTTCGGGCACACGGAGATGAGATAGTGAAGGTCGCTGGTATAGATGAAGCCGGAAGGGGGAGTCTATTGGGGCCGCTCGTTATTGCAGGTATAATGACAGATGAAGACAAGCTGGAAGAGCTTGCAAAGATGGGTGTGACCGACTCAAAGCTACTATCCCGGGAAAAAAGAGCAGAGCTGGAAAAATATCTCAAGAAGGTCTGCAAGTACGAAATAGTCAAGATTATGCCGCATGAGATAGACTCTGGTAAGGATGTTGGAAACAACCTCAACCTGCTGGAAGCCATGAAGATGGCGGACATAATAAACAGGCTGAACCCTGATATGGTATACATAGACTCGCCAGGCGGCATATCTAAGTTCGTCGCGAGTGTGAAGAGGTACATGGACACCGAGTGCAAGATTGTGGCGGAGTACAAGGCAGACTTGAAGTATCCGATAGTCGGGGGCGCTTCGATACTAGCTAAGCAGGAGCGCGATCGGGATCTGAAAAGGATAGAAAAGGAAACTGGAATCCAGCTCGGGGTTGGTTACCCGCATGACAAGCGCACAATCAATGGGGTGAAGGAAAACCTCAAGAACGATAAGTTGAAGAAGCACATAAGGAAATCCTGGTCGACCTGGAGTCGCATAGTTGAGGAAAAAGAGCAGAAAAAAATAAGTGATTGGTGATGCGAAAGCTACTTGAAGTTCTCAAACTGGTTATGGGGCGCGAGGCTGGGGGTGACAAAACCGAATTTTCGGCCAATGACTTTCTCCCTCTGGAAGCAGAACCAGGAAGGGTTTTTGCAGTTGACGGTGGAAACGCCACAATCTACGACGGAGGGGCCTGGATTTTGTCAAAGATACGGACCTCGGTTGTCGGATACGAAGATAAAAAACGCATCTTTGAAAACAGGATTGCATTCGAACTTCACTGCCTTGTTGAACATGGCTCCGTGAAGTTCGACAAAGAGGTGGAGTTCCCGTATATTGACTTCTCATCCTCGCGCTTTGAGGAGATACCGAGCGGTGTGCGGGCAATAGTCGAGAGATTGACAGCACTCAACCTCCTCAAGGAAATGAAAAGGGGTGACGTCCTGTTGCTTGACGCGATGCTGTGTGCAGAGGTGTCTGGAGAGGAAAAAATTCTGAAAAGACTGTTCGATGCTGCGATTGAGCATGGGGTCTCGCTCATAGGCATTGCAAAAACGTCGCGACTGCACACAGCTTCTGGCAGGAGTTTGCTCGGTTACCTGAATGAGGTTGGACCGGATTCCACGTGGAAATACAAACTTGGAAAGGGTAAAGTTCCGTACAGAGACATGGTCGCAAAATTCCATCCAAACTCTGATTACTGCTACAGATGCCATGTGGTCGGAGACTGCCTCGGCGTTGCCGCGTACCATTCAAGGGACCCGGAACTGATAGGGTATCCATATCCGTTGCTGCGCGTTGACAAGCTCGCGAGAATCTCAAACCATGAGAAGGAAGCTGAGCGTAGGGGTGTACGCATGCTTGCGCGGCGCATGGGTATAACAGGCTTTGAATATGACATACGCAGCCAGAACTTCCATAAAAAACTTGATAAGAGGATGTACAGGTAGTCAGAAGGGTTTGTAGACTCCAACGTGCATCCTATCCTTGTGAGTTCTGGGAAATTCCTTCAGTTCACCATGGGTGTCCCAGAAGGAGATGTCCCTGTCAAGCTTCAGATGGTCTATCTTCAAAACGCAGTCAGGATATTTCTCTGCCATTTTCTTCTCCAGTTTCTCCCTGTCGCAAAATGGCACAGGTTTGAAGACAACTGACTCGTAGAGGATGTTGTTCTCGAGGCCTTTTAATATTCTGGACGACCCGCTGTTCTCCATCATCTCAGCCATGGCCTGGCAGTTGTCCATGAACAGGACGTCGGGAATCTCTTCGGCACACATCTCCAAGGCATGCATGAGCATGACCTCCCTTGTCCTCCTCTCAACTGTGTTGAGGCTCATGTAAAGGTCGCGTCTTGTCCGCCTCCAACCAGCGATATCATTGGCAGTCCCGGAAAAAAGCACTCTTCCGCCTTCGACCGAGAAGAGGGACGCCATTCCCTCAGGACTATAATGAACTGGCTCGCCTATTGAACTCCAGTAAAGGCTTATGTTGTCAAGGTTGTCAAGGTCCATTGAGCCGAAAAGGAGTGGAGACAGATAGTGTTTTTTGAGGAATATATCGCGCACATCACATGGCTCTACACCTCCCTTTGATATCAAATCCCCTATGTTTCCATCCATGACCATATTTGAGCCGTGCTTCTCATGGTCAAAGTCATGGATTTTCATCATGATTCTCTCGCCTATATGGCTGAAGCAAGGTATGCCTATATCATGAAGAAGTGAAGACACTTTGAGTAATCTGCTGTCTTCCTCATCTGCCTGGACCAAGCACGCCAGGTGGTAAACGCCCACGGAATGCTCGAATCTGGTGACATCTGAAGATTCCTCGCACAGGGACTTTGGTATGTTAGCCAGGGTAACCCTCTTCAGCCTGTCCAAAGCATCTTCAGCCAGCAAGCCGTCAAATTCAAGTTCTACCCCACCATAGTGGCTAACTATTTTCATGGAGGGGCTGATTCAAAAGGTTATTAAAAACCTTGTCTTTAGTTGGAGTTATGGAAACAATAGGTAAGGTCATAGGAGGTAGTGTCTCTGAAAAAATCTTCATCCGGCTGCATTCGGGTGCGGAAATAGATGTTGGAGACATCTTGGTTGTTCGGGACCGGAAGAGCATCTTCTACGTAAAGGTCATAGACATGGGAATTGCCTCACTTGTCCCAGGCCAGTTCATAGAGGACATGGCTGGGCAGAAACTTGAGTACGACCTTGAGTACGACCTCTACGACGAGAAGGACAGGTTCTACAGGGTCTGCAGGGCCAAGACACTCAAGGTCAAAAAGGAGAGGTTTGTCCCGCCGAGGACAATACCCCACTTCTTCTCAGACGTCATGCTGGTGACAGAAAAGGATTTCGAATTCCTGAAAAACGTTGGAGAGGTACCAATTGGGAGGCTGCGCCTGGGAACAAAGGATATAGACGTAACAATAAGCCTGCCTGCAAAGAAGCTGATATCACACCACATGCTTGTGGTCGCAGCCACTGGTAAGGGCAAGTCGAACTTTGCAAAGGTCTTTGCAAGCGGTCTGCTCCCACTTGAGAACCATGCGTCCATCATTATCGACCCACATGATGAATACTATGGTACCAAGGGAATCAAGGGTTTGAACAGCCATGCGCTCCGCGAGAGAATTGTGCTATTCACACCCAGGTTCGAGGAAAAGCCAGGGAGCGAACCGCTGATACTCTACGCCGAGGACTTGGAGCCAGGGGACTTCATAGGCATAGTCGGTCTGAGTGAGGCGCAGCAGGAGGCACTGGACACACTGTACAGGGTTTACAATGAAGACTGGCTCGCGAGCCTTGTTGCTGACAAACAGATAAATGAGCTTGTTGAAAACACGGGTGGCAAGATACACCGCTCAACTCTCTATGCTCTTCGCAGGAAGATGAACTATATGATGGAGTTGGACGGGAGAAGTGGTCTGGTCTTCACACTTGAGAGGCGCAAGGTCCCGTCTGTACACGAGAAGATAAACAAAGCTGTGCTTGAAGGAAAGACAGTCATACTTGACACCTCGCTTGTGGGGGACGAATCAGAGAAGTTGATATCCTCTTCAATACTCTCCAGAGTGTTTGCCCTCTACAGGAAGACAAAACAGGTCAATCCTGAGCGGTTCGCAAAACTTCCTGAGCTTCTGATAATCTTTGAAGAGGCACCGCGTGTCCTCGGTGTGAACGTGCTGCAAGGTGGTAACAATATCTTCGCGCGTGTCGCACGTGAAGGCAGGAAGTTCAAGGTCGGGCTGTGCGCTATAACCCAGATGCCAAGTCTGCTGCCGCGCGAGATACTGTCGCAGATGAATACCAAGGTGATTCTCGGGCTTCCTGCGCCAATGGACAGGGACGCTGTTGTGAACTCGTCCGCGCAGAACATAGCTGACGAGTCAACTGAGATACAGATGCTCGACGCAGGCGAGGCCATTGTAACCAGTCCGTTTCTAGAGTTTCCAATGCCTGTGAAGGTATTTCTGTTCGACGACCTGCTCAAGGCCATGAAGAAGGAGAGGCCGGTCGTTGGCTTATAGGATAGCTACGGAGTTTGTTTATGGCGTATCTGAAACCAGCACCACATGCAATCTGACCACCAGGAACTTCTGGTATGACCATCACATCCCTCTTCAACTCGGAGAGCCTCTCAAAAACGTGGTCAAAATCAACCATGCCGTAGCCTATCTGCCTCTCCTCTTTCCCGTCTGAATCAACCATGTGGATGTGCCGTATCTTGTTGGAAAAATCATCGATGAACCTATCGAATGTTGTCTTAGGGTCTCGGCCCATCCAGAGGTGGGCAATATCTAGTGTTATCCCAAGCCTTTTGTGGTCAACCTTGTCGAAGACTTTTTTGAAGTCCTCCGGGTAGCTGAGTTTGTGCCGTTTGTGGAAGATTCCGGGTCTGTTCTCAAGACAGATGACTGAGTCGGTTGACTCTAGCAGGGTTCTGAGCCTGTCCGGGAACCCGCTCACTCTGAAGTCGCCATGGACAACCACAAGTCCGCCGATTTTAGCACACTTCACAGCAAGTCCTAACTCTCTCTCATCAGAGAGGCCGAACAACTTTCCGTTCGTCCGTATCGGCACGTGTACAGCAGTCGGCCTCCCAAGAGACAAGACCTCTGCCTTCTGCTCACTCAGTAAAGAGTACATGTCCTCCTCGTTCTCATGCAGTTCAAGACCATAGGCTATGTCTCCGGACCATCGGAAATCTGTCCAGTGTGACTTCACACCCCAGAACATGTGGAAAGACCATCAAAAACGCTTTAAAACAATTGTGTATTCCCTTTGACATGCGCTTCATACACTGCGGTGATACTCATTTGGGAAGGAGCAACTTCCGGCTGGAAGAGCGAAAGCAAGACTTCTTCAAGGCCTTTGAAAAGGTGGTTGATACTGCAATCAAGCAAGAGGTTGACTTTGTTGTCCACTCCGGCGATCTGTTCGACGTTGGTAAGCCATCGATAACAACAATGATAAAGTGTATAAAACAGCTGAAAAGGCTGAAAAAGCACGGGATTCCGTTTTTCGTGGTCTGGGGCTCCCACGACGTCTCACTCACCGAGTCCCCGGTCCAGTTGCTGGACGAGCTGGACTTGGCGGTAAACCTGGCAGACAGTAGGTATCACAAGGATGGGGATAAAATTCTGCTGACTGGTGAGATAATCAATGGCTGTTTCATCTGTGGTATGCCGGGCAGGAGGGTGAATGCTCGCGGTATGTACGAGGGATTTGAAGTGAAGCCCGGTGGTAAGTACAACATCTTTGTTTTCCACCATACCATAAGTGAGGCGGACAACATAACAGCAGACATACCAATGTCACTGCTCCCGCCAGGGTTCGACTACTACGCAGGCGGCCACTGGCACAAAAGATGTGAGTTCAGCTATGGGAAAGGGATTGTTGTCTATCCAGGGTCAACAGAGTTCAACACAGCTGATGAGATGGGAGAAGAACGGGGATTCTACATCGTTGACGAGGGTGAGAAGAAGTGGGTGAAGTCAAATTCAAGGAACGCAACTGTCAAGGAGTTGAAAGTGGAGTGTAGTGCAGAGGAGGTGAACAGACTGTGCATAGAGTCATTGCCAGAGGAGGGGGACGGTGAGATGGTCATAATCAGGTTGAAAGGTAGGTTGACCAAAGGTACCAAGGCGTCGATAGACAGGCAGATGATCGACGCCGTGGCAAGGGAACGTGGATTTCTCACAGCAAAGGTGTACATCTCCCAACTCGCAAATCCGGAAAGTAAAGTATACGTGGAGACAAAAAAAAGGTCGTTGAAAGAGATAGAACGCGACTTCCTAGAATCATCGGGTTATGATGGTAAGATGGTGGAGCTCGCACTCAACCTGATAAATGTCCTTGGCGGTGAGATGACCCCGTCTGAAAGAGAGGGGGCTGTCATGGAGGCCAGAAAGCTGGTGGGGGATGCCCTATGAAGCTGAAGTCGCTGAAGCTGAGAAAGATACGCTCGCACCGCGATACTGAGGTGGACTTTGGCAAGGGTATCATTGTTTTCACCGGCCGAACTGGCTCTGGGAAGTCTTCGATTATGATGGGTGTGAGTTACGCGCTGTTCGGCTCAGAAGCTAGAATCCCGAACTCTGAACTTTTGAGAAGGGGTTCAAAAAGTGGGCATGTTGAGCTTGAGTTTGAGCACAGGGGCAGTGTATATCTGGTGAGACGTGGTCTGAAGGAACATGGGGGGAATGTGATGGTCGACACGTCGAATCTCTCAATAGATGTGGATGGTGAGAGGTTGCCATTGCTTGGACGGGCAAGCGACCTGAACGAGAAGATAGTGGAAGTATTGGGCTATCCCAAAGGAATAGACCCAGTAAAACTCTTTGAGGTCACCACGTACTCCAAGCAGGATGAAATGAGAAAGTTGATTGAGATGAGGCCTGCGGAGAGGCAGAAGTACATAGACAAACTTCTGCAGATACAGAGGTACCAAAATACCTGGGAAGGAATGAAGGATGTCTTGGGTCACTTCATCAGAGAGAAAGACCGGATGGAGGAGAGACTGAAGGGTGAGGAAAGGGTGACCAAACAGACCAAGGAGTTCGGAAATAGGATTGCGGAGCTCGATGCCAAAATCAAGGGGGTTGGAGATGGGTTGGCCCGCAAGAGCAAGGATCTCGAAGTGACAAAGTCCGAGTTGGAGATGGTGGAAAAGGAAGAGGGAAAGTTCAAGGTGCTCATGTCTGAGTACGATGCGCTGGATGCGAGGATTGCTTCGCTCAACTCAGAACTCTTGTCCTCAAAGGCAAAGGTAGAAGCCCTGAAAAACAAGATTGATATGACCGAAGTTCCAAAAGCCGGCGAAACTGAAAAGATGGTGGCAAGGATGGCTGAAATCCGCTCTGCAATATCGTTCTCAAACGAAGAGTTGAAGGAGCTGCCTGAAAAGATGAGGAAACTGGACTCGCTTGGTAACAGATGCCCACTCTGCGGTTCGGAGATAACGCCTGAACATAGGAAGAAGATTGGGGGTGAATACAGGTCAAAGATGGACGGGTTGCGGAAAAATGTCTCAAAACTGTCAGAAGAACTCGCAGAAGTTATTAAGGAGGTTGAACGGGCAAAGAGGAGGGATGGCATTACGAATATTCTTGAATCAGACAGAAGACTGCTGGAGGAGAAAGAACGTGAGATGAAAAGGTTGGAGCAGGAACTAACAGGGCTTCGCAAGAAATTTGTGCTTGTGGAGGGTGAAGTCAAGGGATATGACAGTGAGAAGATTGGAAGTATCAGAGACAGGTACAATGTGCTCTCAGCAGAGGTTGCTGGTCTGAAGAGCGGGCTCAAGGCCCATGAGGAGGAGAAAAGGAGGAACCTCTCAGATGTCCGGGGGCTGGAGAAGGAACTGGAGAAGTTCGCAGCGCTCAGGAAGGACTTGGGAAAGATCGGTTCATTGGTGAAGGTTCTCTCAAAGTTGCGCGAGGACATAAGGGAGATAAGGGAAAAGGTACGCACCCGATTTTTATCCGAGTTCAAGGTCGAGTTCCAAGCGAAGTTTGAGGAGATACGCCAGTTTGAAGATGATTACTCTGTTGACGTCAAAAGTGATTACGAGTCCATAGCCTACTCCCAAGGGGAGGAGGTTCCTGTGACAACACTTTCAGGGGGCGAGAAGACATCTGTCGCGCTCGCTTACAGGCTCGCGCTCGCAGACATAGCTGCGCAGATTGGTGGGGTTTCCGAGAGCGAGGTCCTGATGCTCGATGAGCCAACAACCGGCTTTGACTCTGACGACATACGGGCGCTGCCAGAAGCCCTGAAAAACATAAAGACCATACCACAGATTGTGATAGTCACGCACGCAGAGGAGTTGAAAGAGGCGGCAGATTACCTCTTCAACGTTGAGAAGGTGAGGGGAGTCTCAAAGGTCGAAGAAGTGAGGACATGAAGACCAAGTACAAGCTCGCAAGTTAACCAAACCTTTTCCCCTTATCGCTCGGGATGATTCTCTGCTTCGCGTCTGGGAAGTTCCTATCCAGCTCTTTACCCTCAAAGTATCGGTCGAGAAAGATTGCGAGCGCAGCCACCTCTGAGTGTGGCTGGTTGGTTACGGAGACGTTGAAGTCTGCAAGCTGGTAGACTTCTGTTGGGACCTTCTCGCCACCGACAACGACCAGAATATCTTTGTGTTTCCTTATCTCAGATATTTTATCACCCACAGGGATTCCATACATGGTAAGGTGGACTACTGTGCTGCCCAACCTGGTCAGGAAGTTCTTCCAGTCGTCAATGTATTCGACTTCGAATTCGCCACCCCATCTCTTAGAGATGTCCTGGATGTTGGAGATTGCGGAATCATCCTTCTCGCCGGAGAGGTATCCTTTGTCCGCGCCAAAGGCCCGTGCTGTCAAAAAGACGTGGGTCGTTATACGCTTGTCTCTCGAAACGCGGTGACCAAGCCTCAGCACAGCCAGCATAAAACAAACCATTCATCAACCTTTTTTAATCGTGTCTGTTTTGTTCTTGATGTGAAGGTCCACATAGGTATGGGTTTGGGCGGGCAAATCAAATCGCTTCCGGAGGATTTCATAGTTGAAGAGGTCCATGAGAACAGAATCTGCACAGTCAATTATACACTGTTGCAGCGATTTGCGGACTGGGTCCCAAAGAGGAAGAGGAACTATCTCCACTTCACGCTCGTGAAGAGAAATCTGACAACGCAACGCGCAGTCGGAGTTCTCGCAAAGGCGCTTCGCATCTCGAAGCACAGGCTCTCATACGCTGGTATGAAGGACAGGGTTGCTGTTACTGGTCAGCGGATTTCAATAAAAGACTGTGGAGTAAGAGAACTGAGGAAATTAGACCTGGGGGGTATTGTTGTGAAGGGTTTCAGTTACATGGATGGGAGGATATATCCAGGCAACCTGATTGGCAACAGGTTTACGGTGACAATAAGGGGGATAGCAAAACCAAAGGAGGAGATAAAATGGCTTGTGGAGCGTTTTGGAGAGCGGGTGAAACTTGGGGTGAGGAACTACTTTGGAGAGCAGAGATTCGGCTCTCGCCGCAACAACCATATAGTGGGGAACTACATCCTAAAAGAGAAATTTGAGGATGCTGTGAAAGAGTTCTTGACTGGAAACCCTCTGGGAAAGGGAGACTGGAGGAGATATTTAGCAGAGAGATGGGGTAGTTGGCATGAGGGTTTGCGCAGGTTCCCAAAGATGTTCAGGCTTGAGAGGGGTGTTCTACAGGGGTTGCAAAATGGCAGGTCGTACAGGAGTGTGATGAAACGTATGCCGCTGAGCAAACTGATGGTACACTCCTACCAGTCACGTGTATTCAACGAGATGTTGAAAGAGATGGATCAGATTCCTGATGAGCTCCCGCTTGTTGGAAACGATACAGAAGTCAAAGGGGTCGTAGGTAAGATATTGGAGCAAGATGGAATCAGGCCTGAGTATTTTGGGTTCCGTGGAACTGTTAGGAAAAGCTTCTTTGTTCCAGAGGGGTTTGAGGTTCTGGAAGTTGAGGAAGGTCTGTGCAGGATAAGATTCACCCTTCCCAAAGGGAGTTACGCCACTGTACTTTTAAGGGAGCTCAACAGCACTCTATCCCATAACTAGCAAGCATCCATCTATAGGAAATCATGTAATCTTCAGGTGCTGGCTGGCATGGCTCTTTCCCAAAGACATAGAAGTAACTGTCGTTGTACAGGACCGGATGGCTGGTGATGAACTCCTGCTGCAGGATGAAATCGGGCTCTGCCGTATGCTTATAGACCAGCAGCAGGACACCTTCTTCCAGCTGCTCCTCCACCATCCACTGTGGTGGGACTGGTTTGGAAACCATTCCATAGTAATCGAAGAAGACCCAGACGTTGGAGATGGTAGCGCAGTCCTTTGCATCGAGAAAGCCACGAACTCCTGAAAACGCGTCGGGAGACATCAACGGCTGGAAAAACGAAATCGAAGCAAATGCGCAGAGCAAAGCTACAACGGATGTCACCCCTGTCCCAACTGTCTTCAGAACAACGGCAGAGAAGTACGCGACAGACGGGATGATTAGGAATAGATATCTGGATTCCTTGTGAGGGGTAGTGAGGTAAGAAAATGTGTTCAAAATGAACAGGAGAAAAAAGAGCAACTCTGTCTTCCCAGGTTTCCTCAGAGCAAGAAATACGCCAAAAATGACAAAGGGGGTGAGTATGTTGGACACCGGCAGAAAGTGCTCAAGTGATGGGTTGAACTCAAAATAACCGCGAGCTTTTACGTTATGGGTGTAGCTATCGACCATTGAAAAGACTGGGTCGCCAGTCTGGATGAAATTCCAAAAAAGCCATGGCGAGATGGTGATGAGCGCTACTGCTGCGAACTTCGCAAGTTGAGAAAACCATTTTTTTGGAGCTCTGAAATCTGCCAGAACCAGGAAAACGGCTGCGAAGATGAACATTGGGTATCTGGAAAGGAATGAAATGCCAAAGAAAACGCCCGAAATCGGACTTGGGAACAAATATAGCGAAAAGAGGAGGGTTGCCATTGCAATTGCTTCTGTTCCAACTGACGTTCCTGTGTTGAGAAAAAATGGGTTCAAAATCAAGAGCGGGACAAAGGCAAATGGAAGACCATGTTTCCTGTAGAGGAGATAAGCGCCGCCAACCGACATGATGGCAGAGACAAGCACATATAAGTACTCTGCCGGAAGCCAACCGAACGGGCTCAGGGAAGCCATGATGATGGATGACATTGGCGGTCTCGCGATTTCCAAGTAAGTCTGCTCGCCGGCAAACCACCGTGCACCGGAAACATACACCGAAAAGTCCCAAGACAGGCCGGTAGAGTGCTGGTAGAGCATGAAAGTGGAGCAGAGAACAAAAAGAAGCACTACGGACAACTTACCCATGCCGTCTCTCAAAATATCCATATTTATAAATGGCTTGAAAAGTATCATTATAGATGAACCTCACACTAGGACTCTTCCTTGGACTCTACTTTGCAATCCTATATGTAACACTGTACTGGCTCGTGGCATTCTTAAAGAACAGGGAGCGGATAAAAAAGGACCCCAAGCCTACCAGATTCCCAAAAATCTCTGTTCTCATACCTGTATACAACGACTGCAATAATGTAGAGAAGGCCATCTCCTCCTGCAAAGAACTCGATTACCCAAAGGTTGAGATAGTGGTGATAAACGACGGCAGCACTGATGATACAATGTCTGTCTGCAAAAAAATTGAGGGTGTGAAGCTGATTGACAAATCCCACACCGGCAAGGCGAACTCCCTCAATGTAGGTTTGAAAAGAGCAACTGGAGAAATCATCTCTGTACTTGACGCTGATTCCTACTTCACAAAGGACGCGTTCAGGAACATGGTTGGATACTTTGATGACCCAAAGGTTGGAGCTGTCATGCCCATTGCCCGCGTATCAAGTTCAAAGAACATCATTGAAAAGATACAGTGGATAGAGTACATACTCTCAATGTTCATGAGAAAGGTTATGAGTGAGATTGACAGCCTGTACCTGACGCATGGGGTTGGGACACTTTTCCGCAAATCCCTGCTCGAAGAAGTCGGTGAATTTGACGAAAAAAACCTCACAGAGGACCTTGAAATATCGCTCAAAATCGTAGACGCTGGCTATAGTATTGCAGCTTCCATAAACGCTGTAACATATACTCGTCCAGCAAATAAGTTCAAGGAACTGTTCCACCAGAGGTTGAGATGGAACGTGGGCCTGTTGCACAACGTAAAAAAGTTCAAGCATATGTTCTTCAACAAGAAGCTTGGGAACCTCGGTATGTTTGTTCTTCCTCTGAGCGTCATATGGGTGCCGTTGCTCCTTTTCCTGACATATATGATGTACAGCGACACAGTGAACAGCTTTGTGAGATTTGTAAGGAATACCTTGCTGGTGAACTTTGACTGGTCATACCTCTTGAAGGATATATTAGAATTCGACATTCTCTTCTCAACATCAATAGTGACGCTCTTTACATGGATGTTTGCCGCGCTTTTCATAGTGACAGTAGTGGTCACCCTGCACTCGATGTCACTATCAAGCGAAGAAAATAAAAAGGCTGTATTTTATACTATACCTTACGCTATGTTTTACACAGCCATGATGTCACTGTTCTGGGTGGCTGCAATAGGTGTCTGGCTGGTGAAAGGTGGGGGGAGAAAATGGGAGAAAAGGATATAAAAAACACTCACGTGACGACGTTCCTGCTGACAACCACGCTGTTCTGCATAGGCATTATAATTGGGATGAGTATGACGCGTATCAGGGTGGAGTACCTGGACGGGGATATATCCTCACTTAAGGAGAACATAGAAGCAGTTGAACTTGGTTTCCTGCTCACGTTTACGCTTGAAAACAGCTCATGTCCATATCTACAGAACCAGCTTGATTCGATAAGTGAACTTGCAGACGAGGTGGGTGGAAGAATAGTTTCACTTGAGAAAAACGAGCAGATGGACAACTCAGCATACATATCAATGAAGAAAGACTTCATGTTGATAAGGCTGAAGTACTGGATTTTAACAGAGAGATTCAAAAAAAATTGTAATTCGAACCTGACAACTGTACTTTACTTTTACTCGATTAGAGACTGTGATGAGTGTGGTGACCAGGGAACCGTGCTAGACTACCTCCAATCCAAAGTAGACGAACTTTACATATTTCCTGTTGACGCCTTTGAGAACCTGACGATAATGTCTACCATCAGAAACATCTTTGATATAGACACAACACCAAGCATAGTAATTGACGGTTCAACTATGTTTGAGGGTTTGCAGAACAGGGAGACGCTCACACAACTCCTCTGCGAGAAGTACGAGAACAACCTAGACATCTGCTAATCTGTGCTATAGAGCACGCCACAGGTCTTGTTTTTGAGCACTTCCAGACCGAGGTTTTCAACTGCAACTGAGAGTCCCTTGGCGGCGAAATAACCATAGTCCGATTGCAGGAGGAGCAGATAATCTATTGAGTTGGACTCGAGCAGTCTGAGTGATGTCGCGTTTCCATAGGTGTAGATTGCCATAAACTCTGCAAACCGCCTGTTTGCGTCCGGAACATACTCTGCAGAACCGTCCATAAAGGTCTTCTTGTCTGCAAGGCTCTCTATCCAGTGGCCGAAGGCCCAGTTAGATATTACTGTCTCTTCCCAAGTTCCAGAGTCTGGCATAAGCGAGACAAAGCACTGGCTTGGACCTATGGATGACATCCATAACATCTCCTCCACCATGTAAGGCACCATAAAGAGAAGGGCAATGAGAAAGGTCCGTGCCCCGAGTTTCGCAGATGTGGTTGCTGCGAAGAGCGCGACGGCCAGACCGAGGTATATGCGGAATCTCTGGAAGATGAGCGACATGCCGAGAACTGTGAGCAGGAAAAGCAGATATTTCTTGTCAAAGTCCCTGAACGAATAGAGTGCGAGCAGGAGCAAGGGTAGGGAAATCGCTGCATATGGATTGTTGAAAAATGACACGAGTTCATCCAGTGTTGAGGGGTGCAGGGATGCCCTCCCTGGAAGTGAATAGTCGACATGGAGCGAGTTTTGCGCTGGGAGGCCGAAGAGCAGAACAATGGTCATGTAAGGCAACGATACAGCTGCTGCAAAAGCAAGCGAGCGCTTCAGGTTTCCCAGCCCCTCAAAAGCTAGCAACAGAAGAAAGACAGCTGCAACCTCTGGATGGGACAAGGAAGAGAGAAATATGAAAAACAACGAAAGTTTTGTTCTGGACCTCCTGTGGAAGTACAGTGCAATCAGCCCGAAGAGGAAGGGTATTGTTCTGCTTCCGGCATGCGAGAACAGATACATTGTAATTGGTGTGAGAACAAAGAGGAGGGTCGCCCTCCTGTTGAAGAGTTTGCTGATGAAAACAGAGGAAAGCGCGCCCATGAGCGGACCAAGGAGTGCTGCTGCAAGGTAGACGCTGGTCTGCAACGCCACGGACATTGTTCCAAGCACAAAGAAATAGCCAGGGGGGTATATGGGGAAGGAACCCTGGTATGAAAGGGGATCATAAAAGGAGCCGTGAACGAAGAGGTCGGAGACCCTGGCAAGTCTGTACGTCGGATAACCTATTATGTTTTGGTTCCCTAAGCCGACTCTCAAGACTTGTGGGAGTAGAAAAGACATGAATACGAAGAGGAACAATAGATGTTCACGGTTCATAGACATAACCCGCGTCAAATGACTTGATGTTATCATCGACCCTTCTGCCAAACTCCCTTATGGTCTGCCTTGCAGTTTCAGGGGGAAGGAATAGTGTCCTGCAAAGGACGCCGAGCACGAAGATGTTTGGTGATAATAGGTCACATCTGAGTGTTTTGGCTCCAGGAACCCTGCCGAAGGTCAAAATTTCACCCTTTGCGAGATGGAGGTAGTTGCGCGTCTCACCTGGGTCAAGGCCAACAAGCAAGTCGACATCGTCCACCTCAGGCGAATGGTAGTCCCCTATCTTCACAGTTGTGTTAACTGAGCCGAGCATACGCGACATCCTATGCGTCTCGGACGAGAGACAGCGCTTGCCGGAGCGGATAGCTGTCTCACAGAGCATGCGTGTGAGCAGGACAACACCCTGGCCGCCAACACCACATATCAGAATTCTCATTTTATTGCACCTGCTGGGCATATATGCGCGCAGAAACCGCAGCCCACGCACATATCGTTTATCCTGCCTTTCTCTATGGCAGGGCAATGGATTTCCATGCAGAGACCACAGTCAGTACAGGAATCTGTTATTTTATATTTTCTACCGGCTTTCACGTCCCTTCTGCATGGAGCTTTTGAGACCACAACGTTCACGCCGCTGGAACTGAGCGCCCTGTCCAGAACAGCCTTTGACCTCTTTGAGTAGGGGTTGATTGTGCATGCCTTGGCGCCGCAGGCCTCTGCAATCGCCTCTATAGAAACCTTCGGAACTGGCTGGTTGCCTGTCATGGCTGTTGTTGAGTTGTCCATTATGACAACGCACAGGTCGCGGCCCTGGTTCACCGCATTTATCAGCCCGGGTATACCTGAATGGAAGAATGTCGAGTCGCCGATTATCACAACAGAGTTCTCAAGTGCCTGGCCAAGGCCAATGCTCGAACCCATGCAGACGCAGGTGTCGATGCAGCCGTAGTTGTATCCAAGACCATAGCAGCCTATGTCACCCGCAAACACCTTGTCAACATCTTTGAGCCAGAAGAACGTTGCGAGGTGGGGGCATCCAGCACACATCAATGGCGGCCTCTGCTTGATTCTCTTTTCGTCCCTGATGGGTTTTCCAGCGAGAATCCTCCTTATATGGGACAACCCCAGCTCGCCGTAGCACCTGACATGACCGGAGCGCCTGCCAATGACATCCGCGTCTGTCAGACGCAGGACGGTGTCCTCAATTATAGGGGAGCCCTGTTCAAAGACAAAGACCTTCCCAGCGCCCCGAAGCGCCCTAGACAGCTTCGATTCGTCAAATGGAACCCCCTTCACCTCAACCAATTTGGCCCAGCCCGTGTCTCGGACAGCTGAAGCACATATGCCGGTTGCAACTGCCACATTCTCCCCGGTTCCCTCAACAATGATGTCTATATGGTTGCGGGACTCGTCGTATCTTTCACATAGGACCTTGTGCCTCACCAAAGCATTCTTGGGGACCATAACATAGCGTGAACCATCCCTGACAAAAACCTGTTTTGGTATTCCTGTCTTTTTTGCTTTTATGTCAACCCCGCCACCACCATGGGCTATCCTGGTTGTGAGTCGTATTAGGACGGGTAGCTGAAGCTTTTCAGACGCATTGAATGCTCTGTAGGTGCATTGGACCGTGTCCTCGACCGAGTTTGGTTCAAACACAGGGACTTTTGCCGCCAGGCCATACCACCGAGTGTCCTGTTCATTCTGCGAGGAGAAGCAGTTTGGGGTATCGACGACAAATATGAGGAGTGGCGCATTGACGCCGGTGTAAGCCAGTGTCATGAGCGCGTCTGACGCCACATTCAGGCCCACATTCTTCATTGAACACATGCTTGGCACACCTGAGATGGCATAGGCAGCTGCAACTTCCAGAGCCACCTTCTCGTTCACACTCCACTCGCAGTGCAGCGTGTCATAGCGCATCATGGTTGAGAGTATCTCAGTTGACGGTGTCCCAGGATATGAAGTTGCGACCCTGATGCCGGCTGCATGTGCTGCCGCAGCCGCTGCTTCATTACCAAGCATAAACTCCATGGGGAGCATAAACTTTTTCTACTCTGATAAACTTTTCTTTTAGTATGAAGGTATGCTTGACCATAGACATGGAAGAGTTCAACGACAGTGTCATCTGGAAAGATGTGGAGAAGAAAATAGATATTGTCGAGGCATGGAAAAAAATCAAGAAGTTCCTTGAGGGGTTTGACATTCCCGCAACCTTCTTTGTCCTTGGTACCTTTGCTGAGAAATACCCAGACATTGTAAAGTCGATACGGGACCGCGGATATGAGGTTGGTTCCCACTTCCAGTCACACCAGAATCTTTATCTGCTCGGCGATGACGAGGTCAGGAAGGGTGTCCGCATGTCCAAGAAGGTGCTTGGAAAGGTGAAGGGCTTCAGGGCTCCTATGTATTCAATGCACAAAGGTATAGCAAAGATTCTAAAAGATGAGAATTTCGTTTATGACTCTTCTGTGTTCCCAAGCATCTTCTACCCACACCCATCAATAAGAAATGTTGAGAAAAAACTGAGGATAGGCTCTGAAAGGATAGGAGCCCCATACAAGATAGATGGACTCCTGGAGATACCTCTGACAGTCTTTCCATCCTACATCGGGTTGCCAATAACAGGAACGACCATCAGGCTGTACGGTGGCCTGATATCCTCCCTTCTAAAATTCTACAGAAAAGAGGTCTTTGTCGTGAATGTGCACCCATTTGAATTTGTCGGTGCGCCCCATGTAAAAGGAACTCCTTGGTGGTTCTCCATAAACTCAGGTCAACCTTTTGTAGACCGTCTGAGGTCAATTATCAGGAATCTGAAAAGAATGGACACCAACTTTGAAACAATGGCCTCGGTTGCGGGGTGTGGCAGTTGAAGGTAAGGTTTGCTGAGAAGAAAGATTTAGAGGCTCTTGCAGCGCTGTGGTCAAAACTTCCAAACACCTCCATCTATGGGAACATGCGTTTTCTCAATGATGTGCTGGAACACCTGCATGAAGCAGGGGCTGTTATGGTGGTTGCAGAGGATGGAGGAATTGTTGGTGGAATGGTGGTAGCACACAGCGACGCAATCAGAAGTTTTGTCGGTCCAAGTGAGGTTTTGAAGGCTGTCCTAGGCTTCTACGGCTCACAACTGCGGTTAGTCCAGAACTTCAAAAGGTCGCGCAAATTCACAAAACTCATAGACAACAGCCACCATGGCATATTTGTCTATGTTGAGCCGGAGCACAGGGGAGAGGGACTTTCAGTCGAGATGTGGAATCTCGCCATTAACGCGTTCTCCGGAAAGGTGACGCTGCTCATAGATGAGGAAAATGCCGCGTCCAAAAAATGGAGCGTCAAAATGGGTTTCAAGCCGGCCAGCAAAGTGCAGCTCAGAAACAAGAGATGGACCCTCTACTCAAAGGAGACGGAGTAAGTGCAGTAGCACCTGCCCTCTGAAACATAACAGCCATCAAGCATGTAACACGACTGTACAGGGAAGTCCTTGAGTTCGCAATCACACAAACAGGTAAACCGCTCAATATGGGAGCCGAATCTGCAGGTGCAGCCAGAAACGTTGCTCGTCAAATTCCCCTGCATCATCTCAGTCAGATTCAAGCCGTAGTTGAAGCATGTCTGGTTGTACTCCTGTACGTTCTCAGCAGATATGTAGTCACGGTACATCTGGATTGCGATGTAGCTTCCGCCAAAAACAACGATGAAAGTTGTCAATACACCCAAGGTTAATTTGTTCATAAAATAAAAGAAAAGAAGGATAAGGTTTTATCCTTTTCGCATGCTGGTTTAAGCAGTCTCTACTGTCACGTCGCCAATGGTCGACACGCCTGTACCACTTGTCGTCAAGTACACTCTTGTACCTGCAAACGAAGTGCCCAGAGGTGTGCTGTGCAGAAGCTGCGAAGCAACGACCTTGCACGCCATTCTGGTGTCCTCTGCGCCGTAACCTGCCACGATAAGTGCGTCGTAGGTTCCAAACGCGTCCTCCACCAACTCTATGTAGGCGTGGTTGGCAGCTGGTATCAGTGCTGTGCTGTTCTCATCAACAAGCGCCTTACCATCGGTCTGCAAACCCTGAACAAGTATGTTTGCCCCTGGTCCGCCAACGAGGATAACTGGTGCGTTGTTTGTGTACTCTGTGTCGAGCTTTGCGATTCCCTGGTCTGTTGGGCCTGCAAAGGTCCAAACCGGCGACTCGCCGCCACCTGACTTGAGAACCCATCCACTGTTGCCTATCTCTCCGCCGATT
>DAOVEB010000038.1 GCA_030669205.1 Candidatus Parvarchaeota archaeon | reverse complement strand
ACTTTTTCAAGTGGTATATCAGCATGAAGAACCACGGAAGCCACGACATTCTCAACCTTGTAATCCTTCTTGAACGCCATGTCAACTTTAATAGACTGTAAGTTCCTTTATAAAAGTATTTGTGAACAACCGCTTGATATTGCAAAAATGTAAGTCATAGTTTAAAAATAAAAAATTGTTTTATTGGCTCTCAGACGGTTCTAAGCACATACTTTTTACATCCGTTTGAGTCCTACCTTGAAATCAGTTTTCCTGACTTTGAAGGCTCTCACCAAGTCACCTGAAGCCTTTCCGAACGAGAGTCTGCAGCCACACCTCTCCTCTATCTCATCTCTGAAACTGCTGAGCTTCTTTTCCTTTGATGTCTCAACAACACACTTCACCTTATGGTGCCGCGTGAGTCCCATCTCCTTCCTCATCTCTTGGATTCTTCGCATTAGTTCACGCGCTGTGCCTTCGTCAACCAAGGCCGCGTCAAGTTCAGAGCAGAGGTAGACGGTGCCGCCCGTCATCTCTGAAACAACCACACCTTTTGGAGCCTTTATCTTGAACTCCACGTCGTTGGCAGTTATCGTCACTGTTTTTCCATGGACCTGCACGCCAACCGCGCCATCCTTGTCCAATTTGTTCTTCACAGAGCGCGAGCCGAGTTCAACAAGCATTGCAACAATTGCAGGAGCGTCACTCCCAACCCTCTCCTTCAGCGAACCAAACCTTGCTCGCATCTCCATTTTGGCCTCCTTTGGATGGGTGTCCATGAGTTCTAGGGACTTCACGTTGGTCTGGCTGAGAACTGTCTTCTCCATCCGTTTGCATGACTTGAGCCTCTCCTTGTTTGAGACCACCGTAACCTTCGGGAGAGGCCACCTCAAACCAACCCCAACCATGTCCCTGGCCCTGAGAGTTGAGGCGACGACCTCCCTGGCCACGTCCATGTCCTTTTCCAGTTTGCTGTCTATGAACCTTTCGTCTGCGTCTGGCCAGCTGTTCAGGAACACGGATTCTTCTTCAGAACCAAGGTACTTTTTCATCTGCTGGAATATTGCTTCGGAAACAAATGGTATGAAGACCGATGTTATAGGCAGTAGCTTTGAGAGCACACTGTCTAAAACCGACAGCACATCCCCTTTATTTCCGTCTGAGTAGAACAGCCCTTTCTTGAGTTTCAGGTACCACCTGCTCAAATCCTCAACTATGAATGGCTCCATGACCTTCACCGCGTCGTTTATCCTGTACTGCTCCATATATTCGGTCACTTCCTTCACAACCCGGTTCACCCTTGAGAGAATCCACCTGTCTTCGACGCCGAGCTCGCCTAGTTCCCTGTGCTCGTATCTCTCGAGCGCCATATTGTTCTCGATGAACTTCGCAGCGTTCCACAGTATGGAGACAGTCCTGTACGTCGCCTTCATGCCGCGCTCGTCGTATCTCACGTCAACCCCTGGTGATGCTGAGGCGGTCACGAACAGCCGGAAGACGTCCGCACCGTGTTTTTCGAGCGTTTCCTTCATAGGCACGTAGTTACCCTTCCTCTTGCTCATACCCTCCCCTTTGCTGTCGCACGTGAATCCGTGCATCTCCACAGCCTTGTATGGGCATTCATCAAAGACCATCATGGACATTCCCATCAGCCCGTAGAACCAGCCGCGTATCTGGTCCTTTGACTCTATTATGAAGTCAACTGGGAAAAGTGTCTTGAAAGGTTCTGGACTTGAAGGATATCCCAGACTTGCAAACGGTGTGCATGCCGAGTCTATCCACACATCAAGCACATCCGGACTCCTTCTCATGGTTCCACCGCACTTGCACTTCCAGGTTACCCCGTCTATCTCCGGCTTGTGCAGGTCCTTTGGGACCTTTGCCCTCTCCGCGAGCTCGGCAACACCACCTATTATCTCATATTTCCCGCAGCTCTCACACTCCCACACAGGAATGGGTATTCCCCAGAACCTCTGGCGGGATATGCACCAGTCCTTGATATTTTCCAGCCATCGTTTGAACTGGTTCTTCCCAGCCCATTCCGGAACCCAGTAGACGCTCTTGTTGGCCTTCAACATTTTATCCTTGAACTTGGTGACCTCTAAGAACCACTGCTCCGTGAGTTTGAACACAACAGGAGTCTTGCACCTCTCACAATGCGGGTATTCGTGTTCTACTCCCACCTCGTGCACAACCAGACCCTTTTTCTTCAACATCTCTGCGAATCTGCGGTCATCCTTCCTCGCCACCATCCCCTTCAACTTCCCAGTTGTGAACACTCCACTGTCGTCCAGATCGTTGAAAGGTTTTATTCCATATTCTTTTCCAACCTCATAGTCCTCTGGTCCGCAACCAGTTGCGCAGTGCACAAGACCTGTGCCTGCTGAGAGGTCCACGTAATCTCTCGAGAGCACAACGGTGTGGTTTTTCTCACCTTCAGGGTACTCCATCTCGTCTGCAAACGGAGCTTTGTACCTCACACCCAGCAGCTTTTTACCTTTGAACTCCTCAACTATTCTGTATCCTTTGCCGATGGTGGCCATCACAGCAGCTACCAGACCCTTTGCCATAATCCAGCGCTCACCACCTACATCAACTTTTACGTAGTCCAGCTTTGGATTGGCCATCACAGCCATGTTGTATGGTATGGTCCAGGGTGTTGTTGTCCAGACAATCAGGAAGGTTTTATTGTCAATCGGCAGCTTGACAAAGATGGAGTTGTCCTTGATGTTTTTGTATATGACCTCGTAGTTGCCTGCGAGCGCAGTACCACATCTCGGGCACCATGTGAGAACCTTGTGCCCCCTGTAAAGCGCGCCTTTGTTGTGGGATTCCTTCACCGCCCACCATACACTATCTAGGAAGGATGGGTCTGTTGACATATATGGATTGTTCCAGTCAGCCCACTCGCCAACTCTCTTGAAGACGTCCACCATCTCGTCAAGGTACTGCGTGGAGAACCTCCTGCATTCGTCTATGAAGCGCTTGACGCCGAACTTGACTATGTCCTCCTTGTTCTTCAGTTTGTGGAGCTTCTCAACTCCATTTTCTATGGGAAGCCCGTGCATGTCGAAACCTGGCTGGTCCCAGACATCAAATCCTTGGAAACGTTTGTATCTCCTCACCATGTCCTTAAGGCAGCGGTTCATGCCAATTCCTGGATGGGGTGAGCCTGTCACGTAGGGAGGACCATCCAGATGGAAAAACTTCTTCCCACCAGTGTTCTTCTCCTTGACTTTCATGGGAATTTTCCTCTCTTCCCAGAACCTCAATATCTTTTTCTCAACCTTTTTGAAGTCGTAGCTCATTGCAGACACATCATTTCGCAGAGTTTAAAAGATTTGGTAATAATCAGAAATCTAGATTCGGCAAACACCGGTTTTCGCCGTACAAAATGCAGTTAGGAGATATTTTATAAACATTACTGAACCATCTTTTTACAATTTAATAGTAATAAAAATATGAAAAGATTTAAAAGAACCACTGGACTGGTTGGGACCATGGAGTTCAAGGTCCTTTCAAAGGAAGATTTGGTGGATATGGAGAGGGAGCTGCTGGCAAATGACTTCACCCTTGGAAATGTATTGAACATAGTAGACAAGGTGAGACAGAGATATCTTGACCAGAATCCGGTTGATATGGCTGATACACCCTTCGAGATGGGCGACTATGGGGACGATATCTTCACATATTTCAGGAGACCTCTTATCAGCCCTTCTGGGAGCACTTCCTCCGTCAGATATCTTCCATTGCTTGAGGGGCGCACATATCGTGGCGAATCTTTCGACTTGAACCTTGATGAACTCCTGTTTTTGAGGGAAGAGCTGTTTGGAGAGGCAGTATCAACTTCTTTGTCACCTGTAACTGAGTGGCGTGAAAAAGCCGACGACGAGATTTTCAGTAACTTGGACATAATAACTTCGGACGAGAGTTTGGAGCACAAGATATCATCAAAACATCTTTACAGGATGTTGAAGTCTGTGAAATACTGGGAGCTGTTTGACCAAATTGATAATTATGACTGGGAATCAAGACGAATCACACACCGCAAAGCAGAGGGTGTGAATTTTCTAGGGATGGGTGCGTTTGCCACCCTCGTTGGTTCACTTTCCATGACAGCCAAACTCCGACAAGAAAATCCCTTTGAAATCGACTTGTCGCCCGATGAGTTGAAGCAACATGGTGCCCGTTTTGCCTCCCTACACTATTCATCGTCTCCAGATTACTTGCGTGTGAATGTCTGTGGCAAGTTTATAAACCCTGCAGGCGAAGTTGGGAAGTATGAAATCTTCTGAATACCAACCTTTATAAATTCTCCAAATCATCCTCTTTTCCAAAGTTTAAGGTGAATATAAAATGAGATTCCAAGTTCCGCCGGTAAAGACCGGCGACGAGTTAGAAGTTGAGATAATCGGCATAGGGAAACAGGGCGACGGCGTTGCCAAGATTGACAACTATGTCATCTTTGTTCCAGGTGTCAATGAGGGTGAAAAAGTAAAGGTAAAGATTAGCAAGGTACTGCCAAAGTTTGCATTTGGAGAGGTCGTCGGACGCGAAGCAGCAGCAAAGCCAGCAGAAGAAGAAGCACCAGCAGAAGAGAAACCAGCAGAAGAAGAAGCACCAGCAGAAGAAGAAGCACCAGCAGAAGAGAAACCAAAAAAAGCAGTGAAGAAAAAAGCAGTGAAGAAAAAGGCAGTGAAGAAAAAGATAGTGAAGGAAAAGATAGTGAAGAAAAAGATAGTGAAGAAAAAGGCAGTGAAGGAAAAGGCAGTGAAGGAAAAGGCACCCAAAAAAGAGGAGACACCAGCTTCTGGCGAAGTCGAGCCAATGAGTGAATAAGCCCATCCTAACTTTTAAAAACACAAGTTAGTTAGGGAGCCTTATGGAGATCTGGACCGAAAAGTACAGGCCGCGTGTTCTGGGCGAGGTTGTTGGTCAGGATGAGATAGTGAGCAGGCTCAAGGCATTCGTCAAAAACAGGAATATGCCGCACCTGCTGTTCGCTGGCCCGGCAGGCACAGGAAAGACCACATGCGCCATCTGCATCGCTGCCGAACTCCTGGGTGAGCATTGGAATACCAACTTCACCGAACTGAACGCGAGCGATGAGCGCGGCATAAACACCGTCCGGACCAAGGTCAAGGACTTTGCACGGACAAAGTCCATCGGCGACGTTCCGTTCAAGATAATACTTTTGGACGAGGCAGACGCCCTGACAAGGGAGGCGCAGCAGGCGCTGAGGAGGACTATGGAGAAGTACACCCACACCTGTAGGTTCATCCTTGACTGTAACTATTCGTCAAAGATAATCGGGCCAATACAGTCCAGAGCAACCATCTTCCGTTTCAAACCACTGAAGGAGAAGGACATGCTCCAGTATCTCAGGCGCATAGCGAAGTCAGAGAAGATTGACTTTGATTCAGCCGCGCTGAAGGCGATATACGCGGTCAGCGAGGGCGACTGCAGGCAGGCAGTGAATCTCCTGCAGAGCGCTGCTGCGTCTGGAAAGGTGACGTCAGACGCAATCTACAAGGTGGCTTCCATGGCAAGGCCCAGTGAAATCCTTGAAATTGTGAAGACCGCGGTAAATGGTGATATAATCTCAGCGCGCTCCAAAATAGTTGACATCATGCTTGAATATGGATTGTCTGCAATCGACACCATAAAACAGGTGCAGAAATCTGTCTGGGACCTGAAAATCCCGGACTCTGCAAAGGTATACCTCCTGGACAAGATAGCAGAGTATGAGTTCCGGGTTGTTGAGGGCTCGGACCCATATCTGCAGATAGAGGCCATGCTGGCCCAGTTCTACAAGGTGGGAGACGGCAAAAAACCCTGAGTGGTATGACATGGTTGACTGGTCACATAAATATCTGCCTGTGAAAACCGAGGAGATTGTCGGCCAGAGGAGCGCAATCAGCGAGGTTAAAACGTTTGTCAGGAGCTACTGCCCGGGTGACAAGTCACTTCTGCTCCACGGCCCGCCTGGTTCTGGAAAGAATGCGATTGTTTATGCTGTGGCGTCTGAACTTGAGCTTGAACTAATCGAAGTAAACGCGAGCGACAAGCGCAACGCAGACGCGATTAGGAGCATAGTGGGCAACGCATCAAAGCAGGCGTCTCTCTTCAAAAAGAGCAAAATTATACTGGTTGACGAAGTCGACGGCCTCTATGGGGTTCAGGACAGGGGAGCTGTGCCAGAGATGACCAGGACAATCAGGTCGTCACAGTTCCCAATGATACTCACGGCAAACGACCCGTGGAGCAAGAAATTCTCACTGCTGCGCAAGCACGTGAAGATGGTCCAGCTGCGTAGGTTGAGAGCAGATGGTATAGTCTCCATCCTCAGGAGAATCTGCGATGCAGAGTCAATCAGCTACGACCTCATGGTCCTCAAACAGATTGCAGAGTCTTCCAAAGGGGATGCGCGAGCCGCGATAAACGACCTGCAGACACTTTCCTCAAACAGGCGCAAAATCACCTTGGCAGACACAGCACCTCTTGGCGACAGAGAGAAGGAAAGCACCATATACGAAACACTTTCCGCCATCTTTAGGGGTAAATCCGCCGGACCCTCTGTTTTTGAAACGCTCAGAATGCCGCTGGAGGAGGCGATGCTGTGGATTGCTGAGAACCTCCCTTACGAGTATAGGTCCATGCGGGACGTTGCAGACGCCTATGATAAACTATCGCGCGCAGACGTTATGATTGGCAGGATACGCAGGTGGCAGTACTGGAGGTTCAAGTACTATGCCTCCATCCTCTCTTCACTTGGTGTTTCCTCTGCAAAACAAAAGCCGCGCGAAGGTTGGTTCAAGTACAGGAACCCATCAAAGATACTGAAGCTCTGGAAGACCAAGTCGCTTCGTGCGAGAAGGAGGTCAATCTCAGAAAAGGTTGCAGGACACTGCCACTGTTCCAAAAAGGTTGCCAGTCGCTACTTCTTAGTTCTCAGAGCAATTTTGATGGGTGGCGGAGAGATTGAAGGAGTTGAGCTCACGCCGCAGGAAGTTGAGACCTTGACCTTCTCCTGAACTTGGCTATCTTGAGCGCGATATCAATCGGAGAACCTTTCTTCAGCGAGGCTATGAACTTTGTCCTGAACTCCATATCCCTTTTGATACTGCTGAGACTTCCGCCCTCAAATTTTCTGAGGAAGACCGATTTGAGTAAGTTGAAGTCGTCAGCAGCGGGATTCCACCTGAACACCGTATTTGTCACCAGCTCCTTTTTGTTCCTGTCGTATCCCACCACCTCTATAACCTCACTGACCCGGCGCACGTATTCGCCACCTTTCTTAGTCACAATCATGAAAATTATCAGGTCAAGGTTTTCTGAGAGGTGACCCATCTTCACAAATTTGGAGAGCAGGTCTGGGATGTTGTCCGCGTGCAGACTCGCCAGTGCAGGATATCCTGCTTTCGCTGCCTGGAGCATTACATATATCTCATCATCCCTTATATCGTCAAACACCAGACATCCTGGTCTCTCCTCCAGGGCAGAGGTTGCAGCCTCAAACCTGTTGTTCGAGACTCTGGTTTTCCAGTTTGGATGTGGTAGCCTCAGCTGTGGCCTGTCTTCAATGGATATGACGCTCGCCTCGGGTCTTATGAAAGAAGCTATCGCGTTGATGAACTCGGTCTTGCCCGAGGAGCTTGAGCCCCCCACTACAACACTTCTTCCGTTTTCAAGCAAGTACCACATATATGCCAGAATCTCTGGACTGGCAACACCCTCACCTATGAGGTCTGCTGCTGTTGTTGGTTTCCGCGTGAACTTGATTATTTTGAATCCGCCGTTCGTCTCAAACCTGAACGCGGGGTCAACCGATGACCTCAGTTTGTTGAGGAACCAGTCGAACTGGCGCCTTTTCTTGAACATGAGGTTTGTTTCCATAGTTCCATAGCCAATATCTTTGTGTCCGACAAGCACTGGAGATCCTGGACCCTCGCACTCTATGAGTTTTATCTCGCTATCGCGCACTAGAGGCTCGATAGGACCAAGGCCTATCACGTCCCTGTAGATGTAGTAGTGCATCTTGACTTTCTGCACCCGCCTTGTCCTGTAACCCCTTTTGTCCAGAAATCTGTTGAACCGCTTGACCATTTTCCTGTAGTCGTGCCCTGTGAGCGTGCGCTGGCCCCGCCTCAGGAGTTCGCGCTCGTTTTCAAGGATTTGGGGCTCATAGAGGGTGTAGATGAGGCTCTGGGTTTCCGGGTTCCAGCGTATGTTCCTGTAGGCCATCACCTTTTCCTTTCCGTTGTAGTGGATGGAGATGAGTGGTTCTGTGTCGTTCACCTTTTTCAGCATCTTGAGCCGTTCTGCCTTCAGGTCCATGGAAAGGAGACAGTATCAGAGATTAATAAAACTTTAGAACTTTTCTTTCACTTTCCTCATCAGGTGCTCTGTGTACTCCTTTCTTTTGTATTCCTCTACGCTCTCAACTTGCTTTGACAGCCTGTAAACGCCCTGTTTCACTATTCTCAGCTCGGTCATCAATGGAGTGAAATCCATTGGCTGCATCAACTTCTCCTGTATCGTTGCCATGTTCCTCAAGGTGTCTATCATGACCTGCATCTTACCCATTATGTCTATCATCTTGATGAGCATGT
>DAOVEB010000012.1 GCA_030669205.1 Candidatus Parvarchaeota archaeon | reverse complement strand
CTGCTGTTTTTGTTGTGTTCGCACTTCTCTTCCTGCTGTTCTCACCAATCATACAGCAGACATACAATGTATCATTTGAGTCGCTGGTTGTCGTGACAGTCGGTATCTTTTTCGGGCTGATGTACAACACAACCTACTACACACTTAATGCAAAAAGCATGTTCAGAAAGATGATGTGGAGCTCGATTCTGTTGAAAATAGTCAAGCTTCTTTTAATTGTGCCGCTTGTGCTAGTGTTTGGTGGTTACCTCTTCGCTATGGCTGGTGAAGTTGTGGGAATAGGCTTGCCCGTACTGGTAACTGCCTATTGGCTTCGGGGCACAAAACTCAAAAGGTCCAGAATGGTTGGAACTGTGCTCAGATACTCCTTTTTCATTTATATAGCGAATATCTCGATCTTTTTGGTAATCGGTTTTGCCAGCCTCTATGTTGGCACCTTCAATATAGAGTGGACAGCGTTCATAGGTATAAGTTCAAGAGTCGGTCCGTTTCTAATGCTTCCTGGTGTTTCCATAGCCGCAGTTTTCATGCCAGAATTCTCAAAGGGTAAGATTGAACTCCTACACCTATCAGCTAGATGGACACTCATAACAACGTTGTTCATAGCGGTTGTTGTGCTTCCGAACATCGGATTTCTGGTCAATTTTATCTTCACGGAAAGGTATAGTGGTGGGACACTGACCGTTGCTCTTTACCTAGTTGCATTTGGAGTGATGGGGCTAAACACCGTGATATCCAACCTGTTTTTGGGAACCAACAATGTGAAGTTCAACGCACTATCAGGAATCATACAATCAATTGTAGTTATAATCTCCGTTGTTCTGTTCATGTCGGTCGGGGCGCATGGTGCAGGGATAGGTTTTCTGCTCTCCCAGATCGCCGGCCTGCTCTTTTACTTGGCTGTTGTTGCAAAGAAGAGGATGAACTTCCCTTACATCTCGGCTGCCAAAACACTTTTAGCAGGAGCCGCTGGTTACAGTGTCACCTTCCTTGTGGTCTCTTGGAATCCATTTTTGAGTGCATTGTACAAAGCATTCTTTGGTGCTGGAGTCTATCTACTCTCCCTAGCCATCCAAGGGGAGATAAGCTTCGATGAGGCAAAGAGAATTCTAAAACATCTATTTTGAGATTGATAGTGAGTTCAGCTATATAAAGCTGGACAGGAGTTAACTGTTACATGTCCCGTATGAGTGATGTGAGGGACGTCCTGTTCGGAAAATTCCTGGAGCCGTTCATCGCATTTCTGATAGTTGTAATAATTGCCAGGCTGTTGACCGTAGCCGAGCTCGGATACTACTCCCTGCTCATATCCATGCTCTATATCCTGATTGTGGTGGTGGGTCTGGGCATGAGCGAGAGCATACTTTACTTCCTTCCGAAGAACAAGAACATTGTTGGTGACGTCATATTCGTACAGTCTGCTGTTTTCATGGCCTTTGCAGTGGGATTTCTGCTGCTCTCACCAATGATACAAACGGTTTATGGTCTGAGTGCTGAGTCCCTTGTCGTCGTCACGGTCGGTGTGTTCCTCGGCATGATGTTCAGAACAATGTACTACGTCCTCAACGCCAAGAGCATGTTTAAGAAGATGATGTGGAGCTCGATTATGCTCAAGTTCAGCAGAGTATCCACCACAGTCCCACTGTTGCTGCTATTAGGAGGTTACTTCTCGGCAATCCTCGGCGAGCTCGTTGGCTGGGTGCTACCCATGTTCATACTACTATACTGGTTGCAAGGCGTGAAGCTCAAGAGGACGAGAATGGCGAAGAGCGTGCTCAAGTACTCATTCCTCATCTACGTGACCAACCTCTCGGTCCTCCTCGTCATCAACTTTGCAAGCCTGTACGTTGGGACGTTCAACATAGAATGGGTTGCCTTTATCGGCATGGGGGCGCAGGGCGGTCCAATTCTCCTCCTGCCCGGTCTCTCCGTGGCTTCGGTCTTCATGCCTGAATTTTCAAAGGGCAGGACAGAGCTCCTGCGCTTGGCAAGCAGGTGGACCCTGATAAGCACGGTTTTAATGTGGACTGTTGTGGTTCCAAACCTGGATTTCCTCATCGACTTTGTCTTCACCGAGAGATACTCTGGTGCGACACTGACCGTTGCCCTTTACATGCTCGCATTCGGGGTGATGGGGCTAAACATCGTGATATCCAACCTGTTTTTGGGAACCAACAATGTGAAGTTCAACGCAGCATCGGGCATCGTACAACTGGTTGTGGCCATAGTTGCAGTCGTCCTGCTCATACCAATTGGCCCGCATGGGGCTGGAGTGGGTATGATAGTATCACAGATAACTGGCCTCATCTTCTACCTAGCTGTGCTCAAAATGAAGAGGTTCAAATTCGCCTATACATCGGCTTTGAAGACTGTTGTGGCTGGTGCTGCTGGCTACAGTACAACCTTCCTTGTGGTGGGTGGCGACTCACTCTTGGGGCTGCTTTTGAAGGTGCTTCTGGGCGCCGGGACATATCTTATACTGCTCGGACTCATGGATGAAGCCGACATCAAAGACATCAAGCTTGTGCTCAGGCAGATATTTTGAAACAAAGTATTTTAAACCCTGTGGCTTACCCTTCAGGTAATGAAAATAGGAGACGTGGTCAAGTTACTGGCGACAGTGGTAGCGCTGGTCTATCTCTTCACCATGGTGGACCTAACTGTTGTGTGGAGGAGTTTGTGGACAAGCAACCCGCTGGCATATCTCTTCGCAGTGGCCATGGTGTTCCTGTCCATAGCAATCAAAAGCTACAAGTGGAAGATACTGCTTGGTGAGGGCGACCTGGGGTTCCTGAGCAAGTCTTACTTTGTTGCGATGCTGTACGGTGTCTTTACACCTTCAAAACTGGGCGACTTCATACGGGGGTTCCATGTGAACAAGAAGTATAAAACGGGTATGACGCGCGGAATAATTTCAGTCATGTTCGACAGGCTGTTGGACCTGCTGTGCGTCTTTGTCTTTACCGCAGTCTCGCTCTTTGTGATAGTTGGTGCGGGTTTTGGAAACAGTCTGATGATAGTTGCGGTGCTCGCAATGATTGGAGGGATAGTTCTGGGTTATGTCTATCTGGACAAATTCATCTCGCCGTTCATCGGCATGTTCTCGAAAATCCTTGGAAAGGGGAGGTTGAACTTAACAAAGGAAGATCTCAGGAAAGAGATGTTGAAAACCGGTTACAAGAAGAAGAACGTCTTCTTCATATCATTCGGGATATGGTTGACGAACGTTGCTGGCTGGTGGGTGTTCGCGCTCATGCTCGGGCTGAACATAAACTTCGTCCACTTCTTTGCAGCAACGAACATAGGCACAGTCGTGGGGCTGCTGCCAATAACTGTTGGCGGTTTCGGAGCGCGGGAAGCCACGATTGTCTATCTCCTCTCGCTCTATGGCGTGGCGCCTGAACTTGGATTTGCCTTCTCAATAATGTCAACCCTCATCGGAATAGTTCTTCCAGGGCTTGTGGGTGCCTATTTAAATCTGAAAAGCGATGAGTTCACAGTATGAACCTGCCAAGGGCGTTCGACATAGTTGGTGACATCGCTGTTGTCAATGTAGAGCCGGATTTGGAGGCAGCTATGGCGCAGAAGGTCATGGAACAGAACAAAAGGGTCAAGGTCGTTGTCAATAAAATTGGAAAGACAGGGGGTGTCGAGAGAATCCAGCGCGTAAAGGTCGTTGCTGGCGAGGGAAGGACGGAGACACTCCACAAAGAGAACGGGTGCAGGTTCAAGCTGGACCTGAACAGGGTATTCTTCACACCGCGCCTCTCGTCTGAAAGGTTACGGATTGCCGAGCAGGTGGGGGAGAGGGAAACTGTTGTGGACATGTTCTCTGGTGTAGGGCCGTTCTCAATCCTGATTGCAAAGCGCAGACCGAAAAGCGAGGTGTACGCAGTTGATGTGAACGAAGACGCTGTCTCATACCTCAAAGACAACATAAGGCTGAACAAGGTGGACAACGTCATTGCACTCTGGGGTGATGTGAGCGACGTATGCGAGAAGCTTGGCAAAGTCGCCGACAGGGTGATAATGAACCTTCCAGAGGGTTCAGGTGAGTTTCTGGGTGTGGTGGGAAAAATCGCAAAGAGAGGGTGCGTGGTCCACTTCTACTGCTTCCTGTCAGACGATGAGTTGTTTGATGCTGGCGTGGAAATAATAAGGAAGGTTTTTCCAAAGGCAAAGGTCTTAAACAAGGTGGTGTGCGGTGAGCGTGCGCCGGGTATACACCGCGTCTGTATAGATTTCAACGTGGGATAGATTTTTAAATGGAAGCACATTAAACAAGGTTTATGAACCTAAGTGACGCATTGACGTATCTTTTGGTTGTGACAGGATTGATATCGTTTGTCGAAGTCATGGTGTTCGCGCTCTGGAAATTGTACGAGCTGTACTTTATAACCCAGACGTGGTTTTACATCAGCCTCGTTGCGCCGGTCCTGTGCATAATCAGCCTGATAGGAGCTCTAAAGGCGTAAACTTTCCCCTTTGTTCTGTTTTTAGGGAATGTTATACTTTGTAGAGGTTTAGGAACTCCTCTTCTGTGAAGTGAAGGTCTGCTGGAACAACTATGCAGCACGGCTGTTCAAAGTTGAGTTTGGATACGTTGTGCGGCGGCCCATAAGCAATTCTTGTCTCAGTGCCTAGGTGGAGCGCTACAACATCGATTTCACCGAGTTCCCCCAGCATCTCGCACCCTGTTGAAAGCGACATGCCTATGTCAAGGAGAACAAGTGTGTGGGCTCCAATCTCGAGGTTGTTGCGAATCGTTTCTAAGAAGGAAGTTGGTCTGTAATCCTTCTTATGTGTCGGAATCGTTGTCGTCTTTCCGAATTTGTAGATGTGGAGTCCGGTCTCCGCCACAGCAGAATAGATGCTCGGAGCGTGAATCACCTTTACTGGTACATCTGCATTCCTTGCGCTGACAAAAATAGATATGTGGGTTGTTGCAACCAGAGGGTCACCTGGCACGAGCAGTGCAACATCTCTGTCCTTTGCCCTCTGGACAAAGGAACCGTCCTCAACCTGCTCGCGTGACAGTTCTTTGAACCCGACAACCTTCCTGAGAGCTGGCTTGTCATAGATAGATGTATAGCTCTCAAAGTACACCTCATCGCATCTTCCTGCGATTTCCAGCCCCTCCACAGTTATGTCGCCGGGCTTGAATCCCACACCTATGAGGTAGAGCATATTCTGAGACTGTAGCAGGGGTTTGATAAACCTTTGGGAAAGTGATTTAATCCAGCTGGTCATAATGTGGTCTATGTTCCATATTTTGTTCGGGGAGTCGCTGGTATTCATGCTGATTGCGTCTGTCCAGGACATCCAAAAAAGGGAGGTCTACGACTACATTTCATATTCATTCATTGCGCTCGCCCTGACAACCAGGCTGATTTGGTTTGTACTGGAACAGGACATCAACATAATACTTTATGTGCTACCTTCCTTCGCGCTTATGTTCGGCTTCTCAATAGTCATGTATGTTGCAGGTCAGTGGGGAGGCGGCGACGCCAAACTGATGGCTGGGCTTTCAATAGCGCTCGGGGGCAGCGAGCTCTACTTCATGGACTTTCTCATGAACATGTTGGTCTTCGGAGCGCTCTATGGTGTGGTTTACACCCTCGGCATCGGGCTGAAGCATCACAGGGAAATCGGGAAGAACATATCGCTCATGTTCTCACTGCTGTGCATAGGAACTGTCATCGTTGTCTTCCGCCTAATACTTTTCCCGCTGGGCAGGATTGTTGCTTTCATGGTTCTGCTCCTGCTCTCAACCAAGTACCTGTATGTCATAGAGAAAAACTGTATGTACAAAAGAATTCCAGTTGGCAACCTGGTCGAGGGTGACTGGCTGGCGCAGAAGATAAAAGGAATTGAAAAGAAGGGGACCGGACTGAGCAAGGAGCAGATTGTGAAGATAAAATCCATGGGCCTGAAGAATGTCCGGGTCAAGGAAGGGATACCGTTTGTGCCGGCTTTCCTGATAACATTGGTTGCAACGTATTTCCTTGGAAACGTCCTGCTCGGAATTGCGGGTTACCAATACCTTGGAGGCTTGCTGCCAACGTTGTAAACCTCTGGCTTTTCCTTCTCGGATGGTTGAGATGGTTGCTGCTGTTTTCCCAGCTCAGAAAGTGTCCTTATCAACTTGTCCTGCATCTCCTTGAATGATGCTTGGTCCAACTCCTTTGGTTCCCATGACACTACGACGCCATCATTCTCTTTCCGCGGTATGAGGTTCAGGAACGCGTGGGGACTCCTCTGTCCTGCAGCAGGACCTGCTGAGTAGAGTATGTTGGCTCCCTGGGCCCCTGTCACCTTCAAAACAACAGGCATAAGCGTCCTTGCAACGTTGAAGAGTTGTGCCATCTCATTCACAGACAGCTGTGTTATGACGGGGCAGTGCTTCTTCGGAACAATGAGAAGGTGTCCGGGGTTCGCAGGCTTTATGTCAAGAACTGCAAAGACATAGTCATCCTCATAGACCTTGTATGACTGGATTTTGTTGTCCCGTATAGAGCAGAAAAGACATTGTTCCGTCATGAATCTTACTTGGGCAGCAATACTTTTAAAAATTGGGTTTCAGCATCCCTAAGACATGGGTCCGGACGAGTTTCGCGCGTGCGCCACAATGGCTGTTGCCATCCGCTCAGCAGCAAAAAGGTTGTCATGATGCAGTTTTTGGATAGGGTCCTGCTCTACAAGGAGGCTGTCTGTGTTACAGACCTCCACATAGGCGTTGAAGCGGGAATGGAGAAACAGGGCTACAATGTGCCCTCACAGACCAAAAAGATGCTGGATGAACTCATGGGCTACAGCGGGAAGTTCCTCATAATCGTCGGCGACGTCAAACACTCGGTATCAAGGGCTTCCAAGCAGGAAAACAGGGAAGTCCCTGCATTCCTGCGCTTGCTAAAGGAAAAGTTTGGAAGGGTTGTTATCTGCAAGGGCAATCACGACGGCAGGATTGAACAACTAACCGACGCAGAGGTCGTGAAGGACTTTGTCTATGAGGGTGTAGGCTTCACCCATGGGCACCGCTGGCCAGGGAAGGAGGTCTTCGACTGCCACACAATAGTCATGGGCCACGTGCACCCGGCGTTCACTTACAGGGACCATCTCAACAGGGTCCAGCGCAGGCAGTGCTGGTTGATAGGGACAGTGAAAAGGAAGAAGTTGGAAAGGGAGAAGGGAGTGAAGGCCAAGGTGAAACGGGTTGTAGTCATGCCCGCGTTCAACAAAATATTTTATGGGAGAAGAAAACATGAGTTCGGAGTGCTGACAGACTTTGTGACAAAGACAGATGTGCTGCTCACAGACAGAACAAAGGTTTTCTAGCCCCCGTGCCTGAGGTACCAGCCAAGGTCATCCAGATTTTTTACAACCTCTTCGTTGCCTAATCTTTTCATGATATCGCTGTTTGTAAGGGCGTGGCCATATCCCAGGGGTTCGTCTGATCCGTTGCAGACAACCACGGTTTCACCACCAAGGAGGCTGGATGACCAGATGACATCCCTAGAAGTGAGGTGTTTCCCGTAGAGAAATCTCTGCTCTGCTTTTGGACCTACAACCACGACGTTTTGGAGGTCTATGTTGTGCAGCATTTGGAGGGAAGGTCTGACTTCCTTTCCAACAACCTTGGCTGCGAAAAGTCCTGCTGAATAAGGGTTGCTCTTCATGGAACCAACTGTTTTCTCAATGGCTTTGTCAACAAGAAAGACTTCGGTGATTTTCCCGTCTGCGAACAGCGCGCGCCTGCCTTTGAAGGCCTTTTCAACACCTGGACCAAGGATGCGTCTCATCTCTGACTCGAACTTCTCCTCGCGTTTCGCATCGAAGTTGAACTCTATCATATAGTCCAACAACATCATCGTCTTTAATATCCCTTCCGGCTCTGCACATAAATCAGTTGCTTTTTTGTGCAGCAAGCATTCTTGCACAACAATTAAGGGGTCAATTTCGACGCCGAGTTCAAAGACCTTTCCTTTAATCAAAAGAAGGATAATGGGAAAGCGAGCTCTCGGGGTTAAAAAATGGTGGTCAGCTGGAATTTAAACCTTTGTGGAAAGCCTTTAATCCTCTTTTACTTATAAGCAAATGGTAAGTCAACTAACCAAATGTTTATAAATAACTGGTAAATAGATTAACGAGGTTTAAAAATGACTACAATGAGTCCCGCTGAATTATTGAAGTTCAATCCCTGGTGGGAGGATCCAGAGGCCATCCATAAACTTGACAGAATTTCTTTTTGGAAAAACTCACCAGTAAAGTGGCAATCTCGTCTTATGTATACTTTAGACTTATCGAAAGATATTGTTTATACCATCCGCGGACCAAGACAAATAGGAAAGACTACACAGATACAACTGTTAATTGAACGTTTAATGGAAAGTGGTGTCCCTCCAAGAAACATTTTTTATTGGAGTTGTGATATAATAGATAATAAAAAAGATTTATCAGAACTCATTTTAAGTTATATAAAAAATGTTCCAAAAACTGAGGAAATTAGGAGATTCATATTCTTAGACGAAGTAACCTCTGTCAGAGACTGGCAAGAGGGAATAAAACATCTAGCAGATGGTGGTTTATTCAAAAAAACGACAGTTATTGCAACTGGTTCAAGTAGTATGGATATAAGAAGAGGAGCAGAGAGACTGCCTGGAAGAAAAGGTCATGTTAAAGAAGAAATACCAGATAGAATATTCCTCTCAATGAAATTCTCTGAATATGCCGAAACCTTAGACCCAAAAATAAAAAGAAAAATCAGGAAATTATTAATCTCATCAAGAAGAAGAAGAAAAATATTATTAACCTTATTTGAAGGAAAGATTCCTGATGAGATAAAAGAATTAGCTCTTAATTCAAATGAATTAAGTAACCTATTCGAGATGTATCTTTTAACTGGAGGCATTCCAAAAGCAGTCCATTACTTAAAAGAGGAAAATTCCATTCCCACCTCTTTATACAATGACCAAATAAATGCAATAGTTGGAGGGATTTGTAAGGGGAATTTAAACGAAAGCTATCTTCGCCAAGTATTAAGAAGGGTTATCAAAACAAATACCACTCCTGTAAGTTGGAGAGATTTAGTAAAGGATACAGATATAAGTCACCATACAACAGGCCAAAATTATGTTACTGCTTTGAAAGATGTTTTTGTTTTAAGTTATTGTTATAGACTAAATCTGTCCTCAGGATTTGCTAAGTTCTCAGGCGACAAAAAATTATTTTTTTGTGATCCATTTTTCTTCCATTCATTGAACTATTTAATAAACGCTGGAGATCCTTTCAAAAACAGTGAGGATATAGTTACAAATCCAGTAGAAGTCTCAAAAGTTGTTGAAAATGTTATTTATAACCATCTTGTAAGAATGGCCTTTTGTTTTTTTCATACTATTCAGTTTTTCGAACCAGAAAACTTTCTGTTTTTTTGGAAGGATAAGAAAAATAGAGAGATAGATTTTATAGTTAAGACAGA
Source organism: Candidatus Parvarchaeota archaeon (assembly GCA_030669205.1). Classification (GTDB taxonomy): domain Archaea; phylum Nanobdellota; class Nanobdellia; order JAFCGN01; family DAOVEB01; genus DAOVEB01. The sequence goes on along the minus strand of DAOVEB010000012.1, from coordinate 15,156 downwards.
AAAAGGTTTCTTACCCTTTGAAGTTAAATATCGAAATGAAATTAAAAAAAGTGATCTATATGGATTACTATCTTTCCTTAGGATAAGAAAGGGTAAAGGGGTAGTAATATCAAAAAATACTCTCGAAGAGAGAGATTCTTATGTTATCATTCCTGCTTATTTATTTCTTCTTTTGATTTAATTTTTATGCAAATTATTTTTGTGTAAGATTGAATTGTTGTGGAAAACCATCCCTTCCGAAACCTTATTTAACGACCTTTTGATGGTCCTATCCGTGGAGATAAAGGACATTCTTAATGAAAGGAGAGAGGTCATAGACAAGGAGATAGAGAAGCTCCTGCCCAAACAGATGACAGAAAGGGATTTGGAAAGGCTGTTCGGGAGGCAGAGGTACGCCTACAACCTCAAGGCGGCAAATGCATCGCTTTCTGAACCAATCTGGGACCTGCTCGACCGTGGCGGAAAGAGGTGGAGACCTACATTGTTCCTGTTGATAATCGAAGCACTCGGAAAGGACCCGGTCAACTTCCTGAAGTTTACTCCCATAGTGGAGGTCATACACAACGGCACCCTGATGATAGACGACATAGAGGACGACTCGGATCTTAGGCGTGGGCAGCCATGCACCCACAAAAAGTTCGGGATTGATGTTGCCATAAATGCGGGCAATGCAATGTACTTCCTCCCGATGAAAATCATAGGCGAGAGTGACCTGAATCCTGATGTGAAGGTCAGGCTGTACAAAACTTATGTGGATGAAATGGTGAACATCTCAATTGGACAGGGAACAGATATCTTCTGGCACAAAGGAGGGACGAAGGCGATAGAAGAGGACGAGTACCTTCAGATGTGCTCCTTCAAAACAGGAACCCTCGCACGCATGTCCGCAAAGTTTGCTGCAGTGATTGCTGGTGCGAGTGATGAAATGGTGGAGAAGTTTGGGAGGTGTGCAGAATCAATTGGCGTCGGGTTCCAAATCTATGATGATGTTCTCAATATCATTCCAACAAAGTCATGGGGTAAGGGATTCGGGGACGACGTGAAGGAGGGCAAGAGAAGCCTGATGGTAATCCATGCCCTCAAACACGCGACAGAAACCGACAGGAGGAGGCTACTCATGATATTGGGAATGCACACCAGCGACGAGAAGCTCGTGAAAGAAGCTGTTGCAATCATGGAAAGATATGGCTCAATCGATTACGCCAGGAAAAAGGCCGCGGAAATTGTTGAGAAGAGCTGGAAGGATGTTGAGCCTCTGCTCAAGGAGAGCGAGGCCAAGGAGAAGTTGAAAGTCTTTGTGGAATACCTGGTCAACAGGGATGTTTAGGGCAGAACCCTGTCAATTATCTTCCTGGAGTATTCGGGCACGAGGTTATGGAGTTCACTCTTGGGCTTTGACCTTATGAAGGTTCCGCTGAGTTTCTCCCTGTCAAGAAATGGGATAGGAAGCACATCAAATCCCCTAGCCTTGAATATCTTCCTGGTCCTCGGGTTGTTGGAGTACAGCCTCTTGACACCTGGAAATGTTCTGGTGACCATTTCAAACCATCTGTCATCATCTGTATTGAAATCCGGAACTGGTCTGACAATGCAGCGCTCACTGAAGCCATGTTCATTGAGAAATGATTTTACCATCTCTATCCTCTCATCAGCTGTGAATGGATTGTCATCTGTCCCAGACTTGTTTGAGCTGCCAACCATTATGCAAAGCTTGGGCTCGCGGGAGAGGACGTATTTCAAACAATGGGCGTGGCCGTTATGGAACGGCTGGAACCTGCCTATGTAAAGAGCTTGTATCATAGTTTCATCAGCTTTGCAACGAAAAATCCCGCTGTGTTCTGAACATGGGGCCAGAGCCTGCCGCACATCTTATAGTCCTTGTCAAGTCTTTCGCCGAAAATATTGGTGAGTCCGGGTGAGTACCACTTGAGTTTCAAAGGTTCAAGCCGCATCCCAAGCTCCTCAACCATGTACCTCACCTGAAGCTCATTCTCCTCCGGCGCAAGGGTGCATGTGGAATAAACGAGTGTTCCGCCGCTTTTCATGGAAGCGCATGCAACATCCAAGAGCTCCCTCTGGACTCTGGCATAGTTTTCTATCCTGCTCTTGAGAATCCTGCCCCTCGCACTGGGGTCCTTGCGCACCACGCCTTCGGCTGAGCAGGGCGGGTCAACCATCACGCAGTCCGGCTCAATTCCCAGACTGTTGAAGTCGCGCGCGTCTGCCCTGAGCAGAACAGTGTTTGTGCAGTTGCAGCGCTGCACATTCGAGCGAAGCGACTTCATCCTGTGCCTGTCTATGTCGATTGCCACAACAACCGATTTTGGCGCAAGCTGGGCCAGGTGCGTTGTCTTCCCGCCTGGTGCTGCGCACATGTCAACCACCAATCCCTTTGGCTCGAGCTCAATCGGCGGGCACATGGACGACAGGTCCTGGATGTAATAGTAGCCGAGAAGATACTCCGTAGTTGCGCCCAGTGGAAGGGATGAAGCCCTCACAAAAAAGACATAGTCGCCGAGATTTGAACGCTTGAGTGTGAAGTTCTTCTTTTCAAGTTTTTTGACGAGTGCATCTGGTTTTATCAGGAGTGTGTTGCACCGGATGGTCAAAGGCAGGGGTTTCTCGTTCGCCTTCAACAGCTCATCTGTGGGAAGGTCGCCTATGAGCTTCCTGTACCTTTTCAGTGCAAACTCGGAGTAACCTCTCATAATCTATCAACAAGTCCGCTCACAAAGGTCACAGGGTCTGTCTCTTTCGTGATGTCAAAGGCAATTTTGTTCTCCCAAACATAAGGACCGTAGACAGCGTTCCCCTCCCATTTCTGGACAAAGCTTGTTGTATGCTCATCTGTGTGTAAAGGTGGGCCAAGATGTCTCCTTGTTTTGCAGGTCTTCAGCGTCATGAACTCAAAGTATACATGAGCACAGTCCGTGCCCTCTATGAAGCCATGGTCGTAGACCACAAAGCCGTTTGCTTCGCACTTTGTCCTTATCCTGCGGAGGTTCTTCGCAAGCTTGGCAAAGAAGATGTTGTGAACGCCTTTTGCCTTGATTCTTCTGACAAAGAGTTTTGTTCCTCGACATTTCGACCTTGTCCTAACATCCTTTATCTTCAATGTATGGTCCTTGAAAAACTCAATCGACGGTCTGTCAAGGAAGGTTTTCGCCGCATAGACAAACCTGTAAAAATTTCTGTAATTGAGCGCTGCTGCAGCGTTCCTGTCCGGCTGGACAGGGTCATGAATCACAATTGGTGACTTGAGCTTGGGCTTGGACATCTTGTGCTGGACTCCAAAGTCTATGTGTATCTTTGGCTGGCGGTTTGATATCTCGTTGAGTGTGTGGACGAATCCGCCGTATGCTATTATCAGAAGCTCCAGCACATAACCTGAGAACGCCTGTGTGTGCGTCTCAGCACCATAAACCCCGTTCGCCTTGCAGAAGCACTTGAGCAGCCGGACCTCACCAGGGTTCTCAAGGAATTCATTCACAAAACCCACATGGAAAGGTGAAAAGTCCATGATGTTTCTTGCCTCAGAGTTCTTGGTTATCTTGTATATGGGAATGAACTCGAAGCCTTTGGTCTGGAAGTAGTCGCGGGACCCTCTGACACGCCTTGCATCAGGGAAGGTTTTCATTACTGCCTTGGCAAGCAAATCTGATATGTTGTTGTAACGTAGATTGAAACGGACGAATATGTCAACGTCGCTCCCAGGAAGCCAGGTACCCTTACCGTAGGAGCCACCCACAAAGATTTCGGCGTCTATCCCTTTCATAGACGACTTCAGTTTTTTGGTCGCAGCAGCAACTTTTCTCTCCATTGCTTTCACTTGTTTCTCAGTTGGTCTAACATTCTCCAGCGCGCGGTCAAGGACGTTTTTTAAATCGGCCATGTATTGAGTAGAGTAGGTGCAGGATTATATGGTTTTTGAAAATCTTGATGAGCGGATACGGAAGTGGCTCTTTGACCACAAAGATTATGTGGAGCCAACAGTCGCCCAGAAAAGGGCTGTGCCGCTGATACTCGGAGGAAAAAATGTTCTGCTCTGTGCCCCAACAGGACACGGAAAAACACTGTCCGCTGTGCTGCCGCTGTTTCATATGATGGCAGCTGGTGAGAAAAGGGGGATAAGGATGTTATATCTGACTCCAATGCGGGCCCTCAACAGAGACATCTTCAGACGGATTGTCGAGCTCGGAAACCAGATATGGGTTGAGACGGACATACGGCATGGGGACACACCCCAAAGGATGAGGACCCTGCAGAGGAAGATGCCCCCGGACTGCCTGATAACCACGCCCGAGACATTGCAGGCGATACTGACAGGTTCCAAGATGAGGGAACATCTGAGAAATGTAAAGTATGTGGTTGTGGATGAGTTGCACGAACTGCTCGAGTCAAAGAGAGGTTCTCAGCTCACACTGGCCCTTGAAAGGCTGGTCGAGCTCTGCGGGGATTTCCAGCGCATAGGCTTGAGCGCAACAATCGGGAACAAGGTTGGTGCGTCCAGATTTTTGGTTGGAGTTGGTCGCAAATGCGAGGTTGTTGACATCTCTGAAAAAAAGGAGTATGACATAAAAATTGAATATCCTGAGCCGAATGATGCTGACAAGAAATCCGCCAAATCAGCTGGTGTGGCGCCCACTGCCATCTGCATCCTGCGCAGGATAGGTGAAATAATTGGGAGTTCAACAAACTGCCTGATTTTCACAAACACGCGCGAGATGGCGGAGGTTCTTGGCTCCAGGCTCAAAAAGGTCTTCACTGACAAGAAAATTGAAGTCCACCACAGCTCACTCTCAAAAGAGGTGAGAGTCTCTGCTGAGGAAAGGTTCAAGGCAAGTGAACTGGACGCGATAATTGCCACGTCATCCCTCGAACTTGGAATAGATGTTGGTTCGGTTGACATGGTCATCCAGTACAACAGTCCGAGGCAGGTCACAAAAATGATGCAGAGGGTTGGCCGATCAGGTCACAGCGTTGCCGGAGTCTCATCCGGCGTAGTCCTCTGTACAGACGTGGATGACTACCTTGAAGCCAAGGCGATAAAGGACTCAATACATAAGTGGATGGAAGAGCCATTTATGCCGGAAAAGCCGCTGGATGTCCTTTGCAACCAACTGGTTGGACACTGTATGCAGGAGAGGGACGTCGATGTAGCGAGACTGTACGGGATTTTCACCCGTGCATACCCATTCAAAAATCTCACGCCTGAAGAACTGGATTCAGTCATCAGTCTCGCATGCGACCTCGAACTGCTGTACAGGGATGAAAACAGGTTGGTGCGGCGCAGAAAGGCATTTTCCTACTTCTACGAGAATCTGAGCATGATACCTGATGAGAAGAGTTATATGGTGATTGACTCAGAGTTGAACAGAAAGGTAGGCATACTGCACCAGGCGTTTGTTGTACAGCACATAGACACAGACGCAGTGTTCATGATGAACGCGGAGGCGTGGAGGGTGCATGAGGTTGGGGACGACAAAATATTTGTAACGAGAACGGGTCTGGAGGGTGCTGTTCCAAGTTGGGAAGGTGAGATGATACCTGTCTCATTCGAGATAGCACAGGCGGTCGGCAGGTTGAGGAGGAAAAGTGAGATGCTCAAAAATATGGCTGTGGTGCCTGACAACAGGAATGTCGTGATAGAAGGTGCTGCAGACTATGTCATCATCCATTCCTGCTTTGGCTCGAGAGTGAATGAAACACTGTCAAAAGTCCTTGGGGCAATCATCTCATCTGAAATAGGAACGAGCGTCGGAACCAAGATAGACCCTTACAGGATTGTGTTCAAGTTGCCACAGATGACAGACTCGTCCATAGTCAAAAGGAAGTTAATGGAGTTGGAGCCGGAATGGGTCAGCGAGATAGTCAGAAAATCCTTGAAAAACTCTTCCATGTTCATGTACAGATTCTTCCACGTATGCAGGAGATTTGGACTGTTGACAAAGGAGGCGCAGTACAACCAGAACAGGACGAAATATTTGATGGACGCGATGGAAAGAACACCGATCTTTGAGGAGACCCTAAATGAGATAGTGAATGACAAGCTAGATTTGGAGAGAACGTGTGAGATAGTTTCCCAACTGGGTGGGAAAATAAAGGTCACCTCAGGCAAAGGCCTCTCACCTCTCGGTGTCATGGGTCTTGAGATGGGTGGTGTCTCTGCCTTTGTCCAGCCAGAGGAGGCGTTTCTTGAGGTAATGGAGCTTGTAAAGGCCCGTCTCATGAAAAGGAGATTCTGGTTCAGGTGCATGCGTTGCGGGGAGCCGCTTGGCAACTTCACAGTCAAGAATGTACCTGAGCTGAGATGTAAGTGCGGCTCCGAGGTAGCAGGTTTTGCTCCTTATAATCGGCGGAAGAAGGTCGGCGACGACTACTACGAGAAGACATCTGACCTTTACCTTGCTTACGGCAAGGAGGCGGTTTTTGTCAGCGCTGCTTATGGTATAGGACCAGAGACAGCCAAACGAATCCTTGGGAGACTGCATAAAGATGAAAAGTCACTTCTACGAGACGTGATAGACGCTGAGCGCGCCTTCCTGAGGACCAAGCAGTACTGGGAGTAACTACATCTTGACAAACGGCCTTCCCGAAGAGATGAGCTTTCCGCACTTCGGGCAGAATGACTCAACCAGGCCGGAGACACTGACCTTCATGGCAATGGCTGTGAATATTAGCTTGCCATCGCACTTAGGACATTTCTTGAGGTCAAATGATGTATCTGCTCTTTGTTCAAAGTCGCATTTGAACCCCTTGTCTGTGACAGTGTAACGGTCCTCGCAGAACACTTCAATGAAAACAGTGTTGAACTCACTGAGTGAAGAGAGGTCTTTCAGCTGTGAGACATCTCCGTTGTACTGGTAGCAGAAGCCACAGCTTTTGCATGATGAGGTGGTCTTCAACTTCTTCTCAACTGCCTTCAGCTCTTTGTCGGAAATTTCCCCGATTTCCTTGCCGGTGTAAATTCTGACCAGGTCAGCAAACTCCATACAAACACAGTGAAAAATCTCATTAATAAAGCCTTCTAGGCGATTTTCAGCGCCAAATTTGCGAAAACTTAAAAAAGAGACTATGTAGACGTGGTGGTATTAGGTGGTTTGACACCTACAAAAAGGTGAAAAAAATGGCAGATTTATTGGTTAAAAAAGCAGTAAAAGAGTTTGCAAAGGAACATGGAATGAGATTCCCGGACAGGGTCATCGAAGCACTTGACGTCAAGGTGAAGGATTTGCTCACCAAGGCCTCAGAGAGAGCAGATGGCAACAACAGGAAGACAGTAATGGAACACGACTTGTAAAATCTCACTCCATTTCTTCTTTATTTTTTTATTTCAGTTTCCAAGTACTTCGACAACTACCTCTCTCTTGTTTCTGGGGCCGTCAAGTTCGACAAAGAGTATGTTCTGCCAGGTTCCGCGGACGAGTCTGCCGTCGCGCACCGGTATAATCCGTGAGTTGCCGAGCATGGCTGAGGCAATGTGTGACGCGGCGTTGTCATCGATTTTGTCATGCCTGTACCCAGAACCCTCAAACATCTTCCTGAACTTGTTTTCGATGTCTGATATCAGGCCTGGCTCGTTTTCGTTCAAGATTATGGCTGCTGTGGCATGCGGCGCATGTACAACGCAGAGACCATCAACAACAGCGCTGCGCGAGACAAATCTCTCAACCTCATGTGTTATGTCAACCAGTTGAATCCCTCTGTCTGTGCTGAATGTGATTGTCTTGAACTGCGACTGCATCATGATTTCACCATTCTGGACTTGCCTGGTATGAACTTCTGGAACTCCTCCAAGGGGATATCCTTTGCTTCTGGCACGTGTGCGACTATAACCCCTCTCACCTTCTTGGCAATTGTCCCGGTCGCTGTGTCCCCTGGCATCAGCATCACAAAGTACCTTGCCTGCTTGGAAATCGCCTCCTTTGGCCCGGCAATAACTATGAAGTCGTTTGAGATTCCTATTGCGAGTTCAGGTCTCAGGTCTTTGACATAGTTCTTCTTACCCCTCACCATGAATGAGCCATGCGGTATATACTCCCCAGGAGGAGCATGTTTCGTGACCTGGTGCGGGCGGACGTAGTAGGCGTCAATCGAGCCATAACCCATTGCCCAGGCCTTTGAGTAGATCGCGGTCTGCTTGGCTGCCTCATATTTCGTTGGTTCTCCAGCGTCGCCCCCATTTTTGACGATCGTAAACGGGCTTCCATGAAGGTCTGCATGGAAAACCAGGTCTCCTGCTTCAAGATATTTTTTGATTATGACCTCGTTTTGGGTCGCATCCTTGCCTGAAACGACCAGGAACCCCTCGCTGGACTTGAACCAGTGGTAGGTGCTGTACCACGCCTTCCTGCGTTTCACAATCTTTTCGGGCCTCTTTTCCTCCCGTTTCACTGAATCCTGCTTCCTTATCTCCATCTCTGTCTCCTTCACGAACTTCTCAGCACTCTCAATCTTTGACTCAAACTTCTTGGCCTGGGTGTAGTAGTCATCCATTACATCTGCAGGGTCGCTGGTGAGCGGCATTTCAACTTCAGGCTCTGTTTCCAGCACTACAATCCCATCACCTGGTCTTATCTCCTTTATCATCATAGCCTCAGACACACCCCTATGCCTCTCACCATCAACTATCTTCATTATCCTGTCCCAGGGATAGTGCTCCCTTGCTGAGAGGAGTGAGTTGCACACCCTCTTTATCTCCAAAAGGTTTGACTTTATTGCCTCTGCCTTCCTCCTGCTGTCCTTAGCACTCTGCTTGTACTCTTCGATAATCTCTCTCTGTGTTTTCAGCCTGTGTATCATCTGTTTTTTCTTGGACTCTGATTTATCGACCTTCTCAATTTCGCTCACAACATAGTTGATGAAGTAGAAGTCAAGCGCTTCGTTGAAGGTCTGAAACTGCTTTTTCGTCAGACCGACATAACTTTCCATCTCTATCGGAACAACATCTATGGGTGTTCCCTTGAGGACCACACAGCCCTTTGGCTTGCGCGCCTCATTGACCATTGAAACGAGGGAAGAGTGGAGTTTCCTACTCTGCTCAACTGTCAGGTCATCGACTGCCTTTGACTTGGGAACCCCTGCGCGCTTGCAGCACTCCTCTGCATACGGACCACCCAGCCCCAAGTCAACTGCCAAACACCTGACTATGTCACTCTTTTCTGTGGCGTCGATTGCGGCCTTGAACTCATTGAGTTTCAGAGTCGAGATGTTATATTTGGATGGGGGAAGTACGTATTTCTCCTTTGACTTTATGGCCCTGTCCTTCCAGACCTGGACCCTGAGAGGCTGCATTATGGTCTCTCCGTCGCACAGGATGACATTTCCCTTTGAAAACAGCTCAACAACGAGCACACGGTCCTTGTCGGTATGGAAACCTATCTTGACTATGCGTTCGGTTGCTGGCTGGATTACGTATCTCACCACGCCGCCGATGAGGTACTTCCTCAGATACATGCAGAAGTGGCTTGGATAGGTCGGATGCTCCCTCTTATACTCTGTAAGGTGCATTGTCTTTCCAGGGACTATGCGGAGCGTTTTCTCCTTGGTTTTCGCGGAGTACAGATGGATGAGTATCTCATCCCTGGTGTGGTATATCTTCTGGACTTTGCACCCAACCAGATTTTTCAGCTCGGTCACTAGTGAGATTATCTCAAGTCCGGACATCTCCTCCCGCATGGGAGATGGGAGGGTTTACTGGCTTAAATAATTAGTTTATCGCCAGGTTTCATTACCTTTGGCGTGGCGTCAGTCTCCTCCTTTATCAGCCTGGCAAAGACCTTTGTGTCCACCTCAATCTGGGGCCATGTGTCATAGTGCATGGGTACAACGATTCTCGGGTTTATCATCTGCGTCGCGATAACCGCCTCCTGCACCCCCATGGTGTACACCCCGCCTATCGGCAGCAACGCAATCTCCACGTCATACAGCTTTGAAATCAGTCCCATGTCAGAGAAGATTCCTGTGTCCCCGGCGTGATAGATGCCTGTACCATTTATCGAGATTACAAAGCCAACGGAGTTTGAGGAGTGGAATGCCTGGACCATGCTGACGTATATGTTTTCTGCCAGTTCGATTGTGCCGCCTATGTTCATCGGAACCGCGTTTTTGACCCTCTCCACAAGGTCGAAGATGCAGATTATCTTCGACTCGTTTCTTCTGGCGATTTCCACTGCGTCACCAAGATGGTCATCGTGGCCATGGGTGACAAGTATAACGTCTATGTCTTTCAGTTTGTCAACTGTCACAGGGGAGAACTTATTTCCCTTTATGAACGGGTCTATGAGTATGTTCAGCTTGTCTGTCTTGAGCAGAAATGCGCTGTGACCCAAGTAGTGGAGCTCTGCCATCGGACTCTATAATCTTAAATAGTTTAAAAATGTTGTTTCAACCATGGCAGAGGTCTCGGTTGATTTTTACCTACTGGATATTGACTACAAAACAGTTGATGGTGTTCCAGTTGTCAGGCTGTTTGGGGTGACGGACGATGGGAGGCGCGTAGTTGCTCTTGACAGGAGTTTTAAGCCTTACTTCTACGTCAGGGGTGGCTACAACCTCGAACAGAACATCCGGGACATGATACCCGACGAGTTTGAGGTGATGGGTATTGCCAAGGTGAAGAAAAAGTTCATGGGAAAGGGCATCAATGCCATTAAGGTAACGGTCGACCATCCGTCTTCTGTTCCGAAGGCTGGTGAAGCGATAAGCGAGCTTGCCGGATTTGACGGAAAGTTCGAGTATGATGTGCGTTTCTACAGGAAGTATCTCGTTGACAAGGAAATCCATCCGCTCTGTCTTGTTAATGTGAAGGGTGTTAGGTCGAATGAAAACCTTGACGTCGACATGGTAGTTGAAGCCTCGTCCGTAGAGCAGATTTCAGACGCGATGTTGCCGGAACCATACTTCTGCGCATTTGATATTGAGACCTACAACTATAGGGGCAATCCGCGCGCTGAAATCGACCCGATAATGATGGTTTCTGTTGCCTTCAGCGATGGTGAGCGCAAGGTCTTCACGTGGAAGAACTTTGAAGGTGCAGAGGACTATGTTGAGTTTGTTCCTGGGGAGATGGAGCTCATAAGTGGGTTTGTCAACTACATAAAGAACAAAAAACCCATCTTCATCTCTGGTTACAACTCAGACGAGTTTGACATGGACTACCTCCGCGCCAGGGCGTCCAAATACGGAATCAAGTTGGACTTCTCCTGGGACTCAACCCCCATGAAGTTCCAGCGTGGGGGTAGGAGAAAGGTTGCGCGCAGTAAGGGAACGGTGCACCTCGACATATATTCCTTTGTACGCACAGTGCTAAGCCAGAAGCTGAGAACCGAGACATTGAACCTGAACTCAGTTGCAGCCGAACTGCTCGGTGAGAAAAAGCATGAGGTTGACTGGGAGGATATATGGAAGATGTGGGATGATGGTGGCGATTCACTGCGGAGGCTGGTTGACTACTGTCTGCAGGACTCAATACTCACGCTGAAGCTCACGCAGAAGCTGATGCCTCTCATGTTCGAACTCACAAAGCTGGTTGGTCTGCCCATCTTTGACATATCACGCGTTGGAATGTCCCAGTACGTCGAGTCTTACCTCATGAGGCATATACATGACAGAGGAGAGATTGCGCCCAACAAGCCGAAGAGGGATGAAACGCTCAAACGCCTGAGCTACACCTTTGAAGGCGCGTTTGTCTACCAGCCGGAGGCCGGGCTGTACGAAAAGGTTGTGGTGGTTGACTTCCGCTCCCTGTATCCAAGCATAATTGTTTCGCACAACATCTCACCAGACACCCTAAACTGCAAGTGCTGCAGAAAGGGGCATGAGACACCGGAGATAAACAGGAGACACCACCGCTTCTGCAAGAAAGTGAAGGGACTCATACCAGAGGTCGTTGAAGGGCTCATAAAGACTAGGATGGAGGTCAAGAGGCAGCTCAGGGAGAAAAAAGACCAGATACTGTCCGCCCGGAGCGAGGCTTTGAAACTTCTGGCCAACTCATTCTACGGCTACTTGGGGTTCCAGATAGCTCGCTGGTACTGTCTGGAGTGTGCTGAAGCCACAACCGCCTGGGGGAGGCAGTACATAAAAGAGACCATAAAACAGGCCAAGAAGGAGTTCACGGTGATCTACAGCGACACAGACTCTGTCATGATGTCCATCGGGGACAAGAAACATGAGGATGTGTTCGACTTCATCAAAAAGGTGAACAAGAAGTTGCCGGAGATGATGGAGCTGGAACTCGAGGACTTCTACAGGAGGGGGATTTTTGTCCCAGCTAAAGGGGGGGAGCGCGGGGCGAAGAAGAAGTACGCGCTGGTTGACGAGCAGGGGCACCTCGTGATAAAGGGTTTCGAGTTTGTGAGGCGGGACTGGTCGCTGATAGCACGGGAGACGCAGAAGCAGGTCCTGGAAGCCATACTCCAGGACAGGGACCCAGAAAAGGCACTGAAGACGGTGCAGGACGTGATAAGGAAGCTGAAGGACCAGGAAGTCCCCCTCTTCAAGGTCGCCATATACACCCAGCTGAGGAAGCCGATTGACTCGTACGAATCAGTTGGTCCGCATGTGGCTGCTGCAAAGAAGGGCAAGGCGCGGGGCTACTACGCAGAGCCGGGAACCATCATAAAGTACATTGTCACGCGCGGCGTCGGCTCAATCTCAGAAAGGAGCCAGATGCTGAGTGTTGCGAGGGACGAGAAGATGGAGTACGACGCAAACTACTACGTCAACAACCAAGTCCTTCCAGCAACTGAGCGCATACTCAAGGTTGTTGGTTTCACAGACCAAGAAATCAAGTCAAAGGAGCAGACCGAGCTTGGAAAGTGGGTCAGCTAATCCAGATGCACGCCGTTCTTCCTGTTGAGGTGTTTCTCGAAGAGTTTGTCTTTGCAGTGCTTATGAACCACAACTGCCTGACCATTGCTCACAAAGGCGTAGTGTTGGTGGTGTGGCAGAAAAGGTCTGCCGCAGTGGTCGCATCTCTTCATCATTCTATGTCATATGGTTGAGGTTCTTTTAATGCCTTGTGTGACAATAAATGACACAATTTTTCAGAGTTCTAACAAATGATTTACAACATCTTCACTCTGAGCCTTTTTTCCTTTGAACCATTTCTTGTACTCCTTTAGCTCAGAGAAACAATTCTTCTTGTCCTCTTTAACGTTTCCAGGCTCGCCAAGGGCTTTTCTGCTCTTGATGGACTTCTCTATCGGAAATGTGTGCTTGCCTTCCTTCACCTCAAAGTACGCCTGCCTGAACGGGATTTTGTCCTCCACAGAGAGTTCTGTTGCTGCGTCAGCTGCAGTTGCATTTGACTTCTCAAGGAGTCCAATTGCCAGCTTCTCGTTGATGGAGATTGAACCGAGCATTGCTGCTGCTATCTCTATTGAAGAGAATGTCTCTTCAGTTGCGTTGATGAGTATTGGCTTCACCTCCTGAAAAGTCCTCATATAACCCGTCGGAACACTGCTTGAAATCGACAGAAGTGAGTGGAGATAGCCAGAAACCTTGCACGCTTTGCCGATTATCAGCTCTGCAACATCAGGGTTTTTCTTCTGTGGCATGATTGAGCTCGACGTCGTGAACCCGTTACCTATGTCGATGAGTCCAAGGATGTTCCAGTAAATCAGGTCCTTTGATGTCTTGCTGAGCATTATCATGGTTTTGTTCAAAAGATAGACAAAGTCTGCTGCTATGTTTGAACGCGAGGAAATGGTGTGCATTGTGTTCTTGACCAGACTGTCAAAACCAAGCAATTTCGCTGTTAGTTTTCTGTTGTTTTTGACCTCACCTATTCCAGGCGAACCTGTGAGAGCGCAGGCACCTAGTGGTGATTTGTTGGCCTTGCTGTAGAAGTGCTTCAGGTCGTTTAGTATTCCAACCGACTCATCTGCCTTTGAAAGCAGGTAGTGGCCGAATGTTGTTGGCTGCGCAACCTGCATGTGTGTGAAAGCCGGAAATATCTTGCTGTCTGCCTTGTCCACAAGAACCGAACATAACTTGATGAGGGCCAGAGCCACTTCCACGGATTTATCTTTGAGGTACATGTGCTGCAGCGTCTGCGCCTGGTCGTTTCTGCTTCTGAGGAGGTGGATTTTGCCTCCAATGTCGCCAAGCTTCTGCGTCAAAGCGGTTTCAATCAACATATGACAGTCCTCAACGTCATAGTCCTTGTAGTGCAGCTTTCCCTCTTTGTGGGATTTCAGGAGTTCCTTGAGTGATTTCGATATCTTACTGAACTCCGTATCAGAGAGATAACCAACTTCACGGAGCATGCTACAGTGCGCTATGTTCTGGTAGATGTCATACTCAAAGAAGTGTTCCATGTCCAGCTCGATGTCTTTGCCTGAAAGGAACTCTTTCACCTCTTTGCTGTTGTTGTCACCCAGCATAGTCATTGTTCATCACCTCATTGGTTATCTTGGTCTGGAGCGTCCACAACTCTATGAAACCATTGCTTGCAGACTGGTTGAATGTGTCACCTTTCTCGTACGTTGCAAGGTTGTAGTCGTACAGCGCATATAGCGAGTCCCTCGCTACAACAGTGGCCTTGCCTTTGTAGAGCTTGACCTTGACCCAGCCATTGACCTTCTTGTTCACAGAGTCTATGTAATGATTCAGGTCATCCATCAACGGATCCATCCAGAGGCCGACGTATGTCAAGTACGCCCACTTCTGGTCGATCATTGGTTTCATATGGTTCTGGTGTATGGTGCTCACATACTTCTCGATGTCCTTGTGCGCCTTGATTATCACAGTTGCTGCCGGGCACTCGTAGATTTCACGTGATTTCAGACCAACAATTCTATCCTCCATGTGGTCGATTATGCCAACTCCGTGCTTCCCTGCGACTGAGTTTAGTTTCTGGATTAATTTGTGTAGCTGCATCTGTTTGTTGTTCAGCGAAACAGGAATCCCCGACTTAAAACCTATCTTCACGTACTCCGACGTCTCTGGCGCCTTCTCTGGTGGTGTTGAGACCTGGAAGATTTCCTCAGGCGGCTCCTTGTCCGGATGTTCCAGAATTCCGCACTCCGTGCTCTTACCCCATAAGTTCTCGTCTGTTGAGTATGGTGAACTAATGCTGTTCGGGACAGGTATGTTATTTTTCTCAGCATAAGCTATCTCCTCCTCACGTGACATACCCCACTCCCTTGC
>DAOVEB010000030.1 GCA_030669205.1 Candidatus Parvarchaeota archaeon | reverse complement strand
CTGGACTCAATGGACGTAGTGCTGGCTGTGATGGACGCGACGCAGGAGCCATACAACCAAGTAAACCTGACAATACTGGGCAATCTGGAAGCGCGCGGCATACCCGTAGTAGTTGTTGCAAACAAAACAGACCTGAAGAAGGCGAACATCAGGAAGATAGAGGTCTGCTTCCCACAGTACAAGGTGGTTGGCGTCAGTGCGAAGGAAAACAAGAACATCGAGAACCTGTACGAGACAATATTTGAGGTAGTGAAGTAATATGGATGACCTTTCGCTAAACTTCATACCGTTCGAGCAGTTCATTGAAATGAATACCGAGAAGAAGATAGACTTAATCATCAACACGGCCAGGAAGAAGGAGATAGTAGTGATTGAGGGTCTGCTGAAGCCAGATGAGGAGATGAACCTCATTGCAAACACCATGAAAAAGATAGACAGGAGTTTCAAGGGAATTGAAATATGTGCGATTCCTCGGAGAGACCTAGTAAACAAGAAAAATGGAATCAGGGAAAAGTTCAAGAACCAACTGCTCAACCTTTTGATTGGTAAGGAGAGGGGGCTTACTGTAATAGGTCCGGCCTCCATTGTCAAGCAGATAAAGCGCGACCCTGAGAAGATAGTTCTGAAGATGAAGTGAGTTTTACTCTGGCTTCCTTTTGAGATATTCGAAAAATGCGGGATATTTCCTCTCTATCAACTGCATCTCCTGCTCGTAGGATTCCGGACTGTTTTCAGACTCTTTGAGAAGTGACACCCTCAACTCCTCAACCTCGGGATGCTCGGACAGGTAGGAAATACAGTTTTTCTTATGGCCGCGCAGGAGTTCCGCGTGTCTTAATATCTGAACCAGGGTGATATGAAATTCGACCATCGACTTGGAAAACCACTTTCACGGATTTAACCTTTTTGATAAAGTATAAAACTGGGTAACTGGAGTTGTAGGTCATGCCACACAGATGCGCTAGGTGCGGAAAGATGTACGTTGACGGCGCAAGACAGCTTCTTGAGGGGTGCGACGAGTGCAAGGGTAGGTTCTTCTACTTCATCCGCAAGGAGGCGCTGGAGAAGCAAGTGTTTCCAACCATGACCCAAGACGAGGTAATGGAGGTTGAGCATGACATTCGCGAGCTTATAGGCGACAAGAAGGTGAAGGACAGGTCGATAATCCTTGACATAGAAACCATCAAGGTCGTGAAGCCTGGGAAGTACTTGATAGACCTCACAAAGGCGTTCTCCAAGGAAAGGCCGATTATCTACAAAATCAGGGATGGGAAGTACTACATAGACCTATCTTCGATAGGTGGGTGAGATGCGTTTTCTGAGCGAGGATGAGATTGAGCGAACGGAGTTCGCGCGAGTTAGCAAGGAACGAGCGAAGAGCTTGAAGGTCAAACTCGACTACCGCGGAGCCAAAAATGTCGGGTTCAAGGTGAGGGACCCTGAAAAAGGTACAGTACGTCATGTAATATATCACTCAGAGAAAAAGGAACCGCAGGACTGGTCGTGCGACTGCAAGTGGCACGCGACCCGCGGGACGTTCGGCAAGTACTGCGCGCACATCCTGGCTGTGCACATTTTTCTGAACAAAATGGTTGAAAAAAATGAGTGAATCTGAATTCAACCTTGAACTGCTGGCCTACGCACGTTCCTTATGTGGTAAAAGTGTCAACCTCGAGGGCGTCAATTTCAACTACTTCACGATACATGACGGCTATATTTCTGCATGTTACATCATCTTCCACGAAAAAAATGAAGAGGGACTCCATATATCCATCATTCACGAAAAGGAAGGAAAAGACCATTTGGAATCACTCCAGAAATTGATGGATGACCCAAGAACTTACAGCTTTGACAAGAAAGCTGGTATTGAGTTCGTAACCTCATTCGGTGGAATAACAGAACTTTATCATCAAAGGAGAAGGGGCATCGGAAGTCTGACTAGGCTCATAGAAAAATTGAAGGTTGAGATGAAAGAAGAAAACGCGCAAAAATATTAAAACACCACACAACAACTTCTATTTGACGCCTCGGTAGCTCAGTGGTAGAGCGTTTGCCTTGTAAGCAAAAGGTCGAGGGTTCAACCCCCTCCCGAGGCTTTACTTCTTTTTTCCGGCATTTTCTATAAGTTTTTTGATGAAACTTTTACTAGGTTTCGCGAATCCAATGCTCTTAGAAAATTTATTTAATTTCAATGAAGCTTTCATGAGCATCAATGCCACAACCACCATAAGGGAATATATTATCAAACTAACAAGATCATGAGCATGTTCAAACATGCCTACTTCTCGAAAAACGAACAATGTGTAAGGAACCGCCATGAAAAAAAATGCATGTAACAACCAAGTAAAAATGCTTCTAAACATACCTTTTGTAAGTCTTCTATAGGAAATTGTAATAATTATCACTGAAAAAAGGATGAGAACGAGTGAAACAACACCTAATAAAAATGCAATATTAATCATTTTTCTCCCCTCCTAAATCAATAATCTTATCACAAAATTGTGCAACTGTTTTTATTAATACTTTCTCATCATTTCTATTTAAACTAATAAAAATTCCTTTGAATCCACCCATCCTAGCTTTATTAATAATGAAATGCGCAAATTTCATTACTTGTTCACTCTTATGATATACCAAAAGTGTAGAAATGGAATCAAAAAACAAAAATTTATCAGCAACTTTTATCGATTTAGCTAACTCTGAAAAGGCTACACCAACATCGGTTAAGTTCTGGGGTGACTTCACAAAGAGCACATTTTCTTTATCTTCTGGATTGTTCACAATGGTATGGGTGATGCAATCAATAAAGAATATTTTTTTAACATCGATATTGTTTTTTACTAAATTATTTATTATATCATTACTGGTTCTGTTGAAACTAACGTAAACGCCGGGCATTTGTTTTTTATTTGAAAAATGTTGTAGGATATCCAAATTTACCTCATGATAATTTGAGGTGTCTAATATGACTAAAAGTATAAAATTATCTGGTAGACCATTAAATTCTCTCACAATTTTACTCATGATTGTCAACATATATATCAGTTTCATTTTTTATAATTGTTGATTTCCCGTATATAAAAAAATTAGCAGTTGGATAACCGAAATTTGTAAATGAATGAAGATTAAAATCAGACAAATAACAAGATAAATAATGTGCTATGCTCCCGAATTTCTGTGCCGGGTCCTCCCGAGGCTCTAGAACCTTTACCATGTTCTAGACAGCGCATTCGTGTAGTATACAAAACATTACATAACATAAAGTAAGTTATAGTGACAACGTTAATAAGCTGATTGCACCTAACCGCGAGTATGTACTACTGGCTCGCGCTCATGCTCTTTTTTGGAGGCCTTGTACCGCTCTTGGCTGCAAGGAAGTGGGTAAGGTCGAAGTACGGTGTCTTGGTCCTTGGCTGGCTCGCATGGGTCTGCGGAATCTCGCTCAAGGGCTTCCTGAACATGGTCCTGTCCCTAGTCTTTCCAGCGCTCTTCTTAGAGATTGTTCCATACACCATAACCGCGGTCTTGGTCGAATCAACTGAGGTCCTCGCGGCCTTCCTGTTCCTGAGATACCATCCTGCTTTCAAGAGGCTGACCCTGCACGACGTTGTTGGTTTTGCAGTCGGCTTCGGCGTTGGAGAAGCCCTTACAGGTGCCGCATTCTCAGTCGTCTTCGTGGACATTCCTTTCTACGGCCTGGTCTCTCTCGCAGCAATGGTTGAGAGGTGGTCTGCTGTTGCGATACACCTTGCGTCAAATGTCTTCATCGGGCTTTATGTGACGGAGCGCAGGGTAAGGGACATCGCAGCTGGTCTCCTGATAAAGAGCGTCAGCGCAACGTCTGTCTCTCTGCCAACTGTCATGGAACTGTGGTTCTCGGGGAACTGGGTCATCTACATGACAGAACTGGTGATAATGCTCTACGCGGCTGTTGCCCTTTCACTCGCCTGGCTGTGTGTGAGGGGTGTAAAGTTCGGGAAGGCACGTGCAAAGCCGGAGATGCGAAGGAAACAGCTGGTTGTTTCAGGTGCAGTCTTCTCGCTGGTCGCAATTTCGTACTACTTCTTAGCGCCTTATATAGCCCATGACAACGTCTCTGCAACCTTTCTGGCAGTTGCCTACTCCATGGTCGCAGCAGTTGTTTTCAAGATGGTGTTCAACATCAGCAGGACAGAAACCCTCATAGGCGCGTTTGCCGGCTTTGCCGTCTATGACATCTTTTCTTACAACCTGCTTGCAATTGAGTTTCCAGTGCTGATGCAGAACGTGATTGGTTTTGCCCTTGTCAGCAGCTCGGCACTGAGACTGTTTGGTGTAATCTGTGGTGTTTACCTGCTGTCAGTCTTGAAGAGAAAAAAGTTGAATGTTTTCATATGAGACGGGTCTGCTCGGGCCTGATGATTCTTATATAGTCAAGGGAGTCTATCCCGAGCAGGAACGAGTTCAGCTGCTGGAGCGGGACAACCGGAACGCTGTTGTGGGAGCCAATGTCTTCGTCGTAGAGTGTCACAAGTATTGGAAGAACTTCGGCGCATCGCTTGTCAGCAAGGTATTCACAACGTTTGATATGTTCATCAACTGCTCGGAGGATTGCAGCCCTCTTGTGACGGTTCTTGTCCCAGTGCTTGCAGTCAATTGAAAGTAATCTGCCTCCTTTTTCTGCTATAATGTCAAACTGTGCGCGCTTGTTCGGAGAAGTTTCAACCTTGTTGGTCTCAATGGAGTATCTGTGTTCCCCAACTATCTCAGAAACAAGCCTCTCGAATTGCTGCCAAGAGAGCTCGGCTGATATTTCGAGAAGCTCGTCCACGTCACTTATCTCCTCTATCACGACAGGGAAAAGGTTTAAAACCTATTTAACAGTATTGCAACCATGGAAAAGCGGGTGTATCACACTGAAAAGCACATGGAACTGCTAAATGACGACACGCTCAAGCGCAGGGGGTTTGAGTTCGAGTCAGCGAAGAACCTGGGAATCGACAGGCCAGGATACTTTTTCATTATCAGCGGCGACAAGGAGTTTTTCGACTCGTGCGAGGTGCTCGGGTCAGCAGAAGAAGTTAAAGGAGAAGAAAAAGACAAGGTGCTGGAGAAGTTCAAGACGGCTGACGAGGACGTCGCATCAGGAATCGGACTTTTAGATTAAACGCGCCGGTGGTCTAGTGGCAGGATTCTAGCCTTCCACACCAACCTTTTTGCAAGCAAAAAGCTTGACCAAAAAAGATGGAGAAGAGAGCTGGTGGCCCGGGTTCGAGTCCCGGCCGGCGCAGTTACCTACAGTATCTTTAAAAATGAATATTTCTTCACTAAAAGAAAGTAACAACAGGGATTAGACATGGTGACGGACACATTTGAACACAAAAGGGAATCTCTGATTTGCTTGCTGGAGAGCTACAAATTAGAACCACGAAACGTATTGGAAGTTTGCTGTGGAGAAGGAGAACTATCAAAAAGATTGCGTGCTCTGTATCCAAGGGCCGAGGTCTTCGGCCTTGACAGGGATATTATAACCCTAGCAAAAGCTCTAGCTTACGGAAATCTGGAAGAAGACCATGCCATACACGGCAATGCCTTGAACATAGAATGCCCTGAATCTCCTGTTAATACGCCTGACAAGTTTTACATCATTGAAATCGATGACTATAATCCTAATGTAACAGATTTCAAAAAAATACACCAAAAAGAGACAGTGGCGCCAAAGGACTTTGACCTTGTGGTGGCCCATGACTCAATCGGATACAGGCGATTTGAGGATATGCTCACTTCACCCACAGGTCAAACCGTCCCAATAAGTGCTGTTGGTGCTGCTGTGAAGACAAAAGGTCACATGATTTACAGTATCTCAGTCTTTGTGCACCCAGACGAATTTGATGAGAAAATGGCAGAGTCCAGCGCTGAGGAGATGGTAAGAATAGCGAAGAGTTGTGGTTTTAATTGCAGATGGGAAATAATCGGTGATGTTGAACTCTTCATAGAGAACCCTATGATTACTAATGAAAGAGGCTACTGTGGAGGGAACGAACTGAACATCGGCATCTTCTGCAGGCGCAAATGATTTAAAGTGCCACTTTCTCGATTCAACTGAGGTATCAAAAGATGACGGCACCAGTCAAAGTACTCGTTCTGGATGTGCTCAAACCTCATAAACCAAACATACTGGAGCTGGGCAAGGCAATATGCGACCACGCAAGCGTAGTATCTGCAAACATAACAGTATACGCAATTGACGAGAAGACAGAGAGTATCAAGGTAGTTCTAGAAGGCAAGGACATAGACTTTGAAAAGGTTAGAGGTATCATCGAAAGTCTGGGCGCTGCAATCCACTCCCTTGACAAGACAATCATTGGCAGAAAAGAGGTTATAGAGATTCCAGAAGGTGAAACCGAAAGGTCATAGGTGAACCAGGATGGCTCTCAAAGACTATTTGAATATATTTAGAGAGGACGCCATAGCAAGAAGGTACTTCGTCATGAACTCATTTGACGGCTGCCTGACCGTTATGGGAATTATCATGGCCTTCTTCATGACAGGTTCGAATGACCCCAGCAACATTATAATATCAACCATAGGCGCCGCGGTTGCCGTGGGCGTATCAGGATTGTGGGGTACTTATGCCATAGAGAAAGCAGAGAGAATGAGGTCAATCGCGGACCTGGAAAAGCACATGATGCGCTCCCTGAAGGGCAGCAGACCGAGAAAGAAGGTCAGTGAGCTCAGCATGGCTCTGTCAGTCATAGCCGGACTGTCGCCCGCATTGGTGCTGGTCATCACTGTTTTACCGTTCATAGTTTTACCCATGCAGCAGGCATACTATCTCTCCTTCGGCATAATAGCAGTGACCCTGCTGCTGCTCGGAATCTTTGTGGGAAGGGTTGGAAAGGAAAACCTGCTCATCAGCGGAATCAAAATGCTGCTTGCAGGTCTGATAGTCGGGTTGATTGTCATCGGGCTGGAATTTATAAATATCATATGAGGCGTGCAGCTCAGTAAGGTATAAAAGCGAGTTCTTGTTGCTTACTGTTAAGGGGTGATTGTATGGTTGATTGGAAACCAATCAAAAAGGACAAAAGTGAATATGGCCTGAAGTGGGCCCTGACAGTAGGTCCCTATAACTTAACTAAGGATGAGCTTGACAATTGGGTTTTTTGTTCATATAAAAAAGTGGAAAACAGGGAACCTCTGGTAGCTGCCAAAAAAGATAAGGTCTCTGACTTGGAAAAAATCATCGATGAATTGGCGTGCAAAGACTTCAACGAAGCAGATGAGAAGATGAAGAAGTATGGACTGAAGCTCGAAGAAGTCAGGCTCGGTTTCAGGGAGAAAAAGAAAGTATATCTGCTCTCCTAGTAACGCTTAAAACGCGAGCGCAACTATATTACTAGCATGGCAAAGATCAAAATAGTATCAAAAGACATCAATCTCAAGAATCCCATTCTCATAGAAGGTTTCCAAGGCACTGGCCTGGTCGGAACACTTGCAGCACAGTACATCGCCAAAGAACTGAAGATGAAGCAGATTGGGCGCATTGAGTCAGAAGACCTGCCGCCGATTGCTCTGATGTCGGAGGGTGAGATAAGGTTCCCTATCCGCATCTTCGCCTCCAAGGAGCACAACATAATCATGTTCGAGTCTGAGCTGCCGATTGTACCCAAGCTCACGTTCAGGATAGCAAGTGACATAGCCGAGTGGGCAAAGAAGCAGAAGGTGGAGAGGGTCATATGCCTCGAGGGCATTGCCGGCAAGGGTGAGAGCGGAGAACTCTATGGAGTTGGCACAGTCGACGGGCTGGACGACGAGCTGAAGAAGGAGGGTGTGAAGATACTTAAAAATGGGGTCATACTGGGCGTCAGCGCAGCGCTCCTTCTCGAGTGCAAGTCGGAGGGGATTCCGGCTGTATGCCTCATGGCACAGTCGCACGCCACGTTCCCGGATGGAAAAGCGTCTGCAAAAATCGTCGACTACCTGAGCAAGAAATACAAGTTAAGCATAAACACCAAACCACTACGAGACGAGGCTGAGAAGTTCGAGGCGCAGATAAAAGACATTATTGAGAGGGCAAAGACGGCGCAGATGCCAGTTGACAAACCACTGAAAACAATGTACGGATGAACAATGTCCTTATAGAATGAGTGGTCTAAAGGCAGATTAGAGCTCGTACTTCACCCGCTAACTATTAAAGACAGACCTTCCAGTAGTAGCCCTATGAAGGGGGTAATCTTTGACATGGATGGGACTATAATTGATTCGCTGCAGGCCCACCTGCACTCCTTTGAGGTGGCCGGAAAGAAGGAAGGGATGAAAATCGACGTTGGTATGGTCAAGTCTATGGTTGGTGAGACCGCGCACAACATAATCGCAGGTCTTTTCCCAAACAAGCCGGAAGACGAGATAAATGAGTTGGTGAGGGAGAAGGACGAATATTTCCAGAGCGTTGGGTGGAAGCAGGTGAAAGCGATGAGGGGTGCTGCCAGTATAATAAAGGAGTTAAAAGGAAAGTACAAGCTGGCAATAGGGACATCCGCTTCCATAAAGGACGTGGAGCTTTTCTCAAAGAAGTTTGAATGGTTCGGGCTTTTCGATGTCTTTGTTAGCAGGGAGCATGTCCAAAGAGGCAAACCAGCACCTGATATATACCAGATTGCAGCGCAGAAATTGGGTGTTGAGCAAAGAGAGTGCGCTGTAATTGGCGACGCTACCTATGACATGATGGCTGCGAAGGCGGCTGGCATGAGGGCAATTGGTGTGACTACTGGCGTGATGGACAGAGCCGAACTTCTGGATGCCGGTGCAGATGCCGTGTGCCGGGACTTGGATGAGGTGGCAAAGCTGCTATGAAGGCATGTACACTTTTCTCAGGGGGTAAGGACTCGACCCTGGCGCTTTCAATCGCGATGGAGAGCCACGAAGTCGTGTGCCTGCTCACCGCACTGCCAAAGAGAGACGATTCGTACATGTTCCATGTTCCCAATGTCAGGTGGACAAAGCTCCAGGCAGAAGCAATTGGAATCCCTGTCGAGTACTTCTACACAAAAGGCATTGAAGAGGAGGAAGTCGAGGACCTGAAGAGGGCCCTGTCTGATGTCAGGAACAGCCACAACGTGGAAGGGGTTGTCTCAGGTGCAATAGCGAGCAACTACCAGCTCAAGAGGATAAAACGCGTATGTGACGAACTCGGGCTGGAGAGTATAACTCCGCTCTGGGGAAAAACACAGGACGAAGTCATGGACATGGTCCTCAGCAGTGGGTTCGAGGTTATGGTCGTGGGTGTTGCGTCCGAGGGCCTGACAAAGGAATGGCTGGGAAGGATGATAGATGGAAGTTCACTTGAAAAACTTGAAAATGTTAGAAATAGGTACGGAATCCACATTGCAGGCGAGGGCGGAGAGTTTGAAACCTTTGTCCTGGACTGTCCGCTTTTCAAGAAAAAGGTCAAAGTTATAGAGAGCGAGACAATTTGGGAAGGCAACAGCGGCGTCCTTGAGATAAAAAAAGCAGCTCTAACTGACAAATAAGCTTAAAAGTGATATCTTTTGGAAGTGCTCCATATGGCAAAGGTGTCAATTGTCAAGGTCAAAGATGTGAGCAAGGATGTATCCCGGGCCCTGAAGCTTGCGGGTGCCGAGATAAAGAAGGGGGATGTTGTCCTCATCAAGCCGAACATATGCAAGGCAACCGACAAGAGGGGCACCGTAACAAACGTGGATGTTGTGAGGGCTATTGTCGCCTGGGTCAGAAAGATGGGTGGGAAACCTGTTGTTGGTGACAGTCCAATACCAGGCAATCCAGATTTTGAATCTGCAAGCGGCTACTCAAGGCTCAAGGAGTTCAGGAGTCTGCTCGCATTTCCTGCAAAGAGGATAAGGCTGAAAAAGGGCAAGGCTCTCAAGAGCGTGATGCTCTCCGGTGTCAACTATGACAAGGTAATCTCGGTTCCCTTGATGAAAACCCATGTGCAGGCACTCGTCACCCTCTCGCTGAAAAATATGATGGGTCTGGTTCCAGGAAGGGCCAAGCACGAACTGCACAAAAAGGGTTTGCACCAGTCAATTGCAGACCTCAACACGGCTGTAAAGCCGGACATCGCGCTGATTGACGCAACCTGGTGCATGGAGGGCAACGGGCCGATTGGGGGTGGGGAGAAAAAAATGGGTTTGCTGATAGCTTCAACCGACCCGGTTGCCGCAGACACGGTGGGAACGATTGTTATGGGGATAGATCCCATGCAGGTCAGGCACATAGTTGCATGCGAGGAAGCAGGGCTCGGCACCATGGACTTTGAGGTTGTTGGTGAGGAGATTGAGGATGTGGCGAGCGAGTTCAACCTGCCCTTCACCTACAAGAGCAGACCGAACATCCTGATTGGGAAAGCCCGTGAGTTCTTTGCAAGTAGGGTGCACGTGATTACAGACAGGCTCGCGAAGGTGACGGTAAACCACGACCTGTGCACGCTTTGCAGGGCGTGCATCGCAACATGCCCGGAGGACGCGATTTCCGTCAAGGATGGAAAGCTCCACATCGACACGGATAAGTGTGTGCGGTGTCTGTGTTGCATCGAGGTGTGCCCTGAGAGCGCGCTCAGGTACAGCGGTATCCTTTAGAGCGGGTTCATTGCGCGTTTTATCGCTTCTAGCGGGAGGTCGACACCATGCCTGGACCTGAACTCGTCCCTCACCTGCTCGGGTGCCATTTGCCTGCTTCCGACTATCTTGCCAACCAAGTTGATCAGGTCCTCGTGCCTGTTCCAAGGAAAAATCACCCAGTGCCATTTTATCTCTCTTGCAAAGAAGTCTGGCCTGAACTTTGAACTGTCTATGTGGTACAAGGTGGCTGTCTTCAGCCCCGATGGGTTCATCTTCTGAACAACGTCCTTTGCGAGCATTAGGGACTCGCCCGTGTCCGTGATGTCATCGACTATGAGCAGTCTCTTGCCTGAGAAATCCCAGTCAACAGGTCGCCTTAACCTTGCGGAGCCGTCCTTTGTCGCGGTTATGCCCCAGTGGTCGACCTTGATTGAGACATAGTCTGATATCACGAGCGCGTCGCAGATGATTCTTGCCGGCACCACGCCGCCGCGCGCAAGTGCCACAACCACGTCGGGCGTGAAGCCGGACGACCTGACTGCGTCAGCAACCTCATAAGCCAGTTCGTGTATCTCCTCCCATGAAGGCAGCACGCACTTCGGATTCATCAAGTTCCCTCATCCCACGAGGAGAGGTAGTCTTCCTGCTCCTCTGTAAGTTCATCGATTTTGATTCCCATGCTCCTGAGCTTTATCCGCGCAATGCGCTCGTCCTGCTCACGGCTCACGCTGTAGACCTTTGGCTCCATGCTCTTGTGTTCCTGGACTATGCGGAGAACAGCCAGAAACTGGTTTGCGAACGACATGTCCATCACCTCTGGCGAGTGCCCCTCAGCAGCAGCCAAGTTCACAAGCCGGCCTTCAGCCAGAAGAAAAATATGTTTGCTGTCAAGGTCGTAGCACACGTTGTTCGGCCGGACCTCCTTCTTTGACTTAGCGTGCTTTTCAAGCGCCTCAACATCTATCTCCACGTTGAAGTGGCCTGAGTTCGCTAGTATCGTGCCGTCCTTCATCTTGCGCATGTGTTTGAGGGTTATGACATGCTTGTTGCCTGTTGCTGTTATGAACAGGTCTCCGATTGGAGCAGCCTGTTCCATTGACATGACACGGAAGCCGTCCATGCGCGCTTGCAGGGCTTTTATCGGGTCAACCTCGGTCACAACTATATCTCCACCAAGACCTTTTGCGCGTCGGGCGATTCCCACACCAACATGGCCGTATCCTGCGACTACGACGGTTTTGCCAGCTATCAGAAGTGTTGACGAGCGGAAGATTCCGTCAAAGGTCGACTGGCCCGTGCCATATATATTGTCAAAGTCACACTTTGTGACAGCATCGTTCGAAGCGATGATTGGGTAACGGAGTTTTCCGTCTTTTTCCATGGCGCGTATGCGCACAACACCTGTGGTGGTCTCCTCAGTGCCGCCGATTACGCCCTCCATCAGCTCCGGCATCTTTTGGTGAAGGGTGAATACCAGGTCTGCGCCGTCGTCCAATGTGACGTTCGGTTCCGTCTTCAGCACCTGCTCTATGCACCAGTAGTAGTCGTCATGGTTGTTGCGCCAGGCGAATACGGGAATCTCCTCGCGCGCAAGCGCGGCTGCAACATCGTCCTGTGTCGACAGCGGGTTGCAACCGCACCAAGCCATCTCAGCTCCTGCTGCCCTGAACGTGCGAACAAGAACAGCTGTCTCCTTTGTAACGTGCAGGCAGCCGGCTATCTTTATTCCCTTGAGCGGTTTGGTCTTTGAATATTCATCACGCAAACCCATAAGAACTGGCATGTGCCTCTCAGCCCACTCGATTTTTTTGGCGCCCTGCGGAGCGAGTTTCAAATCTTTTACTTTATAGTCCATAGCACGCTGGATATTCTCACCATATTAAAAGGTAACTACAGTAGCCGTTTCTTCAGAACAGACGTTATTATCGGCAGCGCGATTGTCGCGTCGCAGATGAGGTCAACATAGTTGGAATTCTTGCCGAGTTTCCCCCATGAAACCGCCTCCCTCAACTCAGCACCGCTGAGACCACCGGGTTCTGGACGGTCCATGGTTATCTGCACCGCGTATGAATGTTGTTTGTCAGAGAACTGCTGGGCCTGAAGGATGAAGTTCTTCGGCACTCCACCACCGATGAGGAGGCAGGCGGTTGAACTTGCGTCCCATATCTCACCAACAACGAACTGCTTCCAGTCAAGGAAGAGGTCGATGTCGAGTCCATGCTCATGTTTATACGCCCAGATCTGGTAACCGAGACCGCAGTCAACAAGTGCAGGACAGTAGAGCGAAACCTTGTGTTTCGCACAGTTTCTGATGATTGAGTTCTTGTGGGTCATGTGCTTGGCAAGTTCGAAGAGAAAATCTTTTGAGGAGTAGGTCCTCTTTGGAAACCTCGGCAGTGTCTTCCCAATAAAGTCTTCCAACCCCTCATAGACTTCGTTGTCCATGTAAACGTCGTAGATGCGGTCAATGTTCTTCGCATGCAGCTCCACGTCGTCCGCTCTGTGCGAGCCGATGTGGTGGTGGTAGCCGATTGCTTCGACTATGTCGTGGGTCAGGTTTGCGCCTGTTGTGACTATTGCGTTGACCCAACCGTTCTTCACGAACTCGTTGACGCAGGACTTCATGCCAGCGGGTACCATGGCTCCAGCCAAGCCAAGGGAGAGGAAGGTCTTGCTGCGTATCGCCTGCTCGAGCACGTCGATTGCCTCAGCGAGCCTGCGGGCTCCAAAACCAGCAAGGCGGTAGCGCTTCATAAGCTCATCCAGATCGTTGCTCGGCTCA
>DAOVEB010000014.1 GCA_030669205.1 Candidatus Parvarchaeota archaeon | reverse complement strand
GTACCTGGGGGGTTGCAGGTGCATACGGTGCAGGCAGGCAAAGGGGAAGGTTGGCGATTACAAGATAGGTGTGCTGACCTACCAAGCATCAGGGGGAGAGGAGCACTTCATCTCTGCAGAAGGCAGCGAGCTGTACGGCTTCTGCAGGCTGCGGGTCTGTGAAAAAAACTTCATTCGGGAGCTGCACGTCTATGGCGAACAGACACCCATAGGTCAGAAGGGCGGTGTTCAGCACAGGGGAATAGGAAAGCAGCTGCTCCAGAAGGCGGAAGGGATAGCTGGTGGAGACATTTATGTCACCTCAGGAATCGGAGCCAGAGAGTACTACAGAAAGCTGGGCTACAGGAGAAAGGGCTTCTACATGTTCAAGAGGTAGTGTTCCAGAAGGATAACAGGACGCGTCTCACGCCGCTGGTAACTGGGTGGTTGTTCAGGTCATCCTCCCCGCACCAGAGATACTGTTCATGCTCTGACAGCTCGATTTTCATTGTCTCCCCGACCTCAACAGCAAAGTTGAACTGCCTCGTCATTTCACCGCCTTTGGACTCATAATCAAAGTGGCCGAGATGCCTTCCTATCTTCTTCGTCCTCAGACCTGTCTCCTCCTCAACCTCCCTGTGCAAGGCGTCTCCAAGGGACTCACCTTCCTCAACCTTTCCGCTTGGAAGCTCATAGATTCCGCCCATGAAGTCAGACTCAGGTCTCCGGAGCAGAAGGACCTCCGAGTTTTTGGTTATAACCGCAGCCACCACGTACCTGCTGATACCAGACCTCTTCGCCTCCTCCATCAGGTCGTTGCGCACGGAGATTTCACGTCTTCAGCGGGTTTTAAGGGTTTTTCTTTTAATTATTTACAATATGGTAAATAATTACTGTTGCAAGGGTGAACTTTTTATACCACCAATGCTTTATCTTATATTGAGGTGGTTTCCTTGAAGGTTTCTGATATAATGACACGTAGTGTCAAGACTGTGTCGCCTAGTGACTCGGTCAGCAAGACAATTTTCCTAATGGAGAAGCACAACGTGAAGGAGGTGCCTGTTGTCGACGGCAAGAAACTGATGGGTGTGATAGATTTCCATACCATAATCAAAAACGTCAAGGCATCCCCTGAGATGAAGGTCAGGGGAAAGATGTTGAAGTATCCCACAGTAGGTCCAGACGCAGACGTTGACGAGTGCATCAGGCTGATGGTCGAATCAGGAGTTGAATTCCTACCCGTACTGGAAAAGGACCGGCTGATAGGCGTGGTATCCGACTATGACATACTCAGAGGGCAGAAGGTCCAAGGTACTGTATCTGATGTGGTGAGGTCCAAAGTTCCTGTTTGCTATCCAGATGACACCATAGGAACAGCAAGGCGGATGATGAGGTCTGCTGGCGTTGACAGGCTCGCTGTTGTCGGGGACGGCCTGTGCGTTGGAATGATACTCCTAATCGACATTCTGAGGAAGACCCATATAGAGCACAAAAGAGGTGGAGACCTTGACATTGGCGGCGAGGTGAAGAAGGTGATGTCATTCCCTGTTACAGGTGTCATGAGAGAACTGACGGATAAGGTATACCTTGACACAGAACTATCACGCGCCCTTGAAATGATGCTTGCGCACAATCTACGCGGAGTCCCTGTTCTCAACATGGATGACAGGTCAGCGGGTATCCTGCTCAGAAAGGACGTGCTCTCACTACTCATACCACCGTCGGAGAAAGGGATTGTGGTGAGGGTCTCGGGCAGGGGCAGGTTTGACAGAGACGAGGTGATACGGGTTGTTGAAAGCAGGCTAAGGAAGAGCTATTATTATAGGAGATTCGGGGAGATAAAGGTCCATGTCAAAGAAATCCGGGGGTCCAAGAGGAGATGTGAAATATCAATCCACTTTGTCGGTGACAGACCGCTGTTTATGGAACGGAGCGGGTTCAGCATCAGCGAAACCATAAACGACCTGCTGGACGATGCAGAGAGGTTGATGGAAGAATAAACCTTTTAAGACGGAGCGATTTCTCCTCACACATAGCCCCGTGGTGTAGTGGTCAAGCATAGAGGCCTTTGGAGCCTTTGACCCAGGTTCAAATCCTGGCGGGGCTATATCGTGTTCTTTGGTGCAGCTCAACCTTTTAGGAAAAGCTTGACCAAAATATGAAAAAACCAGTAGAACCTCCAACAACCGCTTCGAAAAGGCTAACCCGCCCTTATCCCTTCCAACTCCTTGATTTTGCCCTTTAGTTCCCTGCGTTGCTCCTCGAGTCTTTTTATCTCCTCCTTATCACTTTTGTGAGTGAGCCGGCCGCCGCACGAGGGGCACTGGAACATGTTTTCCATCGCTTCAGAGAAAGGGAAGACAATCAGACATACATGACAATCGTACATATGGGCATCCTTCTTCTTCTTGAGCTTGTCTTCCACATATTTGAGCGTCTTCTTCTTCCTCTTCTCAAACAGGCTGAGAATCTTCTGGAGGTGCAACTGCCAGGAGTATATCCACCAACCCTTCTCGTCGTCCCTCTCCTTTGTGTAGGACACTATCTTTTTTGAATAAAGTTTGTACAGCAGGCTCCTGACACTATTGACTTCTTTGTCCAGCAAGTCTGCTATCTGAAACTCGTCCACAACACCTTTCTCGGCAAGGAGTTCTATTATGCCTACGCCCTCCTCCCCGATGAAGTCAAGCAAGAACTCCCGCACGCCACCTATCTTCAGTATGTTAACTCTCTTCATTTTCGTGTAGTATTAACTATAGTCGCTCAAAAATTAAATACTTTTAGAAGAAGTTGGGTAGGAAGTTAATCAAAAGTATGGTAAGCATCAGGTAGAAGACCACGTTGCATATCTTCTTTATCTTCTCCTCATCCTTTATGAAGTAGCCCAGGAAGTTGTAGACCATCTGGCCACCGTCAACAACCCATATCGGGAAAAGGTTCATCATTCCGACCATGATGTTTATGTTGACAATCCAGTTTAAGGCGAACCAGGAGAAGATTACCAACTGCAGTAAAGGAAGTGGATAGTGTGCCTGCGACTCCTGCGTGAACTTCCAGCTCTGCTCAAAGTACAGGCCCATATAACCCTTGGAAGAGTTGTCAGGGTTCTCAGCAAGTGTGAAGGTGTACTCGCCCCTATCAGTTGCCAGAGTCACATTTTCCCCGGGCGTGTAGGTTGCCATGGCCTCGGAAAGGCCGGTTGTATTAAAGATACCATAGTCACCCACACTGGTTATGGTGGTTCCTTCGGTGATTCCTGCACCCGACGCAGGCATATCAGGAACAACGGAGGTTATAACAACCCCGTCAAACTCGGTTACGCCCGTTATGAACGGTGACATAAGCGGAGGAATGGTGAAGGCAAGGAGGAAGGCGAAGGCTACGTTCGCAACCGAAGCAACAGAGATTATCCGAAGCCGCGAGAGCCTCGAGGCTTCCTTCATCTTCGCCTCGTTCATCTCGACAAACGCAAGAGGAAATATCAGGAACATACCAAACCCGGATGATTTGACGCCAACACCCTCCGCAAACGCGGTTATTCCGTGTGAGAACTCGTGGACAACCGCAAGGACGCCTATTGCGATTATACCCTCCCAGAACGGTATGTATATCGGGGAGCCTGGTATCTTGACCCCTGGTATGAGTGGCGCAACGCCCGGTGCGGACATGGGGTTCACAAGGATGTCGAATGCATTCTGCAGGAGCAGGGCGACAATGGCAACCATGAGCATAAATGCAATTGGGATTGCCATTGTTGAGAAGACCTTCCAGAACGTGCCAAAGGAACTTATGCGCTTCATGAACTTCAGCGGCTTCTCTGTCCTGTAAACTGGTATTATCCTCTCGATGAACTCTATCCTGTCCCTTTTGATGTAGATGACAACACCAATCACAGCGTAGAACAGAACTGCTGATATCAGGTCAAATGACATGCACTCACCTAGGCACGGTGGTTTTTTATTCCTTTTGGCGCAGGGTTTAAATATTTTCAGTGGTCAGTACCTCACATGGTTCTTGCTTTCGTACTCGTTACGGTCAAGCCGGGAAGGGAAAAAAAGGTCGAGGAAAGGTTCTCAAAGATGGAAGAGGTTCTTGAGATATACAAGCTATTCGGCGAGTGGGACATACTCATAAAGGTGAACGTTGCTGGCACAGAGGGTCTCAGCGCCTTCATAACAAACAAACTGCGGAGCATAAAAGACGTGAAACTGTCGTCCACACTGGTTGTCTCAAGGTAGTTAGACATTTAAAACTCAAAGGCCTTTCTCTAACCTATGGAGTTGTTTTGGGCAGACGGTCTGGCGCAGGAAGTTCTCGAGAGGAAGAGTTACAGATATGTCGACAAGACGATTGAGAAGCCCAAGGTCTACACAGTGAAGACCTCGGCGTCCCTGTCCGGTGTCCTCCATGTGGGAAGGCTAAGTGACTCAATAAGGAGCGAATCTGTTTACAAGGCGCTCGCGGGGTCTGCGAACTCAAAGCTGATCTGGGTGGCAGAGGACATGGACCCGCTGAGAAGCGTTCCAAAAGGGGTTCCAAAGTCATTTGCGAAATATATAGGGATGCCTGTGACAGACGTGCCTGACCCAGAGGGGTGCCACGACAGCTACGCAGAGCACTTCAAGAGCGAGTACTTTGAGGTGTTCCACGACTTCGTGGGCTCAAGCCTGACAAAGTACTCAATGAGGGACGAGTACAGAAAAGGCAGTTTCAAATCCCATATAAAAAAACTCATAGAGTCCTCTGACCTCGCGCGGGAGATACAGAACAAGTACAGACGCAACCCCCTCCCAAAGAACTGGAGCCCATGGACCCCGATATGCGAGAACTGTGGCAAGATAATCACAACAGTTGTCACTGGCTACGACAACGGGATTGTCTCCTACCACTGCAAAGACTACTCATTTGATAAGTACAAGGCAGACGGATGCGGGCACAGGGGCGAGAACGACCCTCTCAAAGACGATGGAAAGCTCATGTGGAAGGGTGAGTGGGCCACCCAGTGGGCACACTGGGGTGTCGTGGCTGAGGGTGCTGGAAAGGAATATCAGGTGCCTGGGAGCGCTTGGTGGGTCAACGCAGAGATATGCGAGCGTGTGCTGGGGTTCCCAATGCCTGTCCCAATCTTCTATGAATACCTTCTCATAGACGGCGCCAAGATGAGCGCCTCTGTTGGGAATGTGGTGTACCCGCGTCAATGGAAGGAAATTGCAAGGCCCGAGCTGCTGAGGTTCATATACAACAAGAGGCTCATGAAGACCCGAACCTTCTCGTGGACAGACCTCCCAACCATCCGTGAGGACTACAACAGGCACGAGAGAATCTTCTACAACAAGGAAAAGCCGAGGAACGAGAAGGATGGGGCGCACGCAAAGAGGTTGTACGAGCTCTCGCAGCTCAAGGTCTCCAGAAAGATGCCGCTGCAGCTTCCTTTCCGCCTCTGTACAATGGTGGTCCAGATATTTGGCGTTGATGTTGACAAGGCGCTAGAGGTCCTGAAGAAGACCGGGCACGTGGAAGGAAAGGTGAATAGGGATGAAGTCAGGGTTTTTCTCGCTCGCGTGAAGAAGTGGGCAGATGCCTATGCCCCGGAGTCCTATAGGATAACAATGCAGCCGTGTGCCAAGGGTCTTGGAAAGAAAGAGAAAGGTTATCTTCTTGGGTTTGCGGGTGGCCTGCGCGGCACAGAGGGCGTCAAGGAACTTTGCAGGTCCCTGATGGAAAAGGAGGGCATCCCTTCCAAGGAGTTCTTCGCAAACGTGTATATGCTGCTCTTCGGAAAGGACCACGGTCCGAGGCTTGCCGAGTTCGTGGAAGTCTACGGCAGGAACCGCGTTGCAGACGCTATTGAGGATGCTCTGAAATGACAGAAAAACTGTTTCGCAAAGACCCATACATGAAAGAGTTCAAAGCCACTGTGACAGGCATCAACAACGACAGGGTGACCCTTGACAGGACCGCATTCTTCCCGTTTTCAGGGGGACAGGCTGGTGACACGGGAGAGGTAGGCAGGTGCAGGGTGACCAACACTGTATACGAAGGGGATGAAATAGTCCACATACTCGAAAACTGTCTCATCAACAAGATGGACAAGGTCCACTGTGAACTCGACTGGGAGAGGAGGTACACCATAATGAAACTCCACTCAGCAGCCCACATAGTCTACAATTTCTTTGTCAGGAAGTGGGGGGAGCAAAAGCTTATAGGTTCAAACATAAGCGAGTCTAAGGCCCGGCTTGACTTTGAGATGGACAGGAACATTGCCGATTCTCTCCCAGAAATAGAGGGGGATGTCAACAGATTCATAGCAGAAGGGCATGTGATAACAACCCGTGAGGAGCCCGGAGGGTTGCGCCTGTGGGAGTGCGAGACCATTAAGATGCCATGTGGCG
The DNA here is from genome assembly GCA_030669205.1 of Candidatus Parvarchaeota archaeon. Taxonomy (GTDB): domain Archaea; phylum Nanobdellota; class Nanobdellia; order JAFCGN01; family DAOVEB01; genus DAOVEB01. Next base: position 16,850 of record DAOVEB010000014.1, on the reverse strand, counting down.
GCACGCATGTGAAGAGCACGTCAGAGATAAATGGAATCTCGCTGAAAAGGAAGAACATAGGCTCTGGCAAGGAGAGGATTGAGGTGACACTGTGCTGAACTCATGGGGGGAAGTCAGAAGCTCCATCAACGACCTCCGCGAGCGCTGCAACAGGCTGGCAACAGTAAAGGGTGTGGAGAGGGACAAAGAGGTTGTCCTGGTCCGCAAGAGAATAGAAGAACTCAACACCCACTTCGCAACGATGCGTGAGGCTGTCGATTTCCTGAAAACATTGCCAAAGGTCGAGGAAGAGATGGCTAAGGTGAATAGCGAGTTCGGCGAGCTCCACAAACTCTTCATCGGTCTGAAAGATGAGATAGAAAAAAGATTCCTTGAGTGACTACTTCTTGTGTTCCTTGCGCTTTGGTCTCAGGGCGTGGGAACCGCACTTCCTGCACTTGACCTTGCCCAGCTTCACCTTCTGCGGAAGCGCCCTCGTCTTGGATTTGCATCTCCTGCACACAAAGACATTCTTGAAGATGCGCGCATCCGCCTCCTTGAATCTGACCATGGAGATGAAACGCTCGAGCCGATTTAAAAAGGTTTCTCAGGGAGTGAACAGGTTTTTCACCATGTTGAACAGCCAGGCGAAGAAAGAGGAAATCTGGTAAAATATGAGTTCAACACCGCCGACCTCCCTTCCCACTGTGAACGAGTTCTCAAAGTCGAAGTTGTTCCCGTGCACGTCGGTGCAGTGTGCGACAATCAACATCGTGTTGCTTCCCGGAATGAAATACTCCGGAGGCAAGGTAACGTTGTATATCTCAGCGCTCTGCGGGACGTTCTGTGAGGCGAGAGAGGTCGTAATGGTAATGGAAACATTCTCACAGCGCTCTGCATCGAGCTCAATCAGGAAGTTGCTATGCTCGAAGCCGTGGAACACCTGCTCGCCAGAGTAACTTATGTTCACATCCGGCCTCTGCGCGTAGGTAACCCTCCTCTCAACAGTGTGGTTGAAGTCCTCTGAGACAAAGATTATCTCCATCTCATAATTCCCGTATCCTGGCGGAAGCTGGAGTGTGGCATTGGCTGTCCCGACCCCGTTTATCAGCAGGTTTCCGAACTCCAGACCTGTTCTGATGTCCGCATAACAGAGATGGGCAACCAGGTTGCTGATTATGGAGTTCCCCACATTGCGCACAGTTATGTTGACGTCCGGCTCCTCATAGAAGACGTCATCCAGCCCGATGCCGATTATCTCAAGTCCTGTTTTGAGCATGGTCTCCTCCTCCTGCACCATCATGAGAATGTCGTTGTAGCTCTTCCTTTCCCCTATCCACGGCTTCACGTTGATGGTGGTGTTGTAGGTGCCTCCGCCAGAGACATAGACATCCAGCGGATTGACGCAGTAGTAGGGGTAGTCCCTATCGCATGACTTCATATGCAGTATGAAATACTTGCTCTGGGTCGAGTGCGGCGAAATGACGGCATAGCTCCTCTCGCCGCTGTACAGGACCTCCGTTGAGTTGGTCTTTATGGTCATGATACTGACACCAACGTAATCGTCGGTCGGGTTGGTCAGATTCAAAGTAAGCAAGGTATGGTCATCCACACCCACCTCATTCCTGTAGAGGTCTGCGTCGAATGAGATTATCTGCTCAAATCCGGAGCTCGTTGCAACATCCACGTTGCTGTCAACCGAGGTGGGAAGGGTAACTGTGCCTGGCGGATACCACTTCACATTTATCGTTGACTGGTTTCCGTCGACTGTCCTGCTGACAGGTATGTGAAGAGCATCCACATATCCAAACTCACCATAGGTGGGGTCAAATGGCACCCACTTCCCTTCTAGATAGACCTCTGTCCACGCGTGGGTGTTGAACTGGGCGCCGTAGACATTTCCATACGCCCATCCTGAGACGTATCGCACAGGAAAGCCAAGGGTTCTCACCATTGACATGAAGAGTGTAGCGTACTCTGCACAGACACCTTTGAGGTTCTCCATCACCCAGGACGCCTCCTTTATGGTGCCCACATAGTTTAAGTCATAGTCCATGTTGTTGTAGACCCATGCGGCGAGCCTCATAACCGCCTCAAGGTTGGTCTCGGACCCCGAAGCAACTTCAGACGCCACAATTGCAATTTCATCGCTGTAGTCGACCAGACCTGTAAACTGTGTGTACTGCTGGAGACCTGTATAGTCTTCGCGCTCTGGAAACTGGGTCAGCGAGGAATATCTCCTCATCCCGCTCTGCTGCTCAAGGTCGCATAGCATGAACCAGGAGATGTCATCCGAAACCGAATCATACGACTGGTAGATGTACTTGCCCTTCTCGTCGCTCCTTGTCTCGCCATAGCTGTACACAGGGTTTGTGCAGGCCTCAGGCACCACGTAAAGCTTGACCTCAAGGTCGTTGACAACGCCGCTGACGTATAAGTTTCCCGTTGCGCTGAAATTAAGCTGTGCGCTCCCTACCTTGGACGGGTTTTCTATGGCACCGAGTGCGACAGAGAACAGGAAAAACGCCACGAGAGGAGCTGAAAACCTCATGACAACTCCAAGCATCTCCGAAAAAATAAAGGTTTGCATGGGTAAACCTTTTATTGCAACATCTGTGAAAGATGCAGGTGAAAGTTGACCATGCATGGATAAACGGGGTAGGACCAGGATTCGGCAAGGTGATGGTTCTGGGCAAAGATGTGCCAGTTGTCTCAAGTGAGGTCGGGGCAAGAAGGGAAAGGACACCTCTGCTGGACACGGATAGCTACAAACTGAAGAGGCGCTGTGTGGAAAAGAAAATGGTGGGAGGAATCATCTCATCCACGAAAATCGATGACGTGCTCGCAAAGTTCATGGCCAAAAACAAAGTGGCATACATAATACTGCTCAACAGGGAGCTCAATGCAGAGAATATGGCATATGTCATCGGAACAGTAATGAGGGACATCAGACTCTGCAGGAAATACGGTGCGCTGGTGAAAATCGGCAGTGGGGCAAAGAAAGGCTGTGAACTGCGCTCTGCTGAAGTTTTGATTTCCTTTCTCGAGTGCCTCGGACTCGACCGCAAATCCGCAAAGGAGGGAGTGCTGTGAAGCCATCGCTGCGCGAGAAGGAGCGGTACTGCGTGATAGAGGTCAAAGCGGGTGCCAAAGAGGTCGGAAAGGAGATAAGACGATGCACAGAGATGTTCCTTGGTCTGCTCGGCTGTGCCAAGGCAAATGTGAAGTTCCTTCCTGAGTGCTGGGAGCCTCCCTTTGGTATAGTGCGCGTGTCAAACAAGAAGGTGCAACAGTTCAAGGCGTCACTCGCCTTCAGCAAACTGGTTTTTGATGTCCCATACACAACCGGTATGATTAAAAAGGCAAAAACTTTTATAAGGTCAAGAAAAAGGTGAAAGAAAGATGGCAGCGATACCACAACGGCTTATGGGATATGACAGGGCTATAACTATTTTCTCCCCTGACGGGAGACTCCTACAGGTTGAATATGCGAGGAAGACCGTCAGCCAGGGGACAACTGCGATTGGCATAGTCTGTTCCAACGGGGTCGTTTTGGTCGCTGACAAGAGGATTATAGACCCGCTGATTGTGCCCAAGAGTGTAGAGAAGATATACCAAGTTGACGAGCATATTGGCGCAACGATGAGCGGGCTCATCTCAGATGGAAGAATGTTGGTTCAGAAGGCGCAAGAGGAGGCGCAGAGACACAGAATACTTTACGACGAGAAGATAGACGTGCTGGGTCTTGTCAAAGAGGTGTGTGACTATAAACAGTTCTACACACAGTATGCAGGTACGAGACCGTTCGGCGTCAGTTTGCTCATAGCGGGAGTTGACGAGAAACCTCATCTTTTTGTCACAGAACCAAGCGGGATATACTTTGAGTACAGTGCAACTTCAATAGGTGAGGGTTCGGTAGTTGTAAACAAGTTTCTGGAGGACAAATACAAGCCCTCCATAACAATCGATGATGGTATCACGCTCGCTATAAAGGCTCTGAAAAAAGTTCTAGGCTCGAATTTCAAGCGTGAGCGCATCGAGGCTGCGGTCATACCTTCCAAAACAAAAATCTACAAGAAACTGTCTGAGAAGGAGATGGAAAGTTACCTCAAAAAAGGATAAGAAGTAAGATGGTTTCAGTAGAGGATGCTGTAATAGCAAAAGTAAGAAAGGAAGGCAGAATCTTCGAAGTTCTTGTAGACTGCGAGAAAGCCCTAGAACTGAGGGCCGGAAAGGAAGTGGACATCAACGAACTCTTGGCTTCAGAGATGGTGTTCAAGGACGCGCGCAAGGGACTTGTTGCGGCTGACCTGAAAACTGTTTTCGGAACAGAGGACCCGAGGGAGATTGCAGCTGAGATAATAAAGAAGGGGGATGTCCAGCTCACTGCAGAGTACAGGCGCAAGTTGCAAGAGAACAAGCGGAAACAGATAGTTTCCAAAATATCCAGGTACGCCATAGACACCCGCACCAAAAAGCCTGTGCCTGAGAAGAGGGTGGAGCTCGCGATGGAGGAGGCCAAAGTTCACGTAGACCCTTTCAAAGGTGTGGAGGAGCAGATAAAAACGGTTATAGAGTCGCTGAGGCCCATACTTCCGATAAGCACGGAGGAGATAACGCTGCGATGTATATTTCCCCCAGAGTTCGCTGCAAAGGCTTATGGGGTCGTCGAGCGCCTGGGCACCATAAAAAAGAACTTATGGCTTGCCGACGGTTCGTGGGAGGTGTATGTGCAGTTCCCGGCAGGGATGCAGGACAACTTCTACAACCAAGTCAATTCGTTAACACAGGGAAAGGTGGATGTAAGGATAGAAAGGTGATAAAAAATGGGTAAACTTCATACAGAACACAGAAAGATTGCAGTGCCAGGAGACCTCCTGGCAGAAGGCATGGATTTTGTGCCCTCAATGGGCAGCTACCGTGATGATGAAAAGGTGTTCGCCTCAACGGTGGGCATAGTTGACATCAGAGGAAGGGTGATAAAGGTCATACCCCTAAACGGCAGATATATGCCGATGAAGAACGACGTTGTCATAGGAAAGATAAAGGACATAGCATACAACCACTGGTCCGTTGACATAGGCGGGCCGACAGATGCAAACCTATCGGTCAGCGAAGGTGTCAGTGACTATGTGGACCTGGCGCGGACTGACTTGAGCAGGTACTACAACTTTGATGATTACATAGTTGCAAAGATCCTGCGAGTTGGATCTGATGGCTTTGTCCAGCTGACCACAAAGGGTCCAGGGCTCAAAAAACTCAGGGGTGGCAAACTGACAGAGATGGTTTCAAGCAAGGTGCCGCGGGCAATCGGAAAGTCCGGCTCCATGATAACCATGATAAAGGATATGACCAATACAGAGATAATCATTGGTGAAAATGGTTGGATCTGGATAAATGGAAAGCCAGAGGATGAACTCCGAGCAACCTTGGCAATAACCAAAATAAACGAGGAGAGCCACACTGCGGGGTTGACCAAAAGGATAGAGGAAATGTTGAAGAAAGGTGTTTGAAATGTATAAAAAAAGATTTGACGGGAGGAAGTTTGACGAGATGCGCCCCATAGAGATGGAGGTTGGCATACTGGAGCAGGCAGACGGCTCAGCTCGCTTCCAGATAGGAAAAACAATCGCCATAGCTGGTGTATACGGGCCAAAGGAGATGCACCCAAGGAGGTTGCGAAAGCCAGACAGGGCCGTTTTAAAGTGCAAGTACAACATGCTCTCCTTTTCTGTCACTGACAGGAAGAGGATGGGTCCAGGAAGAAGGGACAAAGAAATTGGACTGGTAATGAACTTTGCACTTGGTAAGTCAATCATGCTTGACGACTTTCCAAAGATGGGAGTAGAGGTTCACACAGAGATAATTCAAGCAGACTCTGGAACGCGGTGTGCCAGTATCTGTGCAGCCTCACTTGCCTTGGCGCACGCAGGCGTCCCGATGAGGGACATCGTTTCATCTGTTGCAGTCGGAGAAGTGGGCGGTTCAGTTGTCATTGACCTCACAAAGAAGGAGGAAGACCATCCAGACGGAGCAACGGACATACCAATTGCCTACCTCCCAAAGGATGATGAGTTGACGCTACTGCAACTCGACGGCAAGATAAAGCCAGCCAACCTGAGCAAGGCCATTGCACTGGGTATAGAGGGTTGCAAACGCATCAGTGACCTCCAGAAAAAGGCTCTCAGAAAGAAGTACAGTTCTTCGTGATTGGAATGGGTGCGGTAAGGTTGTGCGGGATTTACACTACAGCCTTAGCGAAGCTGCTCTCGGAAAACGGGATTGAGGCGTCCTCGTCAGACGCGGGCTTGGAGACAGGCTTTGCTGACACCCTGGTCTACGACAAGGAGGACGAAAACGGCGTTACGGTCAATGGAGCCCTGTCAGATAAAATAGTTGAGGTGATGAAAAAGAGTCTGCCAGACGCAATTTACCACAAGACAGAAACAGGAGCCATCTACTGCGGGCTGGTAAAGGAAATAGATAGGGATGGGAACAAGGTTGTAATCAACATAGGATGCAAAAAACTGGGCGAACTCCCAATCCAAAGCTATTGGGGGCTGTTCAAGGAAGGTGAAAAGGTCCTGGTCCAAGTCAAGGGGGAGACCCGGGAGAACATCCTGCTCTCAACGCAGCTGAGGCTCTTCGGGGACAACCTCATACTGATAAAAAAAGGTTTCACAAAGGTGAGCAAGCACATAAAGGACCCCAAGGAGAGGGGGCGGCTCCTGGAACTGAGTGAAGACTTCAAAGTCGATGGCTGGGGAATACTCTGGAAGGCTCTTGCAGAGGACAAGGAGGACAAAGAACTCGAGAAAGACATAAAAAGACTCCTCAAGGAGGAGGAGGAAATAAGAAAGAGTTTCGGGGTCTCAAAGGGCATAAAACGGCTGAGAGATGGTCTCTGCATCCACTTCATCGACTTTGGAAAGGAATCCAAAGAGTTTCTGGACAAGATGAGGTCAAAGGTAAAACCAACCATGGCGGGCCACCACACCCTAAAGTCAATGGGTTACCCCTTCGCAGCTGAGCTTGGAGATTCCCTGTCCGGAAAGAAGAATGTTGTCAAAGACGTCGTGTTGGAAAACATATCGCCAGGGCAGCACTACAGGGTTGTACAGAACAAGATAACCGACAGGGCAATATGCATGAGGGGTAGGGTTCTGGACACCAACTCTAAGGTGGAAATCAGGAGAAATGTGAGAGCTGTGGGAACGTACAAGGGTCTTGGAATCCCAAAGGAAAGGGGAGACTATTCAGTTGTATCAGTAAAAGATGGTGAGATGTTTGTGAAGGAGACGTACTTCGACGCAGACGGAAAGAGGAAGGGCGCGCTGTTCTCCATATGCACGCCTGTTGAACTCTCGCCAACCTTTGCACGCTCCATTGGACTCGAGTTGTGCGTGGTTGAGCAGGCAGGAAAAAGGGAACTGCTAAATCTCGAACTCATGGAGGAGGCCGTGAAGTGCGGAAGTCTGAGCAAAGGTTTAAAAGACAAGGCAATGAAGATTGCAAAGGAGATAATTGGTGATAAAGTTGGTTGATAATGCTCAGGTGGAATTCATACTCGGTTTGGCAGCTACAAAGAAGAGGCTGGACAACAGGAAAAACTTTGAAGGTTTTCGGGAAACTCAGATTGAGTACGATGTTTCAATGAACGCCGAGGGCTCTGCCAGGGTCAAATTGGGGAAAACTGACGTGACAGCCGGTATCAAAATAGGTATAGGCGAACCCTTTGCAGACCGACCGGACGAAGGAGTCATCATCGTCAATGTCGAGCTACCCCCAATAGCAAGTCCAAATTTCGAAGCTGGACCACCGCGTGAGCCCACAATAGAACTCGCAAGGGTTGTTGACAGGGGAATAAGGGAGAGTGGTGCAATCGACCTCAAGAAACTCTGCATAAAGGAGGGTGAAAAGGTCTGGATAGTGTACATAGACATATACGCACTCAATCATTCAGGCAATCTCTTCGATGCTTCCTCATTTGCAGCGGTTGCTGCACTCAGCAAAACCTTCTTCCCAAAGGTTGACAAGGACTACAACGTCCAGTACGGCGAAAAGAGCAAGAAAAAGCTGACAATTAAAAGGTTGCCCATATCATGCACCTTTGCAAAGATAGCCGGCAAGATATTCATAGACCCGTCGCTCAAAGAGGAAGAGGTGATGTCTGGACGCCTCACAGTAACGTGCAGCGAGGATATGGTCCACGCGATGCAAAAGGGCCTGCAGGACGGCTTCAGTGCGAGCGAAGTGGACAAGTGCGTGGCGGACGCGATGAAGGTTTCAAAGGAACTGAGAAAGTTATTCAAGTGAAGGGAGATGTTGTCCAAGTTTGAGGTTGCTAGGATTGTGGGTGCACGGTCGTTGCAGATAGCAATGGGTGCCCCTATTCTGATAAAGAGACCGAAGAGCGTCTATGACCCAATCAAGATATCAAAGCTTGAACTCAAAAAGGGTGTGCTTCCGATAACTGTCAAAAAGCCGGAGATGTCCGCATAAACTTTAAAACAGCCGGCAATTCTTAACTATCTATGGTGAAGTTGATAGCAAAGGATGAGCTCCAGTCAAAGTTCAATGCCGTAAAAAAAAGTCTGGAAACCGTCTACCACATCAGCCTCGGACACAGGGCGGAGAGGCTCGAAGTTGACGGTCTCATACCAACAATTCCTTTCCTCGAGGAGGAAAAGCTGCACCTTGTCATGGAAAAGGTGATGAAGGAGGGCTACAACGTTCCAGTGATATCCCTTGAACACGAAGGAAAGTTCTACATAATTGACGGCCACCACAGGGCATATACATTCTATGTTCTCAACAAAAAATGGATAGACTCCCTGGTTCTCAAGTTCCCCGAAGATGAGGAGTACAGGGCAGTTGAGGAGATAAGGCTGGGGGAGATGGAGGTCAAATCCATAGGCAAACCGCAAACGGACAGTGTTGCAAAGGACGCGGACGAGACATGGAAAAGGGCTGGCAGAATGGCGCTCTACTTCGAGAAGATACATGGTGTTGAGTTCACGGTCGTGAGCAAGGATGTGGAGGTCAACAGACTCGTGCCAACGCAGCCACATGTCAACCTTTCAGGGGCAAAGGACCGTATGGACAGAAACCTCCCCATCATCTGCGTTGAGTGCAGAGAGAGGTCTTACATAGTCGACGGCCACGATCTTGCAGCAGTTGCCCACAGAGACGGGACAGAAAAATTGAACGCCCTGATTCTTGTGCCGCAGCAACCGGTTGACTTTGGCATGTCAGAAACCGCGAAGCGCTGGGGTCTGGAATCCCTAAACGATTTAAAGGTCAAATAGCAACTATACCTCATGCGTATTGTGTCCGTCCATGCGCGCGAGATAATGGCTTCTTCTGGAACCCCAACAGCGGAGATAGAGGTAAAAACCAATAGATCGAGCGGCAGGGCCTCTGTTCCGACAGGGACGAGTACAGGGAAGTATGAAGTGAATGCTTTTGTCGGTTCAGCAGCAGACTCAATAAAGACGTTCAACAGTGAAGTGGGGCCAACTTTGCTTGGCGCAGAGGTGAACAAACTCGGCGATGTGCTCTCCATTGAGAAAAAGGTAGAGAAATTCATCCCAAAGATTGGCGGAAATCCTATCCTCTGCCTGTCATATGCCCTGCTCAGAAACCTGAACAAGGACGTATACAAAATATTCGGCGGGCTGTCCATCCCGTACCAGGTCTGCAACATCATCGGCGGCGGCCGCCATGCGGAGGGCACCGAATTCCAGGAGTTCCACGTGATACCCATGACAAAGGACTATCCAAGAAGTATGGATGCGAGCAAGAGAATTCATAGTTTGGTCGGTGAGAGGTTGAAATCAAAAAGAGTTGGTCTGGAAGGTGCATGGGTCTCGACTCTTGGCAACAGAAAATCACTGGAGGTCCTGCATGAGGTGGCCAAATCAGTCTCCGACGAGACAGGGGTCAGGATAAACCTCGGCCTGGACGTTGCTGCGTCGGAGTTCTACAAGGACGAGAAATATTTGTACAGAGACAAAAAATTAAATGGGGATGAGCAAATAGAATTCATTCTCGACCTGATAAAACGTTTCAATCTCCATTATGTAGAGGATCCGTTGCACGAGGACGACTTCAAGGGCTTTGCAGAGCTACAGAAGAAGACCAAGTGCATGGTTATCGGGGACGACCTCTTCGCAACAAACGCCTCGCGCTTGAGGCCAATTTGCAAGGGCGCAATTGTCAAGCCCAACCAAATCGGCATGCTGCACAAGGTCATTGAGTTCCTGCAGGCTCTGGGCGAACATGGGATGACGCCAATAATATCCCACCGTTCCGGAGAGACGAACGATTCCATCCTCGCAGACTTGGCAGTCGGCCTGGAAACGCCGTACATCAAGGTCAGCGCGTTCGGAGCCGAGAGGATTGCCAAGATGGAGCGTCTCAAGGAAATCTACGAGACAGTCAAACAAAGTTAATAACAGTAACATTGACCACAAGGGAATCTTTTTAAATAACTCCATGTGTGTCTTTTTAGCCATGACCAAGGAGAAGATGTTAATAGATCGTGACACCTACCTGAGCGTAGGCATCCACATAGGTGCAAAGTTCAGGACAGGCTTCATGAAGAAGTACATATACAAGATAAGGCCGGACGGGCTGGCTGTTCTCAACGTACAGAAGATAGACGAAAGGTTGGACTTGGTTGCCGGGATGCTGTCGCGCTTCGAACCTGATGAAATCCTTGTCGTATGCAGGAGGGAAAGCGGCTTCGCGGGCGCCAGCAAGTTCGGTGAGGTGACAGGTATAAGAACGATAACAGGGAGATACCTGCCCGGCACACTCACAAATCCAAACTATGAGGCTGGTTATATCGAGCCAAAGGTCCTCATGATATGCGACCCGTGGGCGGACAAGCTGGTGGTTCATGACGCGCTCAAGGTCAACATACCCATAATCGCGCTTTGCGACACCAATAACCTCGTCAAGAACATAGACCTGGTTGTACCGTGCAACAACAAGGGAAAGAGGAGCCTCTCGCTCATATTCTGGATTCTGGCAAAGGAATACCTCAAGAGGAAGAAAAGTCCAAATGAGCTTGAACTCAAGGACTTTGAGTAGGAACCCTGTTTCTCTCGTTCTCCTTGCTTCTGACGCACTCTGCAAAGGTGTCAACCAGCCACCAGTAGTAGTCGTGCGGCAAGGCCTCGGGAACTATGTCCGGCACCTCGTTGTACGCGTCTATGAGAAAGACCTCGTCCCCGCTGACGGTCCACTCGATTGTGTTGATGTCAAAGTCAATCTCCCTGTTGAGCGCGAGCATCCACTGCTCAAGCTGTGGCTTGAGATGGTCCAGATGTTTCAGGTCGTCCTTTATGTACGCCCTGTTCTTCGGGTCGTACTTCACGAACAATGTCTTCCTGCCGACGCAGAAACATCTCAGATACTCCTGGTATTCCACGCGCTCCTGCAGCAGCAGCACCTTCCTTCCTGCAACCGCCCTGTATATTTTCCCAGCCTCGTCAGCAGAATTTACCACGTACACATCGTCCCAGGCATAGCCGTCGTGCGGCTTCATAATAGCTGGATATCTGAACTCGAATCCGGCTTTGCCCACAACCTCGCTGAAGTCATAAACCTCATCGGTTGATGGAAGAACGATTGTGTTCGGAAACGGGATTTTCAGTTTTTTGCACAGCTGAATCTGCAACGCTTTGTCCGTGCACGCGACTGCAAAGGGGTTGTTGATGACGTACGTGCCAGCGAGTGAGTAAAGTTTCATGACAGAGTTGAGGAACTTGTTCTGGAAGCTGAGCCTGTCCACAACCACATCGAACTCCCTGGAAACAGGGATTCCCACGTTGGAGAACTTCAGGAACTCCGAACCCGGAAGCTTGGACATAAGGTCTTGAACGAACCTGTCGTCCCCGTACTCCAAGATACCTACCCTCATCACAATGGAAGACAAGGACAATCAATAAAAAGGTTTTCAATTAAACGCCGAGGGCAGGAGTCCCATCTAATTTGCGATTTGGTCCGAATCCATTAATTTGGTTGATAAAAAAGTGAGGACACCATGCCCTCCTATAATCTCAAACTTTTTTAGGTACCTACATATTTATCCAGATAATAATTATCCATGGCTCCTAAAAGTAGTTCAATGTCAGCATAGGTATGGTTGATGCACTCTGTGTTCAACCTTTCGAAGCTTTCGAGATTCTGTCTTGTGAGTTTCATTGGCGCCATCTCAACTGTTTCTGTGTTCGCTGGTGATATCTTATTGATCTCAACGTTGAAAGGCACAAACACAGCGTTGGTTGTGTCACCATTGACCTTGTCATATGCAAGACCAAGGAATCGCGCTCTGTCCCAATCAATTATCTCTTTTGTAAGCACCCTCTGATAATCCTCCAGAATCTGTCTCTGTTCTCCGTCAAGGCGCTTTTCAAGTGTCCTTTGTGTGTATCCTCCTGCGAGCGCCCTTTCCAAATGTTTTCTTTTGGTAATCAATGAATTGTCTCCGATTTCTCCCAGAACCCTTTCCATGTCAAGCTGCGGGAATTCCATTTCCTCAACAATCTCCCTGAGAACCGCTTCTCCTACTTGTTCCGGTCGTTTATTTTTCCATCGCTTTAGAAATCCTATCCCAATGAAGGCCATTTTACCTGATCGGTCAGCCCCTTTACCTCTCCAACTGAGAGTCAGATAATTGTCTGATGTCAATCCAACTGCATTCTGGCTCAGTGGATTTGCTCTGTACTTCATCTCTATGTCCCCTCTACCTTGGAATGCTGCGTGTGTGCCGTAGGTTGTCGGCCCTACTAATTCGACAAGATCCCCATCATACTCAAAACAATCTCCAAGACCATATAAGTAACCCCCACGTCTCTCAGACCTGTTGAAACCCCAGAGAGGCCCATCATGTCCAACCTGTTTGCGTTTTGCTGATATGATATCTTCATACCCCTGATCTATAGTCTGTCTCTTACTGTAACCAATATTCTCAACAAATATCTCACTCAGACTCAGTGGTTCTAATCCTTTCATAGATGTGTATCCTTTTTCAAGTATTTCACAGTTCTTGGCCATTTTAATCAATTCATCACTCAACAATAACATTTAAAAAGATTGTGGTTGATTTTTGTATAAGGGAGTCCAAGGCAAAAACAAAGAAGGTTAGCCCCCATCCAAAAAATAAAATAGAGGGCTTACGCGCTCCCATTACAAATCCACCATCAAAACCTTTTTATTCGCAGATTCAGGGTCTTGAACCATGGAAATCCGCGCTCCGGTTGCTGCTGGCAGGTTCTACGAGGCGGAGCCGGAAACGCTCAGACGCTCCATCAAAGACAGTTTTTCCCATGAGTTTGGACCAGGCGGCGCGAAGCCGCAGGAGGTGAAAGCTGCACTGGTGCCACACGCGGGCTACATGTTCTCAGGGCCGTGTGCAGCCCACTCGTACCGCGCGATAGGTGAGAAGCCAGACATCTTTGTCATACTCGGACCGAACCACACTGGCAGAGGTCCGGACATAGCAACGTCAACAGGTTTCTGGGAAACTCCGCTTGGCAGGTGCAGGATAGACGACGGGTTTGCGAGTTCGCTTGGCATACCAGCCAACCAAGAGGCGCACAGGTTCGAACACTCGATAGAAGTACAGCTCCCATTTCTCCAGTATCTCTTCAGAGACTTCAAGTTTGTTCCCATCTGCGTCAGGGACTGCGACGCGAAGGGGGTTGCCGAGAAGATAATCAACTCAACCGGGGACAAAAAGATAGTTCTCCTCGCCTCGTCCGACATGACGCATTATGGTCTGGCATACAGCTACATGCCCTTCACAGACAATGCAAAGGAAAATATGTACGCCATGGACAAGGAAACATTAGGCTATATCACCTCCATTGACCCTGCTGGTTTCTCTGAGCATGTCCAGTCAAACCACCTGACCGTGTGCGGCTGGCAATCAATAGCAATAATGCTCGAGTGGTCCAAGATGCTCGGATTCCGTCATGGAAAACTATTAAAATACTACACAAGTGGTGATATAATCAAAGAGTATAGCTCGGCTGTTGGGTATGCGAGCGTGGTGATAAATAATGGACGAGTTTGACGTGCCTGACTATTTCCTTGATGGGGCTGAAGGGTTTGAAGACTTTGAAGAGTACGAAGACGCAGAAGAAGATTTTGCAGAGGAGAGCGAAGAGAATGTCAAGGAGAAGGTCAAATACTACATTGGTTAGACCATGAAAGTCAGTGTAAAAAACACAACCTCGGGCGAACTCCTTACTGAAAAATCGGCTGTTCTGAAAGGCACTCTGAGCAAGGCACTTGGTCTAATAGGCAAGCGGAAGACGGACGGTGCCCTATTCGTGCTGAAGCGGGAGTCAAAGATTGATGCTACAATACACATGTTTCTCATGCTCGTGCCTTTGGACATAATCTGGACCAACAAGAACTGCATAGTTGTGGATGTGCGCAGGAATGTGAAGCCAACTTCCTTCTTCGACCTGCGAAGCTGGAAATGCCAAACACCGAAGAAAAAGGCCAAGTACATCCTTGAACTGCCTGCTGGCGGCGCTGAAAAGGCGAAGGTGGGGGACGCACTTCACTTCGAGTACTCTGAGTAAACTGTTATCTCGCTTCCACTTACCCCTTCTTGCCACTGCCACCATCTGCACTATGGTGACAAAAAACTTGGGGTCTATATGAACTTCGTGTCGTGTTTGGCCCGGAGCAGTGTTGTTATCTCTTCCTTCATACGCAAAGGAGACGAAGAGAGGAAATATCGAGTTAACCCACAAGATAGGAATATCTTTATAAGGATATTTTACCCACTTTTTAGTGGTTTAAATGGTAAAAACAAAAGCCATAGTCTTTGACCAGGGGAACACGCTGGTTATGGACCCTTTTCTCCAAGTCATGGAACGCAAAGCCAACCGATTTGTTGAGTTGTTTGAGGACCATCATATAGCGGTAAACAGTCAGGAACTCGTTGAAAAATGGGCTAAGTCAAACAGCAGGGTCAACTACCCCTACATAGGGCATTTCCTCCAGGAGGAGCCGATAATACAGGATTTTCTCAAACATCTGGGAGTCGCAGCGGACAAAGGGGTTCTTTTAGCTCCTGAACTGTTGAAGGAGTACAGGCTGGGTTACATGGAGCTGGTGAAGGGTGACCCGAGAACAAAGGAAGCGAAACAGACACTTGAAACGCTCAAGAATAGGGATAAACGGCTGGGCATATTCGCCAATGACAGACAGGTTGCACTAGAAGCAGTGCTCGCCCACATGGACATCAAGCACTACTTTGAATACATAAAAACATCTGAGTCAATTGAAATCGAGAAGCCGGACTTGCGTGTTTATGACCACATTGTAAAACATTTCGGACTGCCACCGGACCAGATTACTTATGTTGGAGACGACCCAGTGAGGGACATTGACACGGCAAAGAGAGCCGGTCTGAAAGCAGTACTGCTCAAAGTATCTCCCACATACAGCGAACCCTGGAGAAAATACGACGTAGAAATGGAATACGAACCGGACGCAACAATCACCAAGTTATCCGAGCTTGCTGACTTGATTGTATAACCATCAAATCCAAAAATCTTTATGTTCGTGTGGAGTAGTCTCGGTTATGGAACTCAAAGAGCAGCTGAAGCAGAGTCTGGTCAGCTCAATAACAGCAATTAGCAACTGCGCAGTTCTCTTCTCTGGTGGCGTGGACTCAACTCTCATCGCAGCGGCTCTCAAGAGCAGCGGAAAGAAGTTCACCTGCTACACAGCTGGGTTTCCGGGCTCAGACGACATGGAGCAGGCGTCACACGTGGCCCTGGAGATGGCTTTCGACCACGTACTGTGCGAGATAGGTGACATGGAGCAGGCGGTGCACCTGGCAATCGAGACAACAGGTCTCCGAGACCCGGTTAACGTAGGCATCTCCATCCCGCTGCTCGCAGCATGCAGCCAAGTCAAGGAGAAGGTCGTCGCGACCGGGATGGGTGCTGACGAACTCTTTGCAGGGTACAGCAAGTTCAAATGCGTGAAGGACATAGACTCTCTCTCCTGGAAGCTACTGGAGAAGGTCCAGAAGGAGGACCTTGCAAGGGACAGGGCGATAGCGTCCCACTTTGGCCTTGAGCTCAGAACACCTTACCTTGACATAGACGTAATCCGGATTGCAATGCAACTCCCGGAGAGCATGAAGATATCTGAGGCCCAGAACAAAATAGTGTTGCGGGAGATAGCTGGCGAACTGAGCGTCCCCGAAGATGTCTGCGGCAGCAGGAAGCGTGCGGCCCAGTACGGGAGCGGGGCGATGAAAAAGTTGAAGAAACTGGCGAAGTCCAGAAGATTTAAATCCACAACAGACTACCTCAATAGCATATGATTGGGGCGTATATGACAAGCCAAATCGAGAACCTGAAGGAGGGCGTTTCAGACAAGGTCGAAGGGCTTGCTGACAGGGTTGATTACTTCAGGGAGGACCTTTCAGGCAGAGTTGGAGCAATCACAGAAAGGGTTGACTACATAAAGGGGGAGGTTGTGGGGCGGATTGACTACCTCAAGACAGTGGGCGCTGACAGGATTGACCTTACCGGTGTCAGATATGAGCTCATCCGAAACATTGAACGCGTTGACTATGAGTTCAACCGTCGAATCCATGTCTTCCTGCTCTCAATATTTCTCATCCTTTCAACCTTTTTCATAGTCGGTGCGTATCTCACCTTTGGAACTGTAACGATGCTCTACGCAATAGTTGTTTTCACAGTGGCGCTTGTTGGGGAAAATATGGTCTCAAAGACAGGTTCATACTCTTACAACATGGAACACAGGCCGATTGTGGGCAGGGTTCCGCTTTTCATACCTTTCCTCTGGCTGGCGATAAACCTGGG
>DAOVEB010000059.1 GCA_030669205.1 Candidatus Parvarchaeota archaeon | reverse complement strand
CAAAAACGCTCCATAGTGTGACCGGGCGGACAGCTGTCGGTGCGGGAGCGGTTACTGAACTCCAGTAAAAGTTCCCATGCTGAGGAAGTCTCTCCCACCCGTTTAGAAAAGTCTGCCGCTGCGAGGCGGCGCACGGAAGTGTGGGCTCTGGCGCAGAAACGACACAGTCAGCCTTTTCCGCTGGCGCGCAAAACGCTGGCGAAAAGTCGTGATGTGGTTGCCACTGAACAATCAGGCTGAATATGTTGAAACGGCGAAACCCAGACGGTGCAAGGCCTTGAGCCGCTCAGTCGAATGCTGTCACGGCGATTCCTTTGGACGCCGCACAGAAGGAGGACTATAACCCGGTCACGCGCTTTCCAATAACCCGGGTTCCAATACCTTTAAAAAAACAGCTTCAATCATTAAAGCCATGAACAAACGAGGCCAGAGAAAGGTGAGCATGCCGTCGAGTTCCGGCGGAATTATGCGGTACTTTGAGGAGTACAAAAGCAAGTTTGTCATAAAACCAGGACATGTTATCTTTCTCTCGGTAGTTACAATAATAGCAATCATAATGCTCCACATCTTTGGCAGGGGAATCTTCGGCTTCTAAAGGAACTTCTGGAGTGAGACATCCTTATCCTTGATGAACTGCTTGACAGATGAAACAACTTGCTTGTGCACCTGCTCCTTGGTTCTGCTGCCGTCAACGACCTTGAAACCGTAGTTCTTTGCAAGCCCGAGGTAGACCTTCCGCACAGCAGCCAGCTTCTTCTCCTTCTCAAAAAGCTCGACTCCGAAGCGAGACATGCTGATTCTTTCCAAGCAAATGTGGGATGGGGTGTCTATGAAAAAAGTTAGGTCAGGCTCTTGGAACTGAGAGTTGATCTGTTCAAGCCATTCCAGTGGCAACTCGGTCGCGCCGAACGCCATTGTGCTGTACTTGTACCTGTCAGTTATAACCACCTTGCCGTCCTGCAGTGCGGGCAGAATCTCGAATTCAAGGTGGTGTCCCCTGTCTGCTGTGAAGAGCAGTTGCAACGAATGCAGCGAGGTTTTCCACTCACCCTTGAGCGCTGCCTTTATCAGACCGCCAACCAGCCCGTGGGTAGGCTCCTTTGTGAGAATCGAGATATATCCCTTTTCCTTGAACCAGTCAGAGAGCATTGCTGCTTGCGTAGACATGCCTGAACCGTCAAGACCTTCGAACGCGACAAACAGCCCCATTTTGACCACCCAAAATTAATTAAGGTTTAGTTATTAATATTACTGTAGTATGGTAGATGGTTTTTTCATTGCAAAAAACATTGCGGTTATCGGCGCGTCCCGTTCAAGGGGAAAGGTCGGCAACGTTGTTTTCAAAGTCCTGCAGGAGAGAGGAATCCACACAATACCAATCAACCCAAACGCGAAACGCATACATGGCGGACGCTGCTACCCGAGTGTCCTGAGTTACAAGGGAAAGATAGACATGGCAGTTGTGGCCATACCCGCGCCCTTTGTGCCAAAGGTGGTCGAGGAGTGCGGTGAGAAGGGGATAAAGAATGTTGTCGTGATATCCGCCGGCTTCTCAGAGAGCGGAAAGGAAGGTGTGAAACTTGAAAAGAAGTTGAAGCAGGTTGTGGACGAATATTCAATCAAGCTCCTAGGCCCAAACTGCCTTGGAGTCATAAATCCAAAGCGCAGGTTGAACGCTTCCTTCTTCGCAGGAATGCCTCCAGCAGGTGACATTGCGTTCGTGTCGCAAAGCGGCGCGCTCGCAGTTGCCATGCTCGACTACTCGATAAAGGAGAAAATCGGGCTCTCAAAGTTCGTGAGCGTTGGGAATATGCTAGGTGTGAACTTCGCAGAGATAATCGAGTATCTGAACAAAGACGAGGACACCAAGTGCATCTGCCTTTACATTGAATCACTGAAAGATGGAAGAAAGTTCCTCGATGTTGCAAAGCGCTTGGACAAGCTCATAATAACGCTAAAGGCCGGGAAAAGCGAGAGCGGGAGCCGTGCCGCATCCTCGCACACAGGCGCGCTGGCAGGCAGCGCAGAGGTCTACAGCGGCGCCTTCAAACAGGCAGGAATCATCGAGGTCAACTCTCTGGAAAAACTGTTCAACGTGGCCATTTCCTGCGCTGCTCAGGGAAGACCAAGTGGGAACAGGGTTCTGATAGTAACCAACGCAGGCGGACCTGGAGTCATGGCAGCAGACGCATGCGAGCATCTTGGGCTTAAAGTGGCGAGACTGCCAAGGAATCTGGTCAGTGAACTCAATGAAAAACTGCCCCCTCACTGGTCGCACAACAATCCCATTGACGTTGTCGGGGATGCGACCTCCAAGAGATACAGGCACGTCTTCAACTCAATTGACCCAAGTCTGTTTGACTCAACGATTATCATAGTAACGCCACAGGCGATGACCGATGTTGAGAACATTGTCAAGGAAGGCCTGCGCTTCAGGAGAAGGGTCAAAAAACCTGTTTATTTCTGCCTCATGGGCGGGAAGCGCGTTTCCAACGGAATCAAGATGGTCAAGGAAGCGGACCTCGTAAACTTCTCCGAGCCGACAAAGGTTGCGAGAACGATACAGCTACTCCATGAGTAGCCGCGCGTCAACGATATAAGGTTTTTCGCCCAGTATAACCGGATTTAGGTCCATCTCCCTGATATCATTCGCAGGCGCAACCCGGGAAACTTCAACCAGAAGCTTCTTGAACTCCTCCAAATTGATTTTCTTCCCTCTATATCCTGCTAGAACCTTGCTACCTTTTATCTCCTTGACCATGCTTCCTGCGTCTCTGAGTGTGATGGGGCAAACCCGGAACGAGACATCCTTCAGGACCTCCACAAAGATTCCGCCGAGGCCGAACATTACCACGTGCCCGAATGTTGGGTCAAGCTTCACTCCGACAACGACCTCGACCCCCTCAAGCTGCTTCTGCACCATGACGCGCTTTGAAATCTTTGATAGCCTGTGATATGCCGCTCCCACATCTTCCTCATCATTTATATGGGTCACCACACCCCCAACATCTGTCTTGTGCGTGTGCTCCTCTGAAACGATTTTCATCACAACTGGAAAACCAATCTTCCTCGCAGCTACTACTGCTTCCTTCTCAGATACCACAACATTGTAAGGAACAACTGCTAACCCCTCCTTTCGAAGGAAGTCAAGCGACTCCTCAACTGACAGCATTATATGCCATACTCACACTGCTAATAAAAAAGTGTCGCCAAAAGTTATTCAATTGGTATGGTTTTATTGTTTTTGACTGTAATTAATATCACTGTCTTCAGAAATAATAATGTAAAGTTTTTAAAATCAGTTTTGTTTCATCATTTCAAATGAAAGAAAAAATTGATAATCTCATACTATCAGTCGACAAAAC
>DAOVEB010000048.1 GCA_030669205.1 Candidatus Parvarchaeota archaeon | reverse complement strand
TGATATCCTTCCTAAAGTCAAGGCTGAGGGACTTTGACGTCATCCACATGCATGAGTTCAGGACATTCCAGAACGTTTCGGCTTATCTGACAGACCAAAACGTCCCTTTCCTGCTTTCGTGTAGGGGGAGCTACCCAACATACTTCCAGAAAACTGTGTTGAAGAAAGTATTCGATATTTTGATTGGAAACAACATTCTAGAATCATCAAGGAAAATAATAGCCAGTTCAGAGATTGAAAAGGGTCATTTTCCGAGTTATCTGAAGCACAAGGTTGAGATAATTCCCAACTCTATAGATTTGAACGAATTCAGGAACCTTCCAGAGGAGGGAACATTCCGAAAGAGGTACAGAATTGGGAGAGGACAACTCATACTCTATTTAGGTAGAATTCACAGAACAAAGGGTATAGATGTCCTAGTAAAATCGCTGAAATCTACAAAAAACGCAACCTTGGTAGTTGTAGGGCATGATGACGGCCACCTGAATCACCTGAAATCTTTGATCAAAAAGCTGGATTTGTCAAAGAGGGTAGTGTTCACGGGTTATCTTAAAGGTAGTGAGAAGCTGTCGGCCCTAGTTGACTGTGATGTTCTCATACTTCCCAGCATAAGTGAGCATGAGAGTTTTGGAAATGTTGTACTTGAAGCAGTTGCCTGCGGAAAGCCTGTTGTTGTGAGTGACAAGTGCGGCGTTTCAAGTTTTGTGGAGCGTTTCAACTTCGGGGAGGTTGTAGACGCGGGAGACATTGCTGGACTCGGAACAGCAATTAAGAGGACACTTTCGGGTGCGAAGAGATGCGACTTCAGAAATATCGGTAAATTTTCAATCGACAAGATTGTCAATGACTACATCAAACTGTACTCAGAGGTCAGGAAATAGTTCTTTGTAGAGCTCCAAGTATCTGGAACAGTAAACTCTGCTTGAGAAGTTCCTTTTCACAAAGGAAGGGCCATAGGTTCTGACCCGCCTGCTGAACCGTCTGTCACCAACAATAGTAAGGATATCATCAGAGATTGACTTTGGGTCCCCAGTTTTGGACAGAATCCCTGTCCTGTCATTCACTATATCCCTTGGTCCACCACAGTCTGTTGAAACAACGGGAGTGCCACAAGCAAGGGCCTCTGCCAGCACTATGCCAAAACCCTCCTGCTTTGATGTAAGTACGAACAGTTCAGCCGAACTATAGTACTCTGGAAGACTTCCGTAGTCAACCTTACCCAAAAATAGTACCTTGGAGCTGATTCCCAGACTCTTGGCAAGGTCTTTCAACCTTTTCTCTTCGGGACCTTTGCCTATTAAAACAAGTGACAGGTCCTTCTCTTTTTTCTGTACCCTATAAAAGGCGTTGATTAAGGTCTTGAGGTCCTTTCTAGGGCAAAGCCGCCCAACATACAGGACAAACCTTCCCAAATCAAGGTCGCTTTGAACTGGTTTGAAGTGGTTGGTGTCAACTGGTGGTGGAATTATCTTTATATCACTGTCTTTGATTCCAAACTCTTTCTGTATGCATCCTGAGGCGTAAGTACTGCCTGTGCATATCGCTTCCGATGAACGGAATATCCTGCCTTCCAGTTTTCTGAGTACAGGAAGGGTGGCCTGATTGAGAAGTCCGGAAAAGTAGGCTGTTCCGCCCCTGCTGAAATCGGTCATGCTGAACACCGTTCTCCACTCTTCCAGCAGAGTTGTTCCCACGGTACAGATATACCTTTTGTTCCACAAATAAAACGGCATGCACTCTAAGTTCTGGCCTCCTATGCCATGAAATGCAGCGAAATCGTCCAGCCTTGACTTTGCAAGGAGCGAGTAAAAAGAAAAGTTGAGAAGCAGAGATGGATTATAAGTTCCTATTCTGATGTCCTTACTGTTCTTGTCCCCTTCCTCAAAGAAGAGGTTTGGTATTATGTTTGTAGGATAGATCAGGGTGCAGTCCACACCTTCTTTTGAAACGAACTCATAGAGTGTTTTGGTTAAGGTCTCGTTGCCTCCACCTAGCCCCAAGCTCTGTGCTGATATCAGAAGTCTGGCCATAGAACTTAATACTGAACTATTTATATTTAAAATCAATCGTAACAGCCATGTGTGGGATAGCCGGAACCTTTGGGTTCTCGGACATTGGTCTGACCAAGAGTATGTGCAACAAGATGAGGTACCGTGGCCCAGATGAAACCGGATTCTACTCCGACGACAAGATATGTCTGGGAAATGTCAGGCTCAAAATAATCGATCTGGAAACTGGCAAGCAGCCAATGTCCAATGAAGACGGGTCAATTGTTGTTGTGTTCAATGGCGAGATATACAATTTCAAGGAGCTCAGAAAGGGCCTTGAAAAGAACCACACATTCAAAACCAAATCCGATACAGAGGTCATAGTCCACCTTTATGAGAATCTCGGACCAAGTTTCGTAAAAAAGCTTGACGGACCTTTCGCAATAGCCCTGTGGGACTCAAATCAAAAGAAACTTATCCTTGCCCGCGACAGGCTGGGGATAAAACCCTTATATTACTTCCAAGACGGTGATCGCCTGGTTTTCGCCTCTGAGATCAAGTCGATTCTTGAATACAACGGAATCAAGGGCGAGCTTGACTGTGGAGCAATCGAGATGCTCCTGACATTCCGTTTTGTTCCGGGTGAGAGAACAGCAATAAAGGGAGTCAGAAGACTGCTACCAGGAACTATGATGGTGTGTGGTAGAAAAATGGAATCCAAGACCTACTGGAAGCTCGGACTCGATTCGTGCAGCTTGAGTGAGAGTGAGATAACGCACAAGACTCACAGCATCTTGAAGGAGTCCGTTGAAAAGCGCCTGATGAGTGATGTGCCGCTTGGCACCTTCCTGTCGGGCGGTCTGGATTCAAGCATGATAACTGCCTACGCGAACAATCTGGTTGACGGGCTCAAGACCTTTACAGTAGGGTTTGGTGAGAGTGGAGATGAGTTTGAATTCGCCAGGTCTGTCGCAGATCATCTGGGAACCCAACACCACGAGATAGTTGTGCGTGAATCTCAAATAGAAAGGAGGTTCGAAGAGATAATCTATCTCATGGACGAGCCTGTTATGGACCCTGCAATGGTCCCCACCTTCTTCCTCTCAAAAGGCGCGAAAAAACAAGTCACAGTCGCGCTTCTTGGAGAGGGAGCCGATGAGCTGTTTGCAGGTTATCAAGGTTATCGGATAGTTCCGCCCTTTGTTCCAATTCCAAAGTTGTTGGGAGGAAGGGCTTTCTTCAACGTGTCTTCGACCTTCCCCAGAAGCGAAGTCAAAAACCTGCTTGGCGGGCTGAGGGAAAAACCATTTGAAGTATTCCGGCCCTACACAAAGGCAAAGACTGATACCCTGAACTCGATATGTATGTTTGATATTTCAGAAGTTCTTCCGAATTACCAGCTTCTGAGAGTTGACAGAATGACAATGGCGAGTGCAGTTGAAGGGCGAGTTCCTTTCCTAGATACCAAGTTGGCAGAGTTCTCCATGACACTATCGGGAAGGACAAAGATGAACTTGAAAGGCGGTAAGGTTGTTTTGAGAAAGCTTGCCAAAGACATCCTACCAAAGGAAGTTTACACTTCTAAAAAAAGGACCTTTTTCACACCGGTGAAATCATGGCTCGAAGGTCCTATGTCAGAGGCCCTGTCCAGAACAGTGGAGAACCCAAATATATTCAGCAGAAGGAAGTTGGAAAATCTGTCAGGCAGCGCAAAGTCGTTCAAGGACTTCCACAAGTTGTGGATCCTGGTCACAACAGAACTCTGGTACAACAAATTTATTGGTGACAGAAGTTGAAGGATAGAATAACAGGTTGGCTGAAGGACGAATCTGGGATAATTCTGCTTGTCATAATGCTTGGTTCTCTGTACGTCACAAACATCAGCGGAGCCATGTGGGTTGACGAGACATACTACGCAGACTCTGCCTACAAACTTGTGACCCTACAGGACACGCACGTGGGTGCCAACAGACCTCCGCTGTTATACTACTTTATCGGCTTCAGTCAGCTTGCTCTTGGGAGAAGCTCCTTCGCAGCCAGACTGCCTATTGTGGTTTTCTCAACGCTCAGCCTCTACTTGATATACAAGGTATGTTCAAATCTGGAAAACAAGGTTGCTGGTCTATTCTGTTCCGGTTTCATAGGTCTCACGATGCTTTTCGCACAGCTCGGCACGCAGGTGATGCATGACGTCCCAATGCTCTTCTTTCTGCTTCTCCTGTTTTATATGAACAACATGAAGAACAGGAAATCTCTCTCCTTCATTTATGGAATAGTCCTCGCATTTTCTGTGATAATGAAAGAGAGTGGCATGTTCTGGGCCCTGCCAATCTTGGTTCACAGGATGTGGAAGGATGGTGTAAGAATCAGGTTTCCAAAACCAGACCGAATTATCTTTCTATTTCTGGTTCTCGGCATTTTCCTTGGATACTTCTCACACTTCAGCCTTTCCTCAAATCTAAATAATGTAATGGGCTTCGACAGGGAGTATCTCGTCTCAACCCTGCCCTCACCACTAGGTTTTATAGCGTTTAACATGGACTCGCCTCAGGTCCTAGCGACATTCCTGGTTTGCGGGGCCGTTCTCGGTTCCATTCTCTGGCTGATATACTCAATCTCAATGAAGAACGAGGTCCTGCTGCACATTGTATCGGGTTTCTCAATAACTTTCCTACTAATTTATCTGCCTTTCCTAGCAGATCTTCCTTACATATTTGTCAGACCATTTGTCATGGACACGCTTTACTCAAGCAAGGTTGCAACAGAACAGACAGGACTTATACACTCATACCTGGTCTGGATATTCGAAACGGGTGGTCTGTCATATGCTGCGCTGCTCGTTCTCTCCTCAATCAGATGGGGGCGTGGAGAATTCAACCGATTGTTGGTCCTCCTTGTACTTTTCCCGCTCCTGATACTAAGTCTTATGTCACTCAAAGGAGCCAGGTATATGCTGGCTTCCCTTGTCTTTCTGAACATAGTTCTGATAACCGACTCGTTCAAGGTTGTTAAGGGTCTGACGAAGAAGAAGTGGATTGGATGCGCCGCAGTTGGTACAATTCTTCTAATTCCAACCTCCCCAATCTACGCAATCCTATCAAACCCTAATTTCGGTGTTGACTCTGGATTCGACATAGCTGCTGAAAGGATAATGTTGATGAACCCGAATGTAGTTGCCTCGTGGTGGGAGTACGCGCTTGGATATTACCTAGGAGACGCCGAAGTCGAGGTAATCAAGTTCTGGGATGGGGTAGTCCTTGACCAAGCATATGAAAGATTGGTTGTGGGCGATATAGATCTGGTCCTGATGCCAGAAGGCATGGACTCGTCTTATCCTGATTCAAGGTTCCTACAGTACCTGTACGGAAACTACGTGTCAATGGAACAGATAGACAACCATAACTTATACATCTACTCTATGAAATAAAGGTGGTCCACATAAACTTCAAAAGATATGGAACACCCAAAACCAAAGCCAATGCTGTTGATACCCTCTTCAATATGAATCCGGGGGGATACGAAAACCAAGCCTTTCTCCCGTCTTTCATATATCTGATGGAGGAGTATACAAATATCAGTAAGAGGCCAGCTATAAATGAATAGAAAAAAATCACTGGTTTCAACACCAGTAAAAGCGAAAAGATTATCATTGTCAGAATCGAAATCATTGCAGCCAAGACTTCCTTGAAAAATACTGTTCTGATACCGTGTTTGTAGGCACAGGCAAGGAATCCTTTCATCAACCATATATCATTCTTGATAACGCTCCCAAAACTCAATTTGATGTCATGGAAGCACTTTGCCGAAGGCACATAAAAAAATGAGTAGTTTCTCTTAATCATCCTATAAGTCATGTCGCCATCCTCAGAGCTGACCAACTTATCGTCGAAATTTCCCGCTTCCAGAATAGCCTTTTTACCAATGATGACATTTAAGGTTGGTACTGGGTTTCTAAACTCCGTTGGTTTTTCGTTCGAAAGAGGATATCCTAATGAAAGATAATCACCAAGAAGATTTCTCTTGAACTGAACACGTCCAACGGCTCCATGCCTATCGTCAACTTTTTCCAGTAGTTGTTCTAACCAATCTTTGTCAATGT
>DAOVEB010000021.1 GCA_030669205.1 Candidatus Parvarchaeota archaeon | reverse complement strand
ACCCTTTCAATTTTGACTATATGCCCTCCCGAGGCTTTGATATACAAACACACTGTCCTTTTTGAAAAGAGGCCATTTTGGGCAAATTTTATAAGTTCAGAGCGACAAAGTAGATTTGCCTATGTGCACTGTTTCAGTGCGTAAAGGTAGGCGTTCAGTTTAGAACGAAGGTCCCTGCCTCGGCGACCCGTTCTAGGATGAGCTGCAGCTGCACCAGAACTGATTTAAGTCCCAACGATTTATTGCCTCCCGTGACAACGGTCGACTCAATTAAGGACGGCGAAATCACAGTTGACGGGAGCAAGTACTCCTTCAGCGTCTGGATATTCACAGACGGCCGGGTGATGGAGCGCCAGGCAATCAAGTCGGACAAGGTCGCGGTGGACGAGATAGAGACAATGATTGGCAACTCGGAGAACCTCAAGGAGATAGTCATCTGCGGTGACGTACCTGTGGACGAGGAGGCGGTGAAGCTGGCCACCAACAGCAAGATACTTCTCGCGCAGGCAGAACTGGGTGAATTTGCCGAGTTCTTCAACAAAGAGGCGGTAGCGAAGCCGGTGGCTGCCATCGTTGTTTTCAAAGGGTAACCTATAAAAATCACTTTCTCATCACTTCCCTTGCGGGCCCATAGTCTAGGAGCCTTTTGCCGAAAAGCATGCACGGAAAAGGTGTGGACAGTGGCTATGACGTCGCCTTGACGTGGCGGAGGTCGCCGGTTCGAATCCGGCTGGGCCCAGTCAATGTTTTTGTGGATGGTTGATAAGCTAGGATTCTCCTGGCTTGTGGGAAAGCCAGAGTACTCAAAGGAGTTCTCAGAGGCGATAGGCTTCTTGAGGTGGGGCGTGTCGCCTGAGCAGGTGGTGGCGTTTTCACGGTTCGCGATGATAGCCCTTGCTGTTGCATTTGCACCGCTGATAATCCTTTCCTTCCAGCTCTGGTTGCTGCTGGGTCTTGTTTTGCCATTGTTGGTTGCGCATCTTGTCACAGAGCACCCGAAAAATATCTCATCAACGCTCCGCATGCGGGCGCTCGGCCATTCGCCGGAGGTTGTGGTTCTGATTGCTGCTATGCTCCGCCAGGGCTCGAACCTGGAGCACGCTGCGTCCTTTGCAGGGAGATACACCGAAGGCAGATTGTCTGAGGACTTGCGGAAGGTGGTCTGGAGGGCGATGACAACCGGCGAGTCCGTCAAGGATGGGCTTTCCAGGTTGGCGGACGACTGGGGCAGATTCTTCTTCGGTTTCAAGCGCGGCGTCTACATGCTCCTCTCGTCCGAGAAGCTGCAGGAGAACCGCGTTGCCCGGCTCGACCGGGCAGCGGACGTTGTTGTGCGCGGAATGGCTTCCAGAATGCGCTCCTACGTGAAGTCGCTGAAGATGCCGAACCTCATGCTCTTTTCAATCGGCACAGTGCTCCCGCTTGTTCTGGTCTCACTTCTTCCTGTGGTATCTGTGCTCGGGTTCTCCACCCACTACGCCCAGATATTCACACTGCTGTTCCTGTCCCTGATTGGACTCTACATCTATTCCGGTCGTGTCCTGTCGCGCAGGGCAGCTTCATTCTCCGAAATCGAGGTGGAGGACGTTCCCGGGCTGCCGCCGCGGGGAGCCATACGGGTTGGAAATGTGGAGGTCTCCGCACTCCCGTACGCCCTGGCCGTTTTCATCGCACTTTCCTCTCCAGGGTTCTTCTATCTTCTCGGTCTGGTTCCGGGATTCGAGATAGTTGTTCCAGACTACTTCTCCCTGTTCATCGTTGCAGGTGTTGTTGCCGCAGCGTCCCTCTACTGCTATGGCACCGCGTACCTCAAGGTGCGGCTGCGCAACGAGGCAAAGGAGCTGGAGGACAACATTGTCGACGGGCTATACCACATCGCTTCAAAGATGTCCGAGGGCCGGAGCGCAGAGAATGCGCTCGCTTGGGCGTCCAAGTCCATGCCAGATGGCCCTGCAAAGAAACTCTTTGCAAGGGCGCTCCGCAGGGTCAGGGAGAGGCAGACCACCTTTGAGGAAGCGCTTGTTCAGGCAATGGATGACGTGTACTCAAAACGCGTCCGGTCGCTCATGGCTGCGCTCACGACCAGCCTGAAGCGGGGCATAAAGGTCGCAAGCCGCTCGCTGTTCAGCATGCTTGACCACATCAACGACCTGCGGGAGACAGAGGAGAGCCTGAAAACAGAGCTGTCCCAGGTCTTCGGCATGATGCGCCTCACAGCCCTTGCATTTTCCCCGCTTGTCTGCGGACTTGTCGTGGCCCTCACCTCTCTTGTGCAGAGTTCCTTCTCCGGGTTTGAGACCATTCTCTTCGGAGCTTTCCTCATGCCTATGGGAGTCCTGTACCTTGTTCTGGGGCTTTATGTGGTTGCACTGTCCTACATACTCACCAGACACATCTCACTCATAAACAACAGCGACAAAGTGAGCCTGCGGATGGAGGTTGCCAGGGCGCTGCCGCTCGCTTTCATCGTCTTCACAGCCACAGTTGCAATTTCCACCACTCTTTTGTGATAACTATTTAAATGGATTCTTTTTCCACCCATCCATGAACAAAAAAGGTGTTGAGGGTCTTCCGTTGAAGTATGTGGTGATTGTGCTCGTTGCAGTGATGGTAATTTCCATAGTTCTGGAGATGGTCGGGGTGCTCAAGACCGGGATAATGCACATGATATTCAACATAAACGAGACGTTGACCAACACAACTTTCTGATATGGAGTCCTTCCCTTTCAGGCTGTTATTGACGATGGTTTTGGTATCCTTTGCTCTCCAGTTCGGACTGTCCGCGCTGGACGCACTCACACATTCCATTGGCATGAGACAGCTTGCTGATTCTGCTGTTGACGTGGTGGGAACAATCGACCTACTGAAAGCCGGTGACCATGGCTCATTCGACTTTGTCGAGGTCCATGTCCCGACCGGAAGTTATATGCGGATTGAAAACTCCACTGACGAGATTTTGACCCCCGGGCACAATTACTCCCTGCCCTGCGACGTCCAGAACAGCCTGTACCTCGAGCCTGGTGACTACGAGTTGAGGTTGTACTACGGTGTTGCAGGCGGGGAACTGACGCTTTCCTTTATCTGAACGTTTTTAAGTTGGCCAGCTCACCCAATCCATATGCGCACCTTCATACTATTTTCCGAGCGTGGCAGGACCAAGGGGGATTTCCGCGATTTAATGAAAGCCGGGCGGCTTGACATACTCTGCCACGACGTGATTGCCGCTTTCTTCCTGTCCAACGCCATGCGCAGCGATGTCTCACTCCATCTGGTTCTTAATGGTCCGCCGGACCCGCCCAAGCACATAGAGTTTGTGAGCAACGAGGAGATGCCGATTTCGAAGAAGGACATTGGCAACCTCCTGCGCTCGGTTCTCTGGAAGTACAAGCCGAGGCGAAGGATTGAAGCATTCCCGGGTATATCCATAGAGAAGAAACGCTTTGAGGACGTGTTGGCTGAAAATCAGGGCTTCTACCTGCTTGAAAGCGCTGGGAGGCACATAAGCCAGGTTGAGTTGGGTTCAAACCCTGTATTCGTCTTGGGCGACCATATGGGTCTGCCAAGGAACGAGCGCAAGGCCGCCCGCAAACTGGCTGAGGAGAGGATATCCATAGGACCCATGCCCTACTTCTCATCCCAGTGCATAGTCGTTGTCAACAACCATCTTGACAACCTCTACGATGAGCGCTCGATTTTGTAGAGGGATATGATTATACCTAAAAGAAATCCGGCGACAACCACCAGGTAAATATTCAGACTGTTTCCAACGCCTGACGTGAACACCGCCGGGTTTATTGTCACATCCGATGTCGGCAGAAGCGCATACCCCGCGCTCATCGAGTTGACGATGTCATGTGAGACCTTTGCAAACTCCTTTGAATAGCCGAGGAACACTATGGTTGAGACCGGGTTGCTCTCCTCAAAGGTCTTTCCGTACTCCAGATAGCTGATTGCGAGGATTGGCAGCAGCCCACGCTCCTCTGCGCTTGCTATCGCGCTCAGCGCGTCCCCCTCTGAATCTGGTATCTTGCTCACAATCTCCGCGTTGTCCATGCCGCGGGTCTCCATTGCCAGATTTGCTAGGGCCCTGGACTCGAGTGCCGAGAACAGTGCTGCGACGTAGTTGCTTTCCAGGAAGTTGGTCTCTGCCCTGTCCAGCAGGTCTTCTGACTCAAAGAGGAATGAACTGGTTGGCACGATTGTGTTGGCGTAGGTGGTGGAGGTCCTTGCCTCCTCTATCCTCCGTTGCGCTAGGTATTTCACGTTGCTGATGTTGAAGGTTATGTTCTCATCTCCTGTGAACTGGTCTGCGACAGACGCCCACTTCTCTGCTGTTATGCGCCTCACCTCTGCAAATGCTGCCAGGTCCAGCGCACCCTCAAGATTGTCCTGGAGCGAGCTGTTTATCGCGCTCTCCAGTAGCCCATCCGCGGCCCTGATTCTGTCTATGGCGACCATGAGGACCTCTATGTCATAGATATTGTCAACGTCTGTTATCGACATTATCTCCTGTTCTGTTCCGGTTATATTGACTGAAACCTGGTCAAGCTGGTCACGCACAAAGGAGCGCGCGTTGGTCGAGGTGTAGTAGGATATAAGCTTGTCCGCGTACTCTATTGAACGCATCGCATTCACAGCATAGCTCGCTGCTGAGTAGTAGTTCCCGGACCAAATCAGGTTGTCTGCCTGTCCGAGCTCGTTTTCCTCAGATGAGAGGATACTGCCCACTATTTCCGAGTAGCCGAAACCTATGGTGGACTGGCTCAACTTTTCCTGGGCAACAGAGAGCTTCCCGTTTGCCAGAGCAACTAGGTCCTCGGCCATGGACCTCATCACATTGAGGTACTCTGCTGTTGCCACCTCGGCGCTGGATACGGACACCCTCGCGATTTCGTATCCTGTCATGTACTTGAACGCGTCCTCTATGTTCTTGACCTCAAACACGTCCATACCCCACTGCTCCTGGGCATAGGTGCTGAGATTGACCAGTATTGCCATGAAACTCCCTTCCAGAGATGTGTAGGTCATAATCTGGCCCTCTGGGACCAAGACCAGGTCCGCACCCGCTTTATTGGCAGCGTCCACCTTCTCTATCAGGCCACCCACAGGACCAACTGTCCCGTCAGGGTTTATCGTACCTGTTATCATCACGTTTGATGCAACGGACTTGTTGAGAACAGCGGCCATGGTTACAACTGTCATGGCTGCCCCTGCTGACGGCCCCCCTACCATTGTGTAGTCGGAGCGGACCGTGTAGAGGAAGTCGAGCTCCTCGCAGCTGACGCCGGTTGAGGTGCCGTTGAGTATGTCACAGGTCACCTCTGCTGCCAGGCGTGCAGAGGCCTGCGTGTCTATCTCAGTCAGGGGCATGGTGTCCAAAAAGACTCGGCCACTGCCAGTTATCAGCTCTATGTTGAGGTCTGCGCTGATTCCCTCTGACCTGCCACCCACCTCCCTGACTCCAAGAATCTTGGTGTGTGCAGACTGTGCTGCTACAGGGCTGAAGATTATCATCCCAACCAAAAGCAAAAAAAGCGCTCTCATACGGAAACAATACAACTCTGGGATATTTTTATATATATCTATATCGTTATTGTTTGACTGGTGCCTGCTGTGGACAAAATGATTGAAGAGCTTCTCAAGGACCCCAGGAAGCCGTTTACAGAGGTTGCGAAAGAAGTTGGCGTTTCGGACACTGCTGCGCGCAAGAGGTTCAGACGCCTTGTCTCAAAAGGTGTGATAAAGCCCGCACTTCTCGTGAACCCAAAAGGGTTCGACCTCCAATTTGCCCAGATAAGGGTGATGGAGGATGTTGACTCGGTTGCAGAACGTTTCAAGAACTGCCCCCGGGTCCTGCTCATGGCAAGGCTGGAAACAACTGGCGAGCTCGTGATATGGTTCATGGCAGAAAACGACGAGACGATGAACTGTGAACTCGAACGCCATTTCCCCGGAGCGATTGTTGACCTCCATGCGGAAGTTGTCTCACCAAAGTTCGTTCAAATCGAACCAAAACCAGATGTGCCTAAGAACCGTTCCCCATGCGGGGAGTTCTGTACAGAGTGCGACTTCCTGAACAGATGCTCGGGCTGCCCAGCCACCATCCACTTCAAGGCTTCATCCAAGAAACCTGGTAGTATGTGACGTCGCCTTCGTCATCCAGGATTCCAACCATCAGCTTCTTCCGAACCGAGTGGGCCACACGGTTCATGGCTGCGAACTTTTTCCAGTCGAACTGCTCGTTCTCGGAAACCGCGTAGAGCACCCATTTCGCGTGGGTTTTGCCAGGTTCCTGCCCTCTCCCATAAACGCGGAAGTCTGCGCCGTATTTGAGAGCTGTCTTTGTTATGTAGCCCCGCCCGCGTATGTTCCTGTAGACACAGAATCGTATCCAGAATCGTGGTTCTCGTCTGCTTGCCCTCCCTAGGAAGCTCTCGTAGTCCATGGGTCTGTTTCTGCCGTCAACTACTTCGAGTGAACCACGCTCAATCAGGTAGAGGGCTTCTATCAGGGAGAGCTCAAGCTTCCTGTTTGATATGGCGCCGAACCTGCCCTTATTGTAGAGCCGGTTCGTCTCCTTTTCGTCGCCCACGACCACCCTATCCCTTACAAACTTGCCACTGGCTGTCATCGAAGTAACTTATTCAGAGAACTCTTTAAAACTTTATCCAAACCTTTTCATAAAGTCGTTGTATCTCTCTTCTGCCTTTGTCCTCTCTTCCTTTGGCCTTGTGATGTCGCTTGCTATTATGAAGTCCGATTCTGCCTGCTTGCTCTTCTCGTACGGTTGCTTGGCCCGCGGCCAGAGCAGGTAAACCGCCACCACACTGACAAAAATCAGGGCAATTATGCCGTAGAGCCATAGATTGGTCGTCACAGCCACAAATGCGCCGATGAGTCCTGCCTGTTCAAATGAGAGCGTGAGCGTGTCGTCCACCACCTTTACACCGTTGGCGCGCACAGAGATGTTGGCCGTGTGCTCTCCCAACTCAGAAGTTGACATGGTAACTTTTGTAGCCTTCGTCTCACCAGCGCCTACGTTGAAGGAGCCGTCGAAAAACGCAGTTGTGTTCTCGTCTGTTTCCACCTCTATGAGATATGGTTTTTCCTCGCTCCCTATGTTCGTCGTCGAGACAGTGAATACAGCGGTTCCGGAAAATGTGGTTATATCCACCATGTCTATGGTTATGACAGACTGGAGGGATTCGGATTTTGTGAGGACAACTGTTGAGGCCACGTTGTGGCACTCCCACAGCGTCAGCGAGCAGACCCGCACGTCCACGTCAAACGCACCGGGGTTGTCGTCGATGTAGGTCTTGACAACAAGTTCCGCGTGACCAATCTCGTTCTGACCCAGTTCGATGGTGTTTGAGTCTGACTTGACGTCGCCCGGGACCAGAATTCCGTATACGTCGCTCTTGCTCCCGACATTCGCAACCACAAGGTCAAGGACAATCTCTTCTCCCACCTCGACCGTTGTGTAATCTGGCTTCAGCTCTGCCACAAAGTTGAACTCAGTTGGCGCAACTATCAGGTCAAAGGTCGGCTCAGCAGAGAACCTGTCGTTGTATATGAGCATCTTGGCCTGGTACACCCCCTCCCTGTTCGGTGCTTGGAAGTAGACCGTGAAGGTGTCCTGCTCCCTTGGCTCAAGGTGCCACAGCCCGGTTTTGTACTCTGCGCCAGCGACATTGTACCTGACAAAGAAGTACTCGTGCTGGTTTCCCGTATTTCGCAGGGTCACGCTCACAGGCATTATTCCGCCGGGCGTCACTGCTGTACGCCCCGGTTCTATGGACATGTAGTCAACCCGTGCGCTCGCAGCTGCAAGCACCAGAAGGGCGAGCAGTGGAATAAATAATCTCTTCATAGTGGTAAATACCTTGAAGATACATTTAAAAACGTTACGGAAAAGGTTAGCGACTCAATATCTTCCCGGCCTTTGGCAGCATGCGCTTCTTCTTGCTTTGGTGGCCCCTGTAAAACTTTAGAATCTTCTCCAGAGCTCTTGCTTTGCATTCGCCGCAGAGCAGCTCTCCTGACTCGCACTCCTTGCGAAGCTTCTTCAACTCCTTGTCATCAGGCTCGAAGTGGAAGTGGAGGAGTTCGTATATCATGCACTTCTCCGGCCTGCCGCCAAGTCTTTTTTGCTCAGTGACTGTGTCCCGTCCACCCGTGAGCGCATTCGTCACCTTTTTCTTGACAACATCCGGCGGGTCGTTGAGTGTGAGGTAGCCCATGGGGTTGCGCTTGCTCATCTTTGGACCTCCATCAAGTGCCCTGAAGAACTTGTTGTAGATGCTGCTGGGTAAGGGTAATCGGAACTTTGCAGCTATATCCCTTGTAAGGCGTATGTGTGGGTCCTGGTCAACGCCTATTGGTACGAGCGTCGACTTGAAGCCAAATTCCATCGCAGGCATGAGTATGTCGCCCGTCTGCAGAAGCGCGGCCATGTACAGACCCACTTTCCTGTGGCCATAGATGGCTCTCATCGTGTTGTTCGTGACCTTTGGTGCAAAGAGAAAGGCCATGCGCTGCACCTGGATTTCGTCCGACTGCTTGTAGATATACGCGTTCTTCGGGTCGAGGCCCAGGGCGAGCGCGTCAGCGACGTTGTCTATGGCAATGTCTGCACTCTCCTCCAGTGGGATTCCGTTGTCCTCATAGGCCTCTATGTCTGCAACCGCATAGAAGCCTTTGGCACCAAACTCCTTCTGGAAGTAAATTATCTTCTCTGCAATCATCTTGCTGCCCAGGTGGAACTCTCCTGTTGGCTTTATACCGCTCATAACCGCCCGTTTCTTCGAAGCCAGAAACTTTCCAAAGCCCCTGTGCGCGAAGTCGATTCCCCTACGCATGAAGATGTGCTTGTTCTTGACCTTTTTCAATAGCGGTTTGAGCGGCTCTATGCCGAACTCCTTGAAGAGCTTTTCATAGTCCTTAATGGTGCTGTCACCAAATGGGTCAACCTTCATGCAATCACCTTAGTCCACGGTTTTTATTAAATCTTCCATTTTGCTGTATGACAATGTTTTCATCTTTTGATTTGATGGCAAAGTTCTCTCCGATTTTTCTTTTTGTACGGGCTTTTCTAAACTATTGGCAAGTACAACTTGCTTTTCATCGATGTACGGTCGCATCTTCCTTATAGGACTCAATGGTCTGAAAACTTTGAAATAATTCATCTCCTGTCACCTCGCAGTACTTCAACGAAATTCACACCCAAAGATGTCAGTTTCAAAGGCGCTCCTCTGTTGTCCCTGTCTCCAAAATCAAGCAATCCAAAACTCTTGAACTGCTTCATGATGTACTTCGATGTGCTCTTCGGGAACGGAAGCGACTCTACAACAGATGAAAATGTCTTGCCGGAATGCAACTCATATGATAACAGAATCTCCTTCTGCACTTTGCTCAGCGACGCCTCTAGGAAGACCTTTAGTTCACTTCCAAAGGCGATCGCCTTGCATCATAAAACTGTAGATTCCAACTCCGCTTAAATAGTTTCTGGGCAAGATTTTCGCCTAGAATAGGTCAAGCAGCAGACCCGGGTGCCGCATCCCCTTCTTGAGCGCGAACCACATAAAGTCTTTCTCGCCCCTCATAGCCCTGTACATCTCTGAGTAGAAGTCGACGTCCCCAAACTTCTCTATCTTGTCCTTGTGCCTCTTCGCCAGCATCCCAGCTTCATTCAGGTCCTTGTCACTCAGCTTGTTCAGCACCTTTCTCCCCAGGTACGCTGTTTTCAACTCCCTGATTATCTTTCTGCGCCAGACCACGTCATAGTCCCTGACAAGGGCCTTTTTGCTGAAATCCCGGGTTTCGTATGCCTTTGCTGTGGCATCAGCAGCAACATCCGCGCATATCATGCCTGTTACTATGCCGCCGCCGGTTGAGGCCTTTGTCTGGCACGCTGCATCCCCGACAAGGAGCGCGTGGGCAAATGCGGATTGCTTTGGATAGTCTATTGGGACTATCCCTGCCTGCACTTCCATGGCTTTTGCACCAAGGGATTCGAGGAACCTGTTCAGCCTCCCGTGGGTGTCCTCTGTGACAAACATCCCTATTCTGGCAGTTGTCCCGCTCTCAGGAACCGCCCAGGCGAACTGGTAGTCCGTGTACTGCGAGCCGATGTAGACATGCGTTTCGCCAGGCTCGGTTTTGTACTTGGCCACGGCTTGGACAGCCGGCACCATGTTGTAGAACAGTCCAAAGTGCGTGCGCACCATGGACAATGGGCCGTCTGCACCTATTATGATATCGGTCCGGAACTTCCTTTTGGTGGTCTTGGCGTAGACATAGTCGACTGTGACGAGTTTAATCACCTTCTCGCCCAGCAGATAGTCTGCACCACCGTCCTTTGCCTTTTCGTAGAAGTAGGTGTCCAGTGCAGCTCGGTCAAGGACGTATGCATTCCCTTTTACTTCGACTATATTGTCGTCCGGAAAGTGGACAACCAGCTTTTTGATTTTGTTCTTCACCAGCCTCTTGGGCAACTTCTCGAGTTCGAATATCCGCTTTGACACGAGACCAGTGCACTGCACAGGTTCGCCTATCTTTGGGTGTTCCTCTATAACTATTGGCTTGAGCCCCTTCTGGGTCAGCCTGTACGCGAGACAGTTCCCAATCACAGAGCCGCCAATTATTACGGGTCTGTACTCAGCGACCATGCCTCCTCTCCCTTGAGGCAAAGTCATCTATTGCTGCAACGAACTTTTCCTTGTTGAAGTCCGGCCAGAATGTGTCTGTGAAGTAGAACTCGGAGTAAGCAGAGTCCCAGAGCATGAAGCCGCTGAGCCGTTTGCCGTCCGACATACCAGTTCTTATTATGAGGTCGACCTCTGGCACGTCCTTTGAGTAAAGATAGCTTTTGATGGTCTGCCTGTTGATTTTGCCGGCAGTTATCCCACCCTTTATAATGTTCTTTATGGCGTCGACTATCTCATCCCTTCCGTCGTACGCGAGGCAGAAGTTGAGCATGTAGTTGGTGTACATCTTTGTCCTTTCGATTACCCTTTCAGCAGCCTTTCTCACGGCAACCGGAAACTCATTGATTCTGCCGAACAGCCTTATCCTGACCCGCTTCTCATGTATCTCCTTTTCGTCTGCCAGCTCGTTGAGCTTCTTCTCAAAGAGTTTGTAGAGGAACTTCTTCTCCAGCGCGCTCCGGTTTTTCAGGTTCTCGCTTGAGAAGGCATAGAAGGTCAGGCACTTGATGTTGAGGTTGTAGGCTGCTTCTATTATGTCCTTTACGTTCTTCACACCTTCACTGTGCCCCTCCCAGGGTTTGAGGTTTTTGCTCTTCGCCCAGCGCCTGTTGCCGTCCGGCACAATTGCAACATGGTGCAGTTCCTTTGACCCAAACTTCTGCTTTGCCATGATTTTGACCCACTGAACTTTCTTTATAAACTTAATCCCGTCTTCTTTTAAAGTTTAAGGTTTTGGCCAGGAGTCCCATGAGCTGCTGGCCCTCGATGGTTCCGATTGAACCTTTTGCGCACGCGGGTTCGGAAAAGACCCTGCAACTGTCTTTCCCTGCGCCGTGGATTAGCAGTGGTACCGGGTCGTCGCTGTGGCTGCGTGTCTCGCAAGGCGTTGAGTGGTCCGCTGTCACGCAGATGACTGTGTTGTCCATGTCCAGACCTTTCGTCAACCCATCAATCAGGTGTTCGTCTATCTTTTCTATGACCCCCACCTTTTCCATCACGTCCCCGTCATGGCTTGGGCTGTCCGGACCCTTGATGTAGACGTAGACGCAGTCGTAGAAGTCTATGTCGCGGAGAGTCGCCCCCACCTTGTTCTTGCAGTCTTTGACCAGGTCCTTCTCCTTGCCAACCTTGACTATGTCCATTCCGACATGTGAACATATACCCTTCTCCACAGTTCTCTCGGTAACAGCACCCCAGAGGAGACCAAATTTTTCCTTCAGTCCCCTGATTTTTGGCAGACCCTTTGAGGCGTCCCTCAGGAGGATGCAGTTGGCGGGCACCTCTCTCTTCACGTTCACCGGGTGTTTTTTCAGGACCTCATGGGAGCTGTCTGTGAACTCGTTTACAGCCTTCGCCATAGTTTCCGATTCCTTGTCGAACGCCATGCATCTTGGAACCTCTGTCTTTCCGAGTTTGAACTCATGTGCGACCCCGAACTTTGTCCCGGGTTTTATGTACCCCGGATGCGTGTTGGAGATGTTGCTGTGGAGTTCAAGTTCGTCTGAACGGAAGACAACAACAAAGCGGTAACCTTCCTGTTTTCTGACCAGCATCTTCACAGGAGCGGACAGCTCAACACCGTCTATTGCGTCTATCAGCGCAGTTGCATCACTTCCACCTATCCTTCCAGCTCTCGCGTCAACTATGCGACCCATTTCATCCACAGTGGCCAGATTTCCCCGCATCGCAACTTCGTCGTTCCTTATCTTTATTCCGAGCCCCAGCGCCTCGAAGGCCGCGCGTCCCGTGTAGTTTGTGAAGGGGTCGTAACCCATTATGGCATACATTGCAGCGTCTGATTCGGGCGAGATGCCCTTTCCAACAGTGTACATCAGCCCGCACCTGCCCCCCTTCGCGAGTTTGTCCATGTTCGGGGTTTTCGCGCGTTCAAGCGCTGTTTTGTTCCCTATCAGCCTATTCGGCCTGTCACCCAGGCCGTCGAGTATTACGAGCACCAGCTTCTTCACACAATACCATAAGATTAAGAGATATAAAATGGTTGCGTCAATACCGAGCCAAACAGCGAAAAACGTGCGGATAAAAAAGGCTGATAGAACCATGCGCCGACCGGGACTCGAACCCGGGCCTCCACCGCTCTGCCCCCCGCTTTTTGGTCAAGCTTTTTGCCGCGCAGCGGGAAAAAGGTTGGCAGGGTGGTATCTTACCACTAGACTATCGGCGCAGTGGGCCGTGAGGGATTTGAACCCCCGACCCTCTGGTTAAGAGCCAGATGCTCCACCAGGCTGAGCTAACGGCCCATTAAAAAACTCTTCAAGACTTTTAAATACTTTATTACTCGGAAATTTCAGCTCAATGGTTCGACACTGCATACCTCGAAAAACCTTACAGGGTATGTCTTGTTCAGCCTTGAGTGAATGGTATTTTTTATCTTCTCAGAACACAGCGCCAGTATCAGCGCCTCGAAGTTGTACCCGCTGCACAGCTTGTTGATTGACTCTGAGACCTTTGCCTTGAGCGCCTTCTTCTGCTTTGTCTGGGACGCGAACGCCGTTATGCACACAGACTTCACCCTGACCTTGGTACTGTCCTTCAGTTCCATGTCATTGACGGACTCAATCTTGGAGGACCGGCGCCTCACTCTTCTCACAACGTACTGCCTCTGCACTTTGAAGGATTCGACCTCTGTCACGGCCTTTTCGTCCACGATGCCTTTGATTCTGAAGCCGAGGGTTATATACTGCTTGGAGAAGTCTCCTATGAGGTTTGACAGATTGACATAAACCTTTCTTCCTTCCAAGCCCTTTGGCTCGAAGTAGACTGTCTCTCCAATAGACACCTCATTGAATATCTTCGGTGCCGTTACTTCTATCCACTTCTTGGTCTTTGGTTTTGCCATCTTTATTCACCGTCAGTCCTGTGTTTTTAAGTCTTTTTACCTCAGAGGTGAAAAGCTCGATGAACTTTTCGAGTGATTCGCTTGGAATCTGTGCGCCTGCTGCGAAGACGTGCCCCCCGCCTTCGCCACCGACCTCAGCCGCTACCTTGGACACGGCTTCGCCGATTTCCACACCGTTGCTCCTGCAGGAGACCTTTATGCCGTCGCCGCGCTTCGCAGTTCCAACAACCACCTCCTTATCGCACAGGTCCTGACTCGCGACAAAGATGGAAGCCACAGTACCTATTATGTTGTCATCCACCTCCTCGCCTCCTATTATGTAGAAAATATCCTCTGTCTCCCGCGTAATCTCGCCCGACTTCACAATCTTTATGGTTTCGGCTATCCTCTTCTTGTACTCGAGGAGGACCTCTTCCATCATACCCAGCGCCCTTTCCTTGTTCCCTATGAACAACCCAATTGCAACACTCGACCTGTTGCTCCTGCCAAGGGCGTTGAGGACGGTCGCGAACTCCTGTGCGTCTGACAGCAGACCCTCCTCTCCGCTTATCTTGTACACGTTTCCAAGGACATCTTCCGGTTTCGACATGCCTGAACGCCTTATCACTATGGCTGAGACAAGCGTCCTCAATTCCTCCTCGCTGAGTCTTGAGATTGTCCTCCATTCCCCACCCTCCTTTGGCGTTATGCCGACGTCTGACAGGAACTGTATTGCGCCTGACTCGCTGTTGGACACACCTGGTATGAACGGGTCTGTGGAGTACTGCAGCGCACGGTGGATGGGCCTGCTCACCCTTCCAAACACGCGCAGACCCTTCGTAACCTCGACCTTACCAACAGCCACTGCCTCGTCGAGTAGCTGCGAGTTTACCCCCTTGAACCCAAGATTTTCCTGCCTGTCGCCTATGGCTCCGACGATTGCAAGATGCACCAGCTCCCTGTTCGTAGGGTCCATCGCCTTTGCAAAGAGGTATGCGAGGCCACTTGCTGAAACCTCTGTGGAGCCGTCTATGCCGAAGAAGTGTGGATTCACCTGGTTCTCGCTCTCACGCACCGGCTGGTGGTGGTCGAGCACCACAAACCTTTTTTCAATGGCTTCGATTTCCTCCACTTTGGCTGAGCCGAAGTCCAGGAGAATATAGTCTTCATACGGCTCACCTGCAATCCTTTTTATCTCATCGCTGTCCAGCTGTTTGATTATGGACAGATGGAACTTCACCCCCTTTCGCTTCAGGGCAGCTGCAACTATTCCCGCGCTGCTCAGCCCGTCCGCGTCTAAGTGGGAAATCACCCTCACAAAACTGCGCGGTAGGCACGCTACCTTTTCTATCTCTTCAACCAGTCCCATCTTCTAATCAACAAGAAGTTTTGCCCTTTCAGGAGAGTACTTCCAGTCCTTTGGCAGTGTGCCCTTTGATTTATGATATCTCACAAGCCGCCTTATTTTGGACTCTATCAGCCTTAGGCCACGCGTCGAGTGCAGGTCCTTCTTGTGCGTTTCCAAGTGCTTCCTCAGGTTGTTCACCTGCTTCATAAGATTTTGCAAATCCTCTGGAATCTTGGGGTAGACCTCATGTTCCATCATCATCTGTGTGATACTTTTCTTGGTCAGCTTCTTGACATCCGGAATCCCATACGTGTCGCGGAGTATGGTCCCAATCTCGGCAGAGCCCTTATCAGAGTTGGCAAGCTTCACGACCAGTTTTTCCACTTCAACAGGCTTGTACTTCACCCAGGTCGGCACTGTTTTGCGAAGCGGCTTCTTACTAGAACTCTTTCCCCTTTTTTTTGAATGCATGCGTGCCATCGAATCACCTCGACTTGGACTCGCCTGTACCAGCCCAATCTTTATGGAACTCTGCTGGGTTCTTTTAAAAAGGTATCGATGGTGGTGTTGTCCGGCCTGTGGTGGAATTGAAACTTTTGATGATTTGCAGGAGACGGTCGCGTGACTCATTTGTACCTGCCACGGGCCTCGATTTTGGACAATCTTTGAATTATCTCCTTTTTGTTGCTGGGATTATAGTGTTTCGTCACAGCCTTGAAGAAGCGCTTTGCTATTGCCGGATGCTTGGCGTTCAGGGCCCGCTCCAGCAGGTGCAGGTCAATCGCCTTGTCCTCCACCCTCTTTGAGCAGAAGCCCAGGCCAAAGTCGATGAAGTGTACAACACCGTTACGAACAACCATGTTGCTCGTTGTGAGGTCTCCGTGGACGATGTCACCTTCGTGCAGCTTTGCAAGCGACTCTCCCACCTGCCTTGCGAACCTGATACCAATGCCGTCCCGCAGCGTCTCACCCCTTATTTCCTCCATCTCTATCTCGTGCTCGGAAACTTGGAATATCCTTGGCACAGGAACACCGGCCCGCCTTGCCTTGTCTATCAGCCTGGTCTCGCACTTTGTTCTCTCCCTTCTCAGCCTTGAGTCAAGTTCTGCGATTCGATAGGAT
>DAOVEB010000001.1 GCA_030669205.1 Candidatus Parvarchaeota archaeon | reverse complement strand
CTGCGACAGTAATCGTACAGATTTTTCTGAAAAGATGCCGGACTGAAAAGTTTATAAAACAGCCGGACACACACCTTTCCATGGCAAGGCTCAGACCAGCCAGCGCGTACCGCAAGTTGAAGCGTCCTTTCACCAGGAAGTCCAAGTACAGGAAAAAGAACTTCGTAGGAGGTGTGCCCGCTTCAAAGATACGGATATTTGAGATGGGTAACAGGTCTGGAGAGTTCACGGACAGGGTTTCCCTGTTTTCCAAGACAGCAATCAACATAAGGCACAACGCGCTCGAATCAGCGCGTATAGCTGTAAACAAGAATATGTCCAGAAAGGTTGGAAAGGCGCTGTACCACTTCAAGATAAAGATATTTCCCCACCATGTGATGAGGGAGCATGCACTGGCAACAGGCGCGGGCGCAGACCGTTTCTCAACCGGCATGCAGAAAGCTTACGGGAAATCAATCGGGACGGCTGCGAGGGTCAGGGAAGGGCAGGAACTCATGTATATCAGGGTTAACAAGGAGAACCTGGACAATGCGTTGGAGTCCCTGAAAAAGGCAGGGAAGAAACTTCCGTGCAAGACAACAGTTGTTGTAACATCATCCTAATTTCCAAAGTTTTTTTAATCACGTCTTAGGTTACATACCTTACACACCCAGAGGCAGTACTTTGATTGAGATTGAGAAAAGGTGGCAGGAGAGATGGCACAAGTCAAAAATCTTTGAGGCAGAGCCAGAGGGGAAAAAATACTTTGTAACCTTTCCCTACCCGTACGTCAACTGCCCGCCGCACATTGGCCATACATACTCTGCCGTACGGGTCGACATGGTTGCCCGGTTCAAACGCATGCAGGGCTACAACTCCCTGTTCCCTCAGGGCTGGCATATGACCGGCGAGCCCCTCATGGGTGCTGCAAAGCGCATCGCAGCAAAGGACAAGGAGCAGTTCAAAATCTTCAAAGTTGCAGGGGTTCCTGATAGCGTGATACCATCCTTCAGCGATCCGGAGACAATGGCACGCTATTTTATAGGAGAATGGGAGAAACAGTTCCATAAGGCCGGCTTTGCAATAGACTGGCGCAGGACATTTTTTACGACCTCACTGAATCCCTGCTACAGCGCCTTTGTCAGATGGCAGTTCCTGCGCCTCAGGGGGATGGGTCTCATAGGCAAGGGTCTCCATCCAGTGGTATACTGTCCGTCATGCGATAGCCCTACAGGCAGCCATGACAGGCTACAGGGTGAAAACGCAACAATCCTCAAATATACTGTGATAAAATTCAGGTGCGGGGAGATGATTGTTCCGGCTGCCACGCTCCGACCTGAAACAACTTATGGAGTCACCAACATGTGGGTGAATCCTGATACTGAATACGTCAAGGCGCGACTTGGTGGTGAGACTTGGCTGTTGAGCGAGGATGCATTCACAAAACTGAAAGACCAGGACTATGCTCTTGCAAGGGCTGGGAAGGTCAAGGGGGCCAAACTGGTTGGGAATGTGTGTACAAACCCGGTGAACGGGGACGAAGCCCCTATACTTCCAGCATCATTTGTGAAACCTGAGAACGGGACAGGTATTGTTATGTCGGTGCCAAGCCACGCACCGTACGACCATGCTGCCCTGGTTGACCTGAAAAAGAGGCTGGACTACATCCATCTCATAGACACGCCAAACTTCCCCCAGCATCCGGCTGTTGGCGTCTGCGAAGAGATGGGAATCCGCTCACAGG
This sequence comes from Candidatus Parvarchaeota archaeon, assembly GCA_030669205.1. Classification (GTDB taxonomy): domain Archaea; phylum Nanobdellota; class Nanobdellia; order JAFCGN01; family DAOVEB01; genus DAOVEB01. The sequence continues at coordinate 33,890 of DAOVEB010000001.1, read as the reverse complement.
ACGACCCCAAACTTGAGAAGGCAACCAACACAGTTTACAGAAATGAGTTCCACAAAGGGGTCATGAACGAGAGATGCGGCAAGTTCGCTGGCAGGCGCGTTTCCGGGACAAAGGAAGAGATAATGAACTACTTTGGGAACAGGGACTGGGCCGCAGTTCTTTACGACACGAGTGAGCCTGTTGTGTGCAGGTGCAAAACCCCGAACCATGTGAAGATGATAAGGAACCAGTGGTTCATAAAGTACAGTGACAGGAAGTGGAAGTCCCGTGCGCTTCGCTGCCTGTCAAAGATGAAAATCTATCCTGAAGAGGCCCGTCAGTGGTTCGAGAACTCAATAAACAACATGATTGACAAGGCTTGTGCAAGGAAATCGGGACTTGGAACCCCTCTGCCCTGGGATAATAATTGGATAGTCGAACCACTGTCTGACTCGACAATTTACATGGCTTACTACATCATAGCCAAGTACATAAATGCCGGACTTGTAGGTGAGAACAACCTCACAGATGAGTTCTTTGACCATGTGCTTTTGGACAGGGAGGTTGACGTCGAGAGAACAGGACTTCCAAAGAGCATGCTGGACCGGATAAAGAAGGAGTTTGATTACTTCTATCCGGTCGATTTGCGCGGAAGCGGCAAGGACTTAGTCCCCCACCATCTTTGCTTCTTCATCTACAACCATGTGGCCTTGTTCCCCGAGGACAAGTGGCCGAGGGCCATATCTGTCAACGGTTGGGTGAGGAATGAGGGGCAGAAGATGTCCAAGTCTTTAGGCAACTTCCTGCCTCTTTCAGATGTTCTTGAGAAGTTCGGTGCGGACGCGTTCAGGGTTTCGATACTGGACACAGCAGAAGGGTTGGACGACCCGGACTTCAGGTCCGAGAACGCCATGGCTTTCCTCAGAAAGGTGAAGAGGATACTCGCAGCAACCGACTCGGTCAAAGACATGAAGTCATACAAGAAGCGGACAATGGATAGATGGCTCCTGGCAATGGTACAGGAGCGCATCAGGTACACAACAGAGTTCCTGGAGCAACTCATGAACCGCCAGGCCCTGCAGCACGCTTTTCATGGGATGCTCGGAGACATAACCAAGTACCTGTCAAAAATAGACAAACCTGACAGGAAGACTATGGAGTACGCGATGGAAACCTTTGCCAAGCTCCTGGTACCATTCGCTCCGCACTTGGCAGAGGAGATTCATTCAAAGTTCCACAAAACCCTTGTTCATAACGCTAAATGGCCGAAGGTTGTGAAAAGATACGTTGACGAATCGGTTGTTGTTGGAGAGAACTACCTGGACAACGTTGCCAAAGACATAAACCACATAACTAAAATCATTGGAAAGAAGCCGAAGTCAGTCAAGATAGTAGTGGCGTCTGGCTGGAAGTACAAGCTGGTCTCGGCTGTTAAGTCGCATCTGGACAGGGGAACACCGTTCAATGCTGTCATGAAGGAGATAATGAAGGACATGAGGTTCAGGCGAAAGGAGACAGCTGGAGTGGTACAGTCGCTTCTCAAGGACCCGTCAAAGGTGCCGGAGCACCTGCTCTCTGCTAATCAGGAGTTTGCCCTCCTCAACGACCTGGTTTTTCGCGCAAAGGTCATGGTTGAGCATGAGGAGAAATCCAAGGAACCCAAGGCTCGCAACGCAATGCCCGGGAAACCCGCGATAGTGGTGGTCACTTGATAAAAAACATCTTCTTTGACAAGAACCGCTGTCTGATACATGTGGAGACAAAGACCTATATAGCGCTGCCAGATGTGATGAAGGACATCCTGAAAAAGTTCAACACAGTTGGCACAACCTACCAGATAACCCGGGCAGATAGGGAGACGTATGAGGAGCTCATCGGAACATTTGGCCTGAGCTCTGTGAAGATATACGACTACAAACTTTACCTCAGGTACTTCCTCAAGAGATTCTTCGTGAAGCCGACTGATGCCGAGCTTGAATCAGCTTACAAGATGTTGCTGGAGGCGAGAGTGAGGAATATGCACGCCGAGCAGGGTGCGGAAACAGCGCTGAAGGCGCTGAAAGGAAGAGGATTCAGACTTTATGTGCTTACCAACTCTTATTATGAGAGGGCGCTGTACCATCTGAATACAGCAGGTCTGCTCGGGTACCTTGACTTTGTTGTCACCTCTGACTTGGTCGGGAGTACAAAGGCGGACAAACGGATGTACAGGACAGCCATGGAACTCACCAAGTCAAAGCCAAGAGAGTCAATCTTTGTAAGTTCCTTTGAGGAGGACCTCACTGGCGCGTCATCTGCAGGAATGAAAACAGTTTTGATATCGAGTAAGATATCAAAGGACCGCAGCGACTTCCAAGTCCGCAACATATCCGAAATACCGCGGCTGCAGCTCCTAAGGTAACCTTTTTATTTCAGACTGGAGTGATATTTAATATGAGGAAGCTATTGGTTTTCCTTGGCCTGTTGTTGATTGGTGGAGCCTCTGCAATATCGGCCAGCGTTGAACTCAACAGGGACCAGGTTGGTCTCGGAGATAAGGTCATCATCTCCTATTCCTTTTCATTGGACGAGCCGTCACTCACAAACTTCTCAGCTCGCGCAAATGACATTCTGGTCTTCAACCACACAACGCTCGCCAGCGGCCTTTCCAGCCAGTACGAGTGGAACGTGTCCAACACGCCGGCTGGCAACTACACAATAAGGTTTGAGGTGTTTGCTGAGAATGGGGAGACAGCGAGCACAACAGCTAATTTGGAGATAACAGCTGAGGCGTTGCTTACCATGGTAACCTCCGACACTGTCTATGCGTTTGACAATATAACAACAAAGGTTTACAACCTCCAGAACACGGGTAACATACCCCTTGAGATTTCGATAATCCCAACACGCATCTACTCAGTGTCACCACTTTATTTCAAACTTGGAGTCAGCGAGACCCAAGATATAACTGTCCAGATACAGAGAACCGAGAGCTTGAGCGCCTCCCTTGCAGTGAGAGGGGAAAACGGCACGCTGAGACATTCCCTGAACCTGAACATCAACATAGTGGTTCCGTCTGTTTCCGTCAACCTCACAGATGTCTACACCTTTGCCTCCGAAGGGTTTTCTGTTCTGCATGTGAAGGTGACCAACGACGGCAACATGGACCAGAACTTCTCATTCTTGATTTCAACAGGCGAAGAGACGTTTGATAGGTTCCTTGAGGTAGAGTCTGGCGAGAGCACAGAGCACAACTTCACCCTCCCAACATCAGCGGGGGTCAAGTCAGTGGAGATGAACTACATCGATTCGGACGGCTCGACGTCGACAGTTTCTCTGCAATTAACAGAAGGAACTTTTTTCGACAGGCTCATGGACATGCTGGGCGACAGCACCATGAGAGGCGTACTCATAACGTTCCTCGTGCTTGTTGTACTTTACCTGGTCTGGAAGGTAGTGAGAAGGTAAAACAACCTTTTTAAAAGCCCATCTGGTTCCAACGTCTATGTTCAACGTATCCGAACTCTTTGGCATGGTTGTGACAGTGGTTGCAATAGGCTACATGTTCAAGGACATGTTTCGCCTGCCCACAACCGAGTTCCTGTACCGAGGGGAGGACAGGAGGAACTTCATGCTGGCGATGCTGGTTGTCTCGCCTGCAGTCATAGTCCACGAGCTCGGTCACAAGTTCGTCGCAATGTCCTTTGGCTTCACAGCTGTTTACCATGCGTCGTACACCTGGCTTGGTATCGGGGTTCTTATGAAGATGTTCGGCTTCCCGTTCCTGTTCTTCGTACCGGCGTACGTTTCCATCTACGGTTTCGGCTCGCGCCTCGCCTACGCCGCAATCGCCTTTGCTGGGCCAGTGGTCAACCTAATCTTTTTCCTTGTTGGCTATGTGGTGACCAAATATGAACTGGCCTCGGGCAGGAACTACCTTTACTTCCATGTATTCAAACAGATAAACATGTGGCTCTTTGCCTTCAATATGCTTCCACTGCCCGGAACAGACGGGTTTCAGCTGCTAACCTCGCTGTTAGGGTTCTGAGTAATTGTTTTATAGTTGGAGTTCGGAATCCAGACTATGCACTCGATAACCCACGTGGTTGCCGCGCTCACGCTCTCGATGCTCCTAGTACTGGACATGCCATTCGTGGTCTTCGGCGCGGTTGTGCCGGACATAGACCTCCTCCTGCCGATTGCGCACAGGACGTTTTTCCACTCACTGCTTTTTGGCCTCCTGCTCACAGCTTTGGTCCAGTGGAAGTTCGGAAAACGCGCATCAATTTCGCTTTTCCTCGGCTTCTTCTCCCACATCGCGCTTGACTCCATAACACCAATGGGCGTCATGTTCCTTTATCCCTACCTGAGGAGTTTCTCCTTCAGGCTGGTTGCCTCCGGAGACCCTGTTTTCAACATCGGGACGATTGCGCTATGCGGCGTTCTCCTCGCAAACCGTTACGCCATAGTTGAGATGCTCAACCATTTTCCTCCAAAGAAGATAAGGCGGTTTACCTTCGGCTTCGTCGCCCTCTTCTCAGTTGCGCTCATACTTGCACCACAGAGGGCTGTCACCTGTGAGGGCGAATATATATCCATAAGTTCGCTCATCGCCCAGCAAGACGCATACGACGGGGTGCAAGTCATCACAAACGGCACGGTGTGCTCTGATATCGACACCTATACCTCACGCGCCGGAAATCTGTACCAGATATTCCTTCTTTGTGACGGAGAGAATGTCGAAATATGGAAGCTGTACGATGTTGAGGAGACCGTCTTTTCCGAAGGGGATACAATCGAGCTTTGCGGGACATTTACACTCGATTACTCAGAGCCTGAAATAAACTACATAATCTATCTTAGCAGTGTTTAGGATAAATAATAAATATCAGGCAGGACTATCAATTGTCTATGTTCACAATCCGCGAGGTAGGGGACATGTTGGTTTCCATAGTCGCACTTGGCTTTCTGTTCTCATTCTCCCCGGGTTTTCTTCCTGAGGGTTCGCCTTGGCTGATGAACTTGCTCATGGCAACACTTCTCAGTGGGGTTGTGTGGACCCTGCATGTTGCAGCCCAGAAGCTCATGGCGCGCCGCTACGAGTGCAGGACCATCTACTTCATGTCCCCACACTTCATAGCTGTCTCCATTTTGCTCACTCTTTTCATCTCCATCATGAGCTTTGGCCAGTTTGTGCTGGTTGTTGCTGCTGTTGGTTTTGTGAACGTATCCACAAAGTACTCGATGCGCCTTGGCTACAAGTTCATGGGACTGACACTTAAAGAGACAGGGGAGGTGGCCGTTGCAGGATGGATTGCTAATGTTTTGCTCGCGCTTCTGTTGAAGGTCTTACACCCTGTCCATCCGGCATTTTTCACCTACTTTATCGAGATGAACCTGTGGGTGGCTCTGTTCAACCTGTTACCAATCCCGCCACTGGATGGCAGCAAGATACTCTCATGGAACGTTGCTGCCTGGGTCGTCTCCCTGGCACTATCGATAACACTCCTGCTCACTTTACCGTTCCTTGGACTGATTGAGTCACTGTTACTCCTTTTCCTGGTACTTGTTGTTGGTTTTTTCGTAGTGCAGCGTCTTCTGCCAGCACCAACAGGTCCTAGATACGCTGAGTGAGTGCAACGAAAGTATTAAATAACAATAAGTGTTTAGCACAATAGATTCGATAAGAGGGATTAAATTGGCTGAAAAGGAAAGGTTGTTATCAAAAAATCTTATAGGTAAAACAGTAGTTTCCAAGAGCGGGAAGAGATTTGGAGAGGTTGGTGACATGGCGTTCGAGACCCGGACTGGTGAGATAATCTTTGTAATCCTTGATAAACCCACTAGTTTCGCGGCGTCTTTTGAGCTTGAGAAAGACTCTAAGGGCAGATACCAAATTCCATATCATGCCGTTGTCGCAGTGGGCGACTTTGTTGTAGTTGCTGAAGAGGACATCCTGTAATGAAGTTCGGCAGAGAGTTTATTTTGATTGCAATCTTGTCACTATTCATGATAGTTATAGGTTCTGGCTCAGGTATGCCAAGGGTAACCGGGGCAGCTCTTGCAACGGGCATCATCGGCTCTGGTTTCACGGCAGTCTTGGTTCTGGTTGCGACCATTGACTGGATTCTCAGGTGAGATCGTGGTTGAGGACTTCCTGACAAAGGGAGAGAAGGTGATTTTGAACGTAGGAAACTACTATGTTACCAATCGCCGTTTGATACAGTACGACAAGCACTTTGGGGGCGAGGACTTCGCAGACCTGCCGTATGACTGCATATCCGGCATAAGAACAGGTTCCAAGAACAACCGTGGTCTCGGCGCGTCCCTCATAGCATTCGGCGTGCTTTTTGTGTACCTGACCTTCTTTGAACCGCTCCTTCTTGTTCTGGCGTTTGTCTGTTGGGTCTTTGGTGCGGTGCTTCTGGTGTTGAACTTCTCCTACTACGAACTTGAGGTTGTTGGAGGTCGCAACTGGAAGCTTAAGCGATTGAAATCAGGAAAGACAAAGGAGATTATCAGACTCGTCAGACAAAACCTCTTTGGGACAGGAGGAACATCAGCAGCAAGAGGGCGATGAAGACCGCTATGACAAAAATGAATGTCGCTGCGCTGTGCCAGACGTCAACCAACAAATCCATCGCCTTTTCGCGTCCTTTGGTGAACTGATCTCGATATTTTCTTCTGTCAGTTGAGAACAATTTCCTCAGGGTCTGAAGCAGTTTTCTGCTGGAGGAGTGCCTTTCTACCCGGTCAGAGTGGCAGTTGAGACAGTAGCGCGCCCCATCACTTCTCCATCTGTAGCCGCATTTCTTGCAGATATATTCATGCTTCATTTTGACCCTTGGGCCAGGATGTCCTTGTAGAGTTTGTTTATCCTTTCATAGTGGTCAGCTGCCTTGATCGGGTTGGTCGTTCGCATCTCCTTGTAATCTTCCAAGGCTTTCCGGTATATCTGCATTGCAGAACTCTTCCCCCCCATCTTCAGGTAGCCATATGCCTCATCCAACATGGCAGGAATCACATCTTCCTTCGTCTCACTCTCTTCTGTCACAGGTCTTGGAATTTCAATTATTTCTGGCACCTCTTCTCCAGGGAGTTCTATTTCCAACACTTCCCCTGTTTTGGGTATTCTGGTTATGGCCTCTTCCCTATGCGGCCGCATACCTTTGATGTCATCTATCTCGCCCCATATCCTCTTTATGTCCTCTTTGTGCACGGCCGTTTTCAACTCTATTTTTATCGCGTCAATATCCATTACTATCTGGTTTACCATACCACCCACGTCATTGATTTTGTCCATCGCACTTTCCATCTCCGGAAGCCTTTTGTCTATCTCCAAGAACATCTTCTCAGCCTTTGCGGCCATCCTCTCCGAGTGATTGCTGTACTCGGTTACATTCCTTGCTTTCTCGTCTAATTCTTTTAGGAGGTCGAGAAGGTTCTCCGTGCTCTGAATACCCTTTAACTTCTCCTTGAAGACGTCGAGTCCGTTTTTCAACTCCTCGACCTTGGCCTCTGTTTTTTCTATCCTGGCTGCTGTCTCAAGCAGGGTCTGGTCAAAACTATCTATCCTTCTCGCAGTCTTTTCCGGCTCAACGTGTGATACATCGTCTTTCATCTTGTCGAACTCAGTCCGCATCTCAAGAACCCCCCTTTCCCTTTCTATCACCATTGAGCGGATTTCCCCTATCTCCTCATTTATCTGGGAGAAGTGGTCGAAGATGTCTGTTAGTTTTGACTCAATGGATTCAATGCGCACGTCTGCTTTCTCTACCTTTATCAGTAGTTCCTTACCCGAAATCGTCTGCTTTTCAACTGGCATCTTTTACACCAAGTTTCTGCTCAAGCGAGTCAAGGTATATCTTTGCCATCCTGAACCTTCCGCTATGGAGCTTCTCCTTCGCAAGCTTGAGCTCCAGTAGATAGTCCATAACGTCCTCTCTTTTTCTCTTTTTCTGTGAGATGAGCTCTTCCACAACCTCCAGCCTGGCGGTGAAATCTTTGTACATCTCCAGCTCCTTGTCAGGCAGCTTGTGTGGGAAATGTTTTGTTGGTCTGAACTCTATGAAGTAAGGCTTTCCACGGTTGAACTTTGGATTTTGGAGCATGCCGACGCCTACGGCTTCACGCGATATGCGCTTGGCGAAATCAGGACCAAACTTGCTTTCTATCCTCTTTATGTCTGTCATCGATTTGGTACTCATCTGTACCTCTGTCAAAACGTTGCCTTGGATTGCCTCCTTGAAGTCACTTGACACCTGGGAGACCATCACCAGTCCAATACCCCACTTACGGAACTCACGAGCCGCCTTCTCAAGGGCGACATAACCCCCACGACCGCCATACTTCTCAAGCAGCCTGTGGACCTCATCAAAGACGACTATCATCTTAAGTTCGGTTGATTCTTCCCAACTTATCGAGAAGATTGAGTCAACGATGTTCCATACAGCAGTGTCGTATTCGCCTGGTTTTAGTTTGTTCAGCGTGAATATAGTTATCTCTCCAGGGTTCATGTACTCTTTTATGTCGATGTAGGTGTTAGGGTCATCGACCTCAAATATCATTCCTTTGTAGGGCCTCGCATCGTTCTCACCAAGCCCAAAGGAAATGTAGTTCTCCTTCATCTTTTTGTCTGTGCATGGTTTCACAAACCCTGTCCACTGGGCTGTTGGGTCAAAGACTATGACTGGTATTTTCTTTTCGAGGACTTCCTCTGCTATTATGGATGCTGCCACGCTTTTGCCGCTTCCAGTCGAGCCACTTACCAGCACGTGTGTAGTCATCAGGTCTGGATAGAACCACGCCTTCCTGTTTGTCTCAGCAATCTTACCCAGCCAGATTGAGTTCTCTTTCTTCATCGGCAGCGCCCTGTAACTGATTGGGAAGATATACTTGGCCCGCTCAAACTTCCACTCCATATATCTCTTTCTGCCGTAGTACGCCAGCATCGTGCCACTGATCGCTATGATGAATATTAGGGCAATGCCTATGCGCTCAGGTGTCCAAAATGGCAACACTATCTCGAACTGGTCGATTGCTGACACGGTTTTGTTTGAATACACGGCAACGACTTCTATCAAGTAGTTGCCGAGCGACGCGTTTTCAGGTATATCCATCGATTCTATCAGTGATTGGGTGGACTCGACGACCATGCTCTTCTCAACCTGGGCAGTGATGCTCTCAGTTGCCACGTCCTTCACGTTGTATGTCAGGTTGACTGGAACGACCTTCACAAGACCCAGGTCGTATATTATGAGGTTGAACTTGAACGTTTCCCCAGGAGAGACCTGCTTGGTCAGCGCGTTGAGCGCGAGCTGGAGGGACGTCGCGCCCTCCAAGCTGATTATCAGCGTGACCGGAACCTGCCTGCTCCTGCCTTCAGAGGTTATAATTATGTCTCCTGTATAGGCCCCTGGTTCGGCTTCCATAGGTATGGTTGCCACCATCTGAATCGTCCTTGACGACTGTCCGGGTATGTTGAGAAAGGTCTCACCGAGTTTTATGTAATTCATTATCTCTCCGGATATCGCCACATAGACGCTCTTTGTTGAGGTGTGTGTGTTGCTTATGGTGAGTGTAAAGGTCCTGTTCTCGCCTGGTTTCATGTACACCTCGGACAGCGTTGTCTCAGCACCAAGTTGGAGTGCGGCCTCCCCACAGTCCTGCGGGCAGTTCTCGGAGTTTTCACCGGTTTCGCAGATGCCGTTGCCGCACACGGTTGTTGTGCTTGGGGGATAACTTGGACTAGGACCTGGACCAGGACCTGGTGGTTCAGGCGGTCCGGCACAGTCATCCCTTTCGCATTGTATGAGGCCGAAGGCAGAGGTCGATGTTGTTGTGAGATAGACTGTTTCGTAGTAGGGTGATGCTGGGTTGTTGTCAACCATTCCACCAGCGCTTGTCCACGACCCGCTGCACGAGACAGATGAAAAGTTCCAGTTGTCGCACCTGTAGACCCTGAACCTGGTAGGGTAGAAGTCACCCAGCCCATAATGGGTTACGTAAGGTGTGGCTGTTGTGAAGTTGATTCTGATTGCGGCTGATTTGTAGGAGAGAAGATTTCCAACGTAGACCCCTATGACACTGTAGTATGTGATGTCTGGGTCAACATTTATTGAGCTGGCATCGAGGTTGTCCAGAGTTATATAGTCACTTATGTTACTGTCCGGGACGTCTGTGCTCAGGTTGAAATAGTCGAGTGTGTGGTTGAACGCCAGGATTTCGAGGTCGTATGCCCTCTTGTGCAATGTTCTGTTGAACTCCGCACTCTGTGATGTGTTGAAGGTGTGGGCAAGCACAGCGCCATTCTTACTCTTGTATGATGGGACATAGAAGTTGAAAACCGCTGTTACGTTGTTATCCAATGGGTCCTTCATGGTGCCGTCGAAGTATACTGGGTTGAAGACGTCGAACCAGACAACTGTGTTGTTCCTGTGTTGGTAGGAGCTGGTGTCAACTGCGGTTACGTTTATCCAGTAGTCGCCTACTGAAGTGAGACCGTAAAGCGTGCAGTTCCACCTATTGTTTCCCTCATAGGAGAGGTTTGCGGTTATGTTTGTTGGCGCGTTATCCTCATACTGGAATGTGGCAGTGACATTGGCTATTCCTGTATTGTCAGTGACGTTGAAGTGGAGTATGAATGTCTCCCCTGGTTGCACACACGAGCTGTTTATGTCGGTGAACCTTGGGGCAGTCACGTCCCTATAGACAACCGCGTCCAGCTCATAGTCGTTGGTCACTATGCTCTGCGCTGTTATGTTGCCTTCAACAAAGAGCATGTTGTCTATGACATTGCCTTCTATGTGAGGGGCTGTGCAGTTCAGGTTCCACATGTAATCGCCAATTGAGTTGAAGACAGCGTTTATGACATTACACTGCACGCTCCCTTCAACCATACTTCCAACTAACTCACCGCCGACACTCACACTCCACTCTATTTCACCCGTTCCGATTGGTGTTCCGCCCAGTTGAGCATCAACTATGATGTTTATTACGTCATCTTCTGTTACGTTTGTTTTTGGACTGGAGTGATGCGGCCAAACTATGTTGAATGTTACGTCTGTTACATTTAGGAAGACGGTTACATTTTCCTGCTGTGGGATTCTCAGTGGGTCGTTGATGTCAAAGACAATCTCGGCTGTGTGATTCTCTGGCTCCGCGCCTGTTGCATTCCATCGGGCAAGTACTGGCACACTTTCAAAGGGGCCCACTGTAAAGTTGCTGATTTCGTCGTTCGTGGTGAGGTTATGTGCTGTGACATTCCCACCCGCGCCAAAGACAGACATATTGAAACTCAGTATGTTGTTTCCCCTGTTGGTTACGTTTATGGTTCCAATCGCGCCGAACGAGTTCTGACCAACGGTCTTGTTCAGAAGCAAAGGCGTCACATTCCACTCCTCTGATACTATATGGAGTTCGTATGTGAACTGCCTGTCACATCTCTCTCCCGGACCTCCGCAGACCTCTGCCGAGCCGGTTGCATTGAATATTATCTCACATGTCCTTATGGCTGGCGACTCGCCTGCAGGCACTGTGACGTTGAGGCCGGTAGCGTTCTGCTCATTTTTCCCGATGTACGAGATGTCCCAGAACGGCGTAAAGTTGAGCCAAGAGGAGATATCACAGGTGCCGAATGTGATGTTCACGTCCAAGAGTTCTGTTGTGCCGTAGGCCTCTATGGTGATATTTTTGGAAATCCTCGATGTGCCGTTCGGAATATAATCGATCACTATTGGAGGTATGACCGCACCCTGGTCTGTGAGTTCGATGTAGGTCATGTTTTTGAGGTCGACCAATGTGGTATTCACGACTTCTCCGTCTGTTAGGTTCGCATTCTGCCACTTGAGGGTTATTGTTATTGTGTTGTTGCCCAGCGGCGGGTACGTTGTTGTCTTCACATTGACCGCGGTATGAGTTGTGCTACTACCCGGTGTTACATTTGTCTGGTCAGTTGTGTATGTCGGTTGCTCGTTGAAGTAGATACCCGAAGGTCCTGTGAACTCTACCACCATGTTGTACATGGTTCCGTTGCCGGTGTTGTTCACGTACGTGTCGAGCCAGAAGGTGTCGTGGTCGTACGGATATTCGGTCACTTCATCCGCCGCGTGGTAGACATCATCTGTCGCCACCCACAGGTCCGAAGTTGTGTGGCCTATTGTAGTGAAGTTTCCAACAAACTGGGATACTGTGTGGTTCGTGCTGTCGTTGACCCATACAGTGACGTTGTAAATTCCTCCGATTGGTGGGAAATATTCATAGTCCCATACCTCCTGCACGTGCCCGTCTATGATTTGGGCGCTCTTGAAGTTGAGAGTGATATTTTCAACAGAGGTGTCGTTCTCTATCTCTGCCCAGACCATATCGATGTCTACATCATCTGTGACATTTGCCCATATCAATGTGTATTCGTAGTTTGCCTCAACTGTTTTGTTGCTTATCAGCGTCTCATTTATACTGGGAGGTTCGTTGTCGTAGACAGGCAGGACTACTAAGGCTTCCACACCACTGTTGTTATACCAGAGGGTCTCGTTATGGCTGAGGTTGCACATGACGCCGTATGTGCCGCTGTAGTGTAACGGAGTCCAGTTCATTAGGGCGTAGCCAGTTGAATTTGTCGTACCTGTTCCTATGAAGATGTCAATCCCGGAATGTGGAGGTGGCATTGTTTCATTCTGCCAGAAGGACGCGTTGTAACCAGAGATGAATTCGAGAGTGGTGTTATCCCTTATGAGACAGGTTAGGTTGTACTCAACACCGAATGTTATGTTGTCCATCGGCGAAATCCAGATTGGCTCGGCCCAGCCAAAGACCCTGAGGAAGAAGGACGTGGCATTGGTCGTGTAGTTGCCGCCGATTGCGGTTGTGTTTATCTCGGTATAGTTGAGTCTATAGTTGTCTGGTATGGTCCATGTGTTGTTCACCTCTGTGCCATCTGTCAGGTTGGTGGTCTCATTGTACCATGTGAGGTTGAAGCCAGTTGCAGGTCCACACGAGTCAAAGACAGTCGCGTTCAGGTCAAATGGTTCACCCCTGTGCACTATGGTGTTGTTTGGCGAGTCGATGGTGATATAAAATACGTCCATGAGGTGGAGCACCTGGGTCTTGTTCTCGGTGATCGGTGTCCAGAAGCTGCTGTTCACCCCTGTTATCGAGACATTTATTGTATGCTTGCCGAGGGGGTCGCCACATGTGCTTGTCCAGTTCATGACACAGTAGCCGCTGCTGTTCGTGGAGCTTGTTCCGACCTCTGCACCGTCTATGTACCATGTGCAGTTGTGCCCCTGCTCGACTATTGTGCTTTTGGCTTCATCCATTATCCTCGCTGCTATGTTCTTTTCAACTGTCCTGTTGAACGGTGTTGTTGTCATTATCGTCAAGTTCATCGTGCCGTTTATGTGCATCCACGAGTCTGTGAGGTTCGCGACCCAGTCATAGTCGCTGCGGTTGACGAAGACACTCCAGTTGTAGAGACCGAGTGTTGCTGGACCAGGGTTGAACTCGCAGGTGTAGTTGCCGCTGCTGTTGTAGAGGTTGATGCAACCGTCAGGCGGGATGTACCATACTATTTCAAGGTTGGTGTCTTCCACGCTGTTCCCGAGCTCGTCCGTCACATTTATCGTGAGGTTTAGCCTGTTTGGGCTTCCTAATGTCCTCATAACCTGGCTCCCGTTCGGGGTGAGAATCGTGAAGTTGAGCTTGCCCTCAACTAGGTAATCCGCTGATGTGTTGGTATGGTTGTTGAAGTACTGCTTGCCAACGACAACTTGGAAGTAGTCGTCGGACTGGTCCAGTGGGGCTTCATCCGGTATGTCGATGAACCCCTGGCTCTGGTCAGTTGTGTTGAGCAGGGAGTTGCGCCAGTAGAGCCAGACGGTGTAGCCAGAGACGTCTGTGCCGTTGTCGTCTTGGACACCGGATATCGTCCAGGTTATGTTCGAGTCATGGCGATCGCTGTTGTTCCACCTGTCAACTATGCCTGTCGGGTCAACAGACAGAGACACGTCAAGGTCGCCATATATCTCGAGCTCGAGGCCATACATCTCTGTGATATTGTCGTTGTAGTATGAGCTGTTGAATACCCCGACTGTGAACTTCTGCACACCAACCGAGTAGTTTCCGTCTGGGTCAAAGGTTATGTTGCAGTCCCCGGATGGGTTGGTGACATCAAGGTTACCATCGTCATAGTTGGAGCCGTTTTCTGTGACGTTCACCAGACAGCTTATGCCTGAGCCGACATAGTCCGTTGCATTCGGGTCGTATACCCTGAAGAGAAAATAGGTTGTGTTTGTGCCCGTCCTGTTCACAACTGTTTCGTTCGTGATTGGTTCAAGGATGGCGTCCCTCCTGACCACAGCCGGACCGTAGAAGTTCTCCGTGCTGTTCCAGCCTATGTATGGGTCCTTGAACTCGAAGTAGAAGTAGTTGTTTGCTGTGCTGTTCACCCAGTCGTTCCAGGACGTGATGTTCCACACAAAGGTGTAGTTTGTTGTTGAAGTTGAGTTGAGCGTTTCGTTTGCGAGGCATCCTGTTAGTGGTGTGCAAGTGTAGAGCGTCGCGTTCACCGGGTCCTCCTCGCTGTCGTTGAAAGTGATTGAGAAGTTGAAGACATGGCCCCAGATGTCAGTGGAGGGTGTGACATCCACACTATCAACCCAGTAGACCGGTGGAGTGTTGCCGGTTCCGTTGAGCATGTAATCTATTTGCGACGAGTCGTTGAAGAAGGTGTGCGGTTGCTTCCACTTTATGTAATCCAGCTGCGCGTCCCCATCTGTGTCTTGGCCGCAGATGAAGAAGGTCTCGCCGCCAAGCACCCTGCTCTCATACGTTGGTGAGGTGGTGTTACAAGTTTCGGTGAGCGTTGAGGGAGTTATGTTCCAGAAGGTGCCGTTCGACCACCAGTCAACTGAGAAGGTTATAGGACTCGCGAAACCCTGGCCGGCGAAACTGAGATTTGCTGTCACGTTGTAGAATATGATGTTTGGTCCGTGTGTTGTGTCGTTCCTCACTGTTATGTTTTTGTGCTTCCATGGTGCGGCGTAGAAGTTCTCGCTCATATTTATCACAACCGGCATTGTGCGCGACATGTTGTTGTCCCAGTACAAGGCCGATGGCGGCAGACTGCTGGTCGGCGTTACTATGAAGTCCGCCACGTCGCAACCAGACGCGCTCATGTTATAAACAGTGTTGTTGAAGTGGCAGAGGGTCGCTGTCTCGTTCAGAACGACGTGCTGGACCAGCAGGCTTTCCTGCGGGTTCATCTCGAATGAAATGTTGTAGCTCTGGTTTCCCATTGTCTCGTTCACTTTCACCTCGTATGTCCTTGACCAAACATTCACCAACTCCATTTTCACAACACTGCTCAAGTTGTAGTCGTACGTCACGTTTAGGTCAAAGTCGAACTCGCCTGCATATGTTGAGTTCGCTGTGAACGGGACGTCACAGAGCCAGGCGTCGCACGTGTCCATGTAGTCAGAGATGTTCCCCCACATACTCCCGTTGGTTATCTCACCATTACCCCTGAACTTGCTCCCGTTGACCCAGTCCCACTCTGATGAGAGGTCCCCGCCAATCTCTATGTAGGACTCTGTGGGGAAGTTGTCAAAATTAAATGAGTATACGTTGTCACCTGAGCCCAACCTCACACCAACAACCACTTCCTGTCCTGCCTCGGTTGTAAAGTTTCCTATATCAATCCCTTTAACTTCTCTGGTTGTGCCAACCGAGTACTCCCACAAATAACCCCCTGTTGAATTGAAAGCCTTCACCTCTCCATTGTCTGTACCGACAACAATCTCCAGACCGTCAGAACTGCTGTCTATCTCTCCTGCAGCAACAGAGAGCAAGTTACCGCCTACATATGTGTTCCACCATTTTCTTGAGGAGTTTAGGTGCCTCAGATAACCAAGGGAGTCAACAAGTACTATCTCTTCGTAAGCGCCGCCAGATATGTTTTCTACGTCAATGGCGTTTATCAAGCCTGAGGGTATGCTTTCGTTCCATAATTGGGAACCTTTCGAGTCATAGATGATAGTGTGGTTGATAGAACCAATAACTACCTCATTGCCTGCACTGTCGTTAACATCGCCAACTGCAACCGTTTTTGTAGCCCCACCTGGTTGTATAGTCCAAACGGTCTGGCCAGTCATATTGAAAACAGTGACCTTGTCACCACCGTATCCAGCAACTATCTCCTGTCCATTATAGGTGCTGTTTAACTCACCTGCGGCCACGTCATTGATAACATAGCTTGATGACTTGCTCCATATTTCAACTAAGGAGTAGTTCAGAAGGTAGACGCTGTAGTCGTCCGAGCCTACCACAACCTCCAAACCTGGCAAGTCTGGATCAATGTTAGCAATGTCGATTGCATTTACTGTGTCTCCAGCAGTGAACGATTTTTTTTCATAAAAAGAGTTGTTAAGGACCTTTGTGTAGTAGTTTCCACCCCCTCCGATAGCTACAACCGTTTCATTTCCATCCTCTAGGGCGTCGGTCAGTATATCTACTATCTTTATGTCATAGATCTCCCCTGGTGACGAAGTTTTGGTTGGTGTTATACTACCTGTTATGTTTAAGTAAGCATAGATGAGTGTGATATTGTTGGGGAGTGAGACACCACTGTATCTCGTTTCAGAGCCTGAGAAGCGGAATCCACCCTCGTCAGATGTGTTCAGATGGGTTTGCTCGTAGAGAAAGATGGGGTCTGTGAGGTTCAGCACGAACTCCCTCTGGGTTCCTTGGCCTGCTGCGTTGTACGCGTGGGCAGTGTTTCCGAACTCAAACCTCAGCTCGTGCGAGCCCCTCTTCCAGACGCGGTAGACGACCTTTCCGTAGTTGTAGTTCCAGAAGATGTAGAGCGTGTTGCCAGACACCAGCGGCTCAAGTTTCTTCCACTCCCCGCTGACATCTGCGTACACCTCTGCGCTGTAGATAGAGTTGAACTCGACGTCGTCGGGATACAGGTTGGTGATTTTCAGAAGTCCGGTGCCGTTGGTTGCGAAGCGGACCGTCCACCCCCCACCAACTTCTGGTGTCTCATATGGATTTAGAACCACAATGTTCCTCTCACCGAAAAGGGGTGCGAGTGGTAACAGCAACAATAAAAGCATAGCTGCCGATATCTCTTTCAACATGCTCTAAATAGAGGAAGCATTTCTTAATTAGCTTTACTAATTAGGGATTAGTAACATGTTAATCTTGTTTGAACTTCCTCTCAACCGCTTCCGCCAGAACGTCACAGTCCGCCTTTATCTTTTCGATTGAGCGGATGATGCGGGTCTTCTCAGCCTCGATTTCATCCAACCTATCATACTTCATCGCCGCCTCATTGAACATGGCATAGTTGATGGTTGCGAAGGGCTCCTCTGCAAGTTTCAGAGTGATATCCTTTAATATCTTGTACAGGAGGAGATTCGCCTCAATCTTCACTTTTTCGGTTACCCATCTGTTTGAGGGTAACAGTTCTTTCATTAACCTGACGACCTCTGCTTTTGCAAAGGGCAGGTTTTCAGCGTTGTATTCTACCATTTTTTATCCCTTTGAACCATAGGGCTTCCAAGTTATAAAGCTTTTTGAAAGAAAAAAATTGATTAGTCGGAGGATTCTTCATCCCCCGACATTCCAGAATGGTAAGCGTTCTCATAGTCGAGGCAGTCTTCACATATATCCCTCTCACTGTCTCCGCACTTGCTGCAGAACTTCACACCGCACTTCTTACACTCGAAAACCTCGATTGAGTTGTTCTCACAAATCTCACAAACAGGCATGACAAACACCGGTTGAACCCAGATGTTTAACGCATATTTAAATGTTTTTTGATGGGCTTGGGAGAGCGATACAAATATATTGCTGGCGGGTCTACAAACAATCCAATGGTTCTTATCAAGGAGAGGGAGTTCAACAAGACAATCGGCTTCTTCGGCCTGCTCATGCTGGGTGTTGGAGCCACAGTTGGCGCGGGAATCTTCGTTCTCCTGGGCGAAGCCACTGTACTGACAGGCCCGTCAGTGGTCATTGCATTCGTCATAAACTTCATAATAGCCATTGTGATTGCCACGCACTACGCTGAGATGGCCTCTCTCAGCCCTGTTGAGGGAGGGGGTTACTCATTTATAGAGGAGGCGTTTGGTTCGTCTGCGTACTATATCGGCTGGCTTATATGGCTTGGTAACATAGCCTATGCAGGGTTCTGCTCCGTGGCCTTTGCACTCTACGTGACCAACGGGACCTCAATATCACCATTTCTAGTCGCGATTGCAACCCTCGCCATCTTTTCAGTCGTAAATCTGACTGGTATAAGGAGCGTAATCGAGATAGAGAAGTTGCTCACAGTCGTTTTAATCGTCATATTTTGCGTATTTACAGTCAGGGGGGCCTCTTTCTTCGACCTTTCCAACTTCTCGAATATCTTTCCAAATGGGGTACTGGCTCTGCTTCCTGCGACCAGTCTGGTTTTCCTGTGCTACGTGGGATTTGAAACAATAACAACCATCTCAGCCGAGGTGAAGAATCCCACAAAGAACATACCCAAAGCTCTCATATGGTCCGTCATTATTTCTGGCGCCCTGTACATCTCGTTTTCACTGGTCTTTGCTGGTGCGGTGGACCACAGTGCCATCACCAACCCGGATACAGCGCTGCTCCAGTTTTTCAGAACAGACATTATGAGGCTCGCCCTGTTTGCAGCAGCGCTGTTTGCAATCCTGTCATCTCTGAACATCGGCCTCATGGCCGCATCCAGAAATGCATACGCGCTCGCGCGCGACGGCTTTCTGCCAAACGTGTTTTCCAAACTGTCCAAAAAGGACAGCCCGGTTTATGCGATAGTTCTGTCTTCTGTTGTGGCTATGTTACTCATTTTCTCCGGCACCGCCACCTCAATTGCATCTGTTTCAAACTTCTCGTATATGTTGGTTGTGTCAATGGTTTGCATGTCTGTAATAACACTCCGCAGGAAACCTGTTAAGACGGTAATGAAGAGGTTCTACAAGGTCCCACTTTATCCCTACTCCTCTTACTTTGGCATTGTTGCGCCGCTCCTGCTCATACCATTCTTGGACCAGTCAGCGCTTCTCATCGGCGCCATCTGGCTCGTCATAGGATTTTTCTTCTACAACGCATGGCGCTCGGAAGCGTTCAAGCAGATTCTGGGAAGGCCGAAGAGGAAGTAATCAGAAGAGCACCATGACAAGGAGTGTAAATATGACCATGGTTCCAAGGTCAGCTATTGACGTTGTTAACGGGATGAGAAAGTTGTCTGGGTCTTGCTGATGCTTGTGTATGTAGATACCGCCGACAACTGCAATAACTGAAATTATCAGGAAGATAAAAGATGTGGATACAACTGATATGATGAGTAATTTGACTACTGTGCTTGATGTTGGGTTGGAGCCCATAAAATAAGATGCGAGATAGACGACTCCGGCAACAAGAAGGGAAGATATCAGAACAACCATGGTTACTGTCCTGAACATATCCCTTAGTGGCTTGGAGCGCGAAAGCTTACCCCTTATCCTACCTTCATAAAGTAGGCTGGTGAACTTTGATGAGATTACCG
Organism: Candidatus Parvarchaeota archaeon; assembly: GCA_030669205.1. Classification (GTDB taxonomy): domain Archaea; phylum Nanobdellota; class Nanobdellia; order JAFCGN01; family DAOVEB01; genus DAOVEB01. The sequence goes on along the minus strand of DAOVEB010000001.1, from coordinate 14,374 downwards.
TACCAAAGCCGCCGACCATATTGTTCAGTGTTGGGAATAGTATCAACAAAGGTACAATGGTGAATATCTTCTGCTCAACGCTCTGCAAACCAAAGCCCCCGACCGAGCTGATAAGCGACGCTAGGATAATCGCCTTTAGACTCTCCTTCACTATTTTCGCGAATAATCTGTGCCTCACGCTATCACCAGTATCACAGCCAATAATGATGCTACGCTGACAATATCTCCCAGTGTTGTTATGTAGGGACCCATTATATTGTCAGGGTCATGACCACGTGAATAGAGATAGAATGAGGCCAAGACTGTTAGTGGCATCTGTATGAAGTTTGATATCAGTCCCGCCAGGACAGATACGAGTATTATTTTAGGAAAATCAATTCCGAAAGCAAACCTTGTGAAAGCATAAGCAATCAAACCCAAAAAAGTGCTAACAACAATTGCAAGTACAAGTGTTGCGAGTATGTTCTCTCTGAGAATCTTGGTGTTCTTCAGTTTTGGTTTCAGTTTGCCAAGGTGCATTGCCGAGCCGAGCCGCGCTGACAAGGAACCACTTATATTCCCTCTCATACCCAAGAATCCGGGCAGAAGTACGAGCAGCCCCGGAACCACCTCTAATCTATTGGTAAAAACAGAGAGGGCAATACCAGCAACCGCCCCCCCAACTATAGAGATAACCTGGGAAGAGAATATTTCCTTGAAGTCCTTGTTCATATCATATCCCGTATCCAGTTATAGACCACTCATGGTTGGATTAGTTTTATGGTTGAGATAACTTCCCGCTTTAATCGAACTAAACTCCCTTTATCCGGCCATCAGCGAACTTCTTTAACAGGGACTCTGACTCCTTGTTGCCAACTACCACAACCATGTCTCCTGCCTTGAGTACTGTCTCTTTGTCTATGCTGAAAATCCATTCCTCGCCTCTTCTAACGCTTATTATATTAGCGCCTGTGCGCGACCTGACAACGGATTTACCCACCGACTTGTTCGCAAGTGCAGAACCCTTTTTCACATCGAAAGTCATCACCCGTTTGTCCGTTTCTGATAATATATCCTTCATATAATCCGGTATCGAGCCCTTCTGAACCAGCTGAGCCATATGTGCTGTTGTCTTTGTGATATCTGTGATGTAGTCTATGAATTCCACCATCCTGACCTGCTGGTCCTCAGACCCCCTGACTTTGAATATGTGTTTTAGCGTATCCGCCATGACTGTATCTACCTGCTTCTGCATCTTCACCACCTCTTCTGAGATGCGTTTGTCCCGCAGGAAGACCGCTGAATAAGCCAGGTCCACCATAAGTTCGCTCATATTCTTCAGTTTCATAACATTCTCAATTACGTTGCCCATGGTTCATCACCAGATTTTAGAAGAGCGAACTACGATTTAATCTTTCCGCAAATCAGCGGAATTATGTCTATTTCTTTTGCATCGTGTGGGAGTGTGTTGGTCGCAAAGACGCCATCACACAAACTTTCCAGGTCGCTGAGCGATTCACCCAGAAATAGACCATGCACGGTTGCGACCCATATCTTCTCCGCACCAGATTTTTTCACATTCTCCACAGCCTTGAGTATGGTTTTGCCTGAAGATATTATGTCGTCGACTATGAGGACATCCATCCCCTTGAGTCCCGACTCGCCTGACATCTCAATATCCCCTGTCTCACGATCCCTGACCTTGCTGAAGTGGCCATACGGAACCTTGTTCATCTCACCTATCTCCTTCACCCACCTCTCCGTGCCAGCGTCAGGTCCCATCACGAAGTCGAAGTCATCTACAGCTTTTGCTATCACAGGCATCGCGTTGAGGTTGTACACCTTGCACTTGGATATGTTTATCTCCCTCTTCCACCTCTGCGCATGGCTGTTCACGGTTATCACTTCATCGACGCCCGCGCTGTACAAAGAGTCGAGCATATATTTTAGACTGTAAGATTCTCCTTCTTTGAATACCTTGTCTTGTCTGGCGTAGATGAGATATGGGACAACGCACGTTATCTTCTGGGCACCTGAATCCCTCAGAGTGCTGGCTGTGAGAAGGAGTTTTGTCAGGTAGTTGTTGGGGTCCACCTCCATCCTGAGCGCCAGAATTGTTTCCTTCCCGACCTCACCCACCACCCTGGGGCACACCTCCTTGTCCGGGAATACTCTCAACTCGAGTGGGATATATCTGATTTTCAGGTACTCAGCAATCCTGCGCGCAAAGGACCCACCAACTATCTCCACGCCAATGGAAAGCCTTTTTTATCTATATAAGTGATATGCTTCTATGGAAGATATTGAGTTCCATTCAGAGGAAATAGAGATTCACCTTGGGAAGGTCACGGTCTCGCTCATAGTTGCATGTCTGGTGGTTTACCTCACACCGCTGAACAGATATCTGGCACCGATACCACTGCTCTCCTCCCTTGTCCATGCCAATCCCCTCCACCTCTTTTACAACCTGCTCAACATCTTTATCTTTGGAAACCTGGTTGAGCTGAGATTTGGGCAGAGGTTCACGCTGATACTTCTGATGTTCTCTGTGGCTGTTTCTGATGTCACATTCAGGCTGATGTATCCTGGGGTGATTGTTGTGGGAATTTCTGACTATATCTATGCTCTTATAGCAGCAGCCTTTATACTTATCCCGCGCGCAAAGGTGCTCTTCCCAATAGGAGCATTTGCCATACCTATGCCTGTGAGGATAGCTGGACCACTGCTCGCAGCGGGTGAGTTCCTCCTTAACTTTGTGGCAGCTGACAACGTTGCGCACATGTCACATTTTGCGGGTTTTGTTGTGGGAGTTGCTGTTGCGTTGTTCCACCGCATGAAGAACCGGGCAGAGAAAGAGGAACGCAAGCATCTGTCAGAAGATGACGGCTTCTGAGTGCTTTTTATATGTCAAGTCTTTCGAGGATTGTTGGCAGGACCTGGAGGACCCTACCTACCTCAGTTATGGGACTTACAATTATCCTCTGCTCCTCCACCCATCCTATTATCTCGCTCTGGGTGCAGTTCTGTGCGAGGAGCTGCCCGACTATTTCGTGGTCAGCTACTATCTGGACATTGGGGATTTCAACTGTCTTGCCGTCCTCAAAGCCGGTAACAAGCCCGTTCTCGAATATTATGGTCCATTCAAAGACCTTGAACTCTATGGGTTCGCGCACAACGGAGTAGAGATAGACGACGTAGTACTCGCCAAGCGCCTCCATCATTGCGCTGGTGAGTTCTGTGTCATTGTTCAGTTCATCTATCGTGGGCCTCGCATACTCGAAGGCGTCTTCGAGCTGCTCCTTTTCGTTGCTCAGGGTCTCGTAAGTTTCCCCGCCAATCATCGACGAGTTGACATCATCGAACTCCATGGCGTTCACGTCGCTTGCTGACATGGACGCGAACAGGATGTTGAGCAGAGAGCTCAGGTCCAGGCCATACTGGTTTAGCATGGCGTCTGCAGCGAAGATAACACCAGTCACAACTATTATGGCTGCGATGATGGCAATTATGGCCTTCACCATGGTCCATTGGTGTTGCTCCGGCTATATAACTTTAGTGTCCGATTACAGAAAAGTTTTTAATGGAAGAGACTTTATTTTGTTCTACACGCCTAGGAGGGGTTCTGGGCGTTTTTTTATTCTTTTTGAGTTTCTTTTATCAGCTTGAGTTCTGCCTTTCTGGCGTCACTTTTCCTCTTTTCGAGCGATTTCACCGAACTCTCCAGCTCCCTTATATCGGATGTGAGGTTGCTTGCCCTTCCTTTGAGTTCAGCGCGTACGGACGAGAAACCCAAGACCTTGAGCACCCCCTCTTTGGCAGAGATCTCATCTTCAACCTTGGCGAGAGATTTGAAAAGCTGTTTTATGTCCATGTCAGCCGCCTTCATGAGTTTCTTCCTCCTCTTGCTTGTCAGGTGGATATCCCCCTTTTTCACGATTGAAATCATGTCCGATACTGCAACTGTCAAAAGTTCGACCTCCCTGAGGCTCTCCGGACTCTCAAGAAAATCTTTGATGGCACTGTGCATTGCTGTGGTCTCTATACCCCGCATGTAGTCCCTCAGCCCCTTTTCAACCCCTGTTTTGAACAGCCTTATCACCCCTACAACCCCATTTCTCTCTGCCTTGAGCTTTTCCAACTCCCTCTTCAGAGTCGCCTGTTTGGAGGCCTTGTTGCCTGACTCAAGGGTCTTCATCTCTTCATTTGTTGATTGCAGCTGCCTTTTCTTGACCATTATTACCTTGAGAGTTCTTTCCAACCCGGCCTTTATCCTTTCCCTCTCCCCCTTCAACCTGTCCAGGGTTCGTTTGTTTTCGACCTCTGACAGAAGCGAGTTCAATTCATCATCATTTCTTTTTATGAGACCTTCAGTCCTTTCAGATACGTCGTTGAACTTCGCCATCCTCGACGAAAATGTGCGGAGTTCTCTGTCAAAGCCAAGCGCGACCCTGTCAGCATAGCGCACCATCTCTTTGTTGGACCTCTCCAGAAATCTCTTCAGCTCGTCCCTGAACTCATCCAGCCTTTGACTTGATTCAACCTTTTCTATATGGCCCCTCATCTTGGTCACAAAAGCTTTTCTTGAGCCGTCTATCATCTTTCTCAGTCTGGAGTCTATCTCTTCCTTGAACTCAGCACCTTCCAGCTCCTTCAAAGCCTTGGTAGTCCTGTCTTTTATCTCATCAAACATCTTGACAAATTGCTTTGGTGTTGACTGGAGAGATTCTATCTTCTTGTGGATGTCAACCTTCTCCTCTACAGGAACACGCCTTTTCTTGAAGAGCGAACTGAAAAAACCCATCATTACCTCAAAACCGTGTCTTCACCAATAACAGTGTAGTTCATGACAGTTCCGTTGTAGTGCGTGTAGATTTCGAGAACCAGCGCCTTGTCATAGTTAGACATCCAGTAGACCTGAAGGTCTGTGAGCACTTTGCAGACGTTGTCCGTGCACCACTCGTAAGAGAGCGAGTAACTGTCCCCTCTGGCCGTGTTTTCAGGGATGTACTCCACTTCAGCTTCACCCATTACACCTTCCCTGAGGAGGAGCTCGATTGAGTCGTTTATCGCCCCGCGGTCAGGGTTTGCCGCAACAATTGTCGTGCATCCAAGCGCCACAACGAGCAGGAACAGGGAGAGCAGTCTCATGCACCTTTCTTCCAACCACTCACATAAAAAGCTTTCCCAACAAAATATTTTAAACCTGTTGGGTTGTACTCTACAGAATAATGGCAATAATTGACGTCAGGAAACTGAGAAAGGAGTTCAACGGACTGGTCGCAGTTGACGACATATCGTTCAGCGTTGGGAAGGGTGAGATATTTGGGCTCCTTGGTCCGAACGGTGCAGGGAAAACTACAATTATATCAGTGCTCGCAACCATTCTCAAGCCGACCGAGTGTGAGGCAAAAGTCTGTGGATATGATGTGTGTTCCGAGCCTTATGATATACGTGGGTGTATAGGAATCGTATTTCAGGACCCGAGCCTGGATGAGAAACTGACAGCCCGTGAGAACTTGGACTTTCACGCGCGGATGTACGGTATGTCCAGCAAGAAACGCGAGGACAAAATTGAGGAAGTTCTCGAGATGGTGAGTTTGCAGGATAGAGCAGACTCCCTTGTCGAGACTTTTTCAGGTGGCATGCGAAGGAGACTGGAGATAGCACGCGGCTTGATGCATTACCCAAAGGTACTTTTTCTTGACGAACCAACACTCGGTCTGGACCCGCAGACAAGACATGTCATCTGGAAATATATAGTCGAACTCAAGAAAAAATATGGTGTTACGGTTATCCTGACAACGCACTATATGGAAGAGGCGGACAAACTCTGCGACAGAATCGCTATAATGGACAATGGTAAGATAATCGCACTTGATACACCCGAAGAACTGAAAAATAGTCTTGGCGGGGATTTGATAGTCTTGAAAGGCAAGGACGTGCAAAAACTCAAATCTAAGCTGAAGAAGTTTGCAACCAAAATTAGGGAGTTCAATTCAAGCCTGAGCCTGAGCGTGAAAGACGCGGAAAAATCTCTTCCAAAGATAATGAGAGCTGTTGGGGGCGACAAGATAGATTCAATAAAAATGCAGAAACCCACGCTTGACGACGTTTTCCTGCACTACACCGGCAGAAGAATAAGAGAGGAGAAAGCGGACAAGATGTCTAAATTCAGAGCAAGAAGGATGGCGAGGATGAGGAGATGACTTTCCAGGCTATATATACACTCTGGTTGAGGGAGCTGAAGCGGTTCTGGCGTGCGAAGTCGCGCATTGTGGGTATACTGGCACAATCTTTCTTCTTTTTGGCTATAGTGGGTTTTGGACTGAACAACATAGTTGAGATTTCAGGCACCAGCTACACAACTTTCATGGCCCCCGGAATAGTTTGTATGACTATAATGTTCTCATCGATCTTTGCAGGTGTCTCTGTTCTCTGGGACAAACAGTTTGGTTTCTTGAAGGAGATACTTGTTGCGCCCGTGTCACGCCTGTCTATTATGTTAGGTAAGGCGTTGGGGGGTGCGACAACGTCGATACTCCAAGGACTTCTGGTATTGTTTGTAGTCACAGCCTTTGGCATGGTCCCGTTTTCCATCTTTGGACTTACGATAGCCTTGGTTATCATGGTAATAACTTCTGTTACCTTTGTTTCGATGGGTCTCGCGATTGCCTCCAAAATGGATGACCCGCATGGCTTCCAGCTTATAATGAACTTCCTCGTCATGCCAATGTTCATGCTGAGCGGAGCGTTCTTCCCAATAGAAAATCTTCCAGCACCTCTAATGTTCTTTGTCTCAATCGACCCGCTAACGTACGCGGTTGATGGGATGAGAAGCGTCTTGCTTGGAGTTTCGACCTATCCGCTTGCGCTGAGTCTTGGAGTTCTATCAGTATTCTGCTTGACAATGCTCGCAATAGGGGCGTGCTTCTTCAACAGAATAACGTAGTTCTACGTTTCCATGAACCTTTTTAGTGGTATCTCGTCATGCACTATGGCGTTGAGGAACGCCTTGCCCGCCATTGACCTGATGTCAGGTTCATCTATGTCCACAGCATGGTTGCTCCATGTCAGGTTTGCATCTCCGCCTATGACAACCACAAATGAGCCGTTGTCCCTTGTATGCTCAAATATCTTCAGTGTGCCGTCTACAAACCCGCCTTCGTGGAAGCCACAGCCCCCGTTTATCAGATTCACTGAGCTATGCCTTCTCCTGAGGATTTCTTCATAGTCCTTTATGGTTTTGTTGCCGATGTCAACCACAAATGCGTTACTTAGCGAATCGATGTCCACCTCTACTTCCTCACCGCTTACAACCTTGCCTTCAACCACCATAAAGCTCGACGGCAGATGTATCCTGTTCTTGTGTTTTTTATAAATCCGTCCAAGCTCCTTTCCAAGGCCGTTTCCATGCACCTCCTCTATCAGGTCAAGGTTTCTGTCCCCGATGTCCCTACCCTCACCGAACTTCAGAAGTGCCAGCGCCAGTGGTCCTGACGCGAACACGTTGGAGTCTGGATAGCTGTTCAGGAGATTCGGTATGAGTTTGACATAGTCCTTTATCTTGGCTCCGCCAAAGAAGAAGTTTGTCTCGCTGCTGTTCATCTCTCTTTTCAGCAGATTCACCTTTGCCAGCTCGTCGTTGAACGTCGGCCCGTAGAAAAAGTCATAACCGTTGTCTCTCAGGAACATGCCAAGCGGGCCTATGCTGAGATGGCTCACCCTGTGATGTGTGGCAAAGGCGTCATTTATGTAGACTGTGTCTTCAGGTCTGCAGCGCTCGGTTATCACTTTGACAAGTGGGATTTCCTTCATCCGAGCGTTAACCAGGGACCTGACCTTTTCAGTGTCATGGTCAAGCAGGTCCACATCCTTGAACGCCTCGCTCTCGTATGCCAGTTTCCTTATGTTGTCCCAGACATAAACATGGCCTTCGCGCTGGTTCTTCAGACACAGTTCCAGATTCTTCAACTCTTCTGTGAAGTCGCCGGCGTATTCTACACGTATGTTGTACGGTTTCAGCGCCCTTGAGAGCACGTCTGCGTGGAACTTTGTTGACGTGAATCCTCTGGAACCTGGCCTACCCTGATGGGTTATCATGTGGACTGTTCTGGCACCGTGCTTGAACAGGTGCTGGATAGTGGTCACGCTCTTCATGATCTTGGACACGTCGCTTATGTCGCTGTGGGAGACCTCCTCGCCGTTCAAGGAGAGATTCCAGTCTACCCGCATGAGAACTGTTTTGTTTGAAAAATCAGCTTTTTTCATTTACAAGCACATAATAATATTTTATAATATATGGTAATACGGAATCATAAACTATTTATACCTTTCTCTTCTTAGAGGACTCCTATGATTTCAGTCGGAGTTAACGGCTTTGGTGCGATAGGGAAGAGGGTTGCATGGGCCGTTTCCCAACAGAACGACATGAGACTCATTGGCGTTGCCAAGACGTCGCCAGATGCCAACGCGCGGAAGGCTGTTGGTATGGGGTATGACATGTTCTGCGCAGACAAGAACTTTGATTTCGCAGCTTCCCAGAAGAGGTTCGCCGATTTTGGCATAAAGGCGAAGCCTTTGCCAGAGATATTCGGCGACATTGACATCATCGTTGACACGTCGCCTGGTAAGGTTGGTGCAATCAACAAAGAGAAGATCTACAAAGGCCAGAAGTTCCACATGATATTTGAAGGGGGGGAAAAGGCTGATATCGGTATGTCGTTCAACGCCAGGGCAAACTATGACAGTGCAGTTGGAAAGGAATCACTCCGCGTGGTCTCATGCAACACAACAGGGATAATAAGGGTCCTAAAGCCGCTTACAGAGATTCACAAGCTCAGTGAGGTTTTTGTCATACTTGCGAGGCGCGCAGCGGACCCAAAAGAGGACGGCAGAGGTCCGATAAACTCGTATGTGCCAACCAGCCTGCCATCCCATCACGCGCCAGATGTTCAGACCATAATGCCCGGTGTGGACATAGTCTCTTTTGGTGGAAAGGTTCCAATGACAGCCATGCACCAGCATGCGATGATTGTGGAGACAGAGGATAAACCGGACTCTGGCACAGTCACGGACAAGCTCGCGAAGGAGACGCGCCTGGCGTTGGTTGGAAACTACAGGGGAAAACCACCCTCCACGTCAGTTATCATTGAGATGGCAAGGGACCTGGACATCGTGCCGAGGAACGACATAATGAACATAGTGTTGCTCAAGGACACCATAAAAACAAAGGGAAACAAGATAATGCTCATGTACTATGTGCATCAGGAGTCGGATGCAGTGCCGGAGAACATAGACGCAATCCGGGCCAGTTTGAGTGCAGCCGAACAGGGTGAATCGATGTCAAAAACTGACAAGACACTCAAACTGGACATTATGAAGAAGAAGTTGGAAAAGTACTTTCCTTAGCGCACTATCTTCCCGTCCTTGAGCTTCAGGTGCCTGTCGCAGTACTTTTTTGTGAGCATGTTGTGGGACACTGCTACAACTGTTGTTCCCCTCTCCTTGTTGACCTTTTTTAGGAGCTTGAGTATTCCCTCGCCTGTCTTGGAGTCGAGTTCGCCAGTTGGCTCGTCCGCGAGTATGACCTCTGGATCGTTGAGCATTGCGCGCGCTATTGTCACCCGTTGTTGTTCACCACCTGAAAGCTGGTTCGGCTTGTGCTTCAATCTGTGTCCGAGTCCGACTGCTTCCAGAAGTGTCTTTGCCTGGTTCCTGAGTTCCTCCTTGTTTGTCGCAACCAGTATCATCGGAAGCATCACGTTCTCCATTGCGTTTAGGGATGGGATGAGGTTGAAGGCTTGGAAGACGAATCCAATTTTATCTCTCCTGATTTTTGAGAGCTCCCCATCATTCAGGGATGAGACCTTGACATCATCCATGTAGACCTCCCCTCTCGTCGGATTGTCCAGACACCCTATTATATGCATGAGTGTGGATTTTCCACAGCCCGATGGTCCGGAGATGAATACAAATTCACCCCTTTCGATATTCAGGCTTATATCTTTTAGCGCAACCACCTCATTTTTCATGCCCGGGTTGTACTTCTTCCAGACGTGCTTTACCTCTATCATCCCTCATACCTCAGCGCTTCTATTGGATTGAGTTTCGACGCCCGATAAGCCGGATACAACCCTCCAAGAGCCCCAAGCGCAACTGCGAAGATAAACGATTCCATTGCGAGCTCTACTGTGACCATTGCCAATCCCCCTATCATTGTGTTTATTGCCATTGAGCCTATGAAACCTAGCAACAGGCCGATGACTCCACCAATCGTGCCTATCACTATGGATTCAAGCAGCACGTTCTTCATTACATCCCTGTTTGTCCACCCAACCGCTTTCATCATTCCAAACTCTTTAGTCCTCTCCATAACACTCATTATCATTGTGTTCATCACACCTATTCCACCAACTATGGCAGCTATGCTGGAGAAAAGCCACTGTACTGTTTTCATTGTTCCCAGTAGTTCGCCAATGTCCTCGGAGAACTCCTGCTGCGTCTTGGCGTCAACGTCATCCATTCTCAACTCTATCTTCCTTGCTAATTTCTGCGCATCTTCTGGGTTCTCTGGCTCGACCTGTGCCATCGATATCCTATCATTAGGGAATCCTGATATCTCCCTGGCGATGTCTATTGGAATTACCATCTGAGAGTCGATGAAGCGCGAGCCAGCATGGAATATGCCAACTATCTTGAAATCCACACCATTGATTTCGATGTTACTCCCAACTCTCTTATTATGCTCGTCTGCCACGTCCTTCCCTACAACAGTGACATACCTGTCTCCTGCCTCCAACTGGCGCCCCTTTATGAGCGAGGCACTATATGATGATTTGATGAGACCCATCTCTGAGGGTTCTACCCCAAGCACTGCTGTGAAGAAGCTCGAAAGGCTGAAACCTTCAGAGGGACCTTCGATGGAGGTCGCCCACACCCATACCTGTTTGGAAACAGCTTGGACACCTGTCATACTTTTTATCTCATCCGCGTACTCTATTGGGATGCTGCTCATGACTGGATCCATTGAACCTTTTTTTATCACCTGTATCCCTTGCAACTTGCCAAGTGCGTCTAATGACTGCTGCGTCATACCTGTTGATATTGAGACAATGGAGACCAGGACAGTGACACCAAGAACGATTCCGAGCGTTGCCAAGGCTGTCCTGAGTTTTCTCCTCATCATGTTATTGAAAACTATCTTTAACATATTCGTTTTCTTATCAATGGTCGGTTTATAATTGTTTCACCAAGTATGATTATGGTCTAAAAATCATCTCTTCAAACCCTACTTCTTCTTTCTCCATGTGTGGGCAAGCAGAATGACAAGAACAACTATGACGAGGTAGAGATATTCTGTTACATCCGTCTGCCCAGCTAAAACAGGCAAAGTAACTGCGAACAAATCCGAGTAGGAGTTGCCATACTCGTCCATGAATCTTACCTCCATATTCAGAGTGTATTCTCCTGCCAGCGCCTGGCTGTATATGTCAAAGACAGCAGAACTAGTGTCGTCTATGTCCATTGAACCCAAGTAGTCCTCTTTTTGCCCGATGATTGTTGGGTTGTTCATAGAAACCTTCACGCTCTTTGCTTCTGCTGTGCCTGTATTTTCGAATCGTACAGCTATTGTCAAAGCTTGGTTTGCCTTGACACTCTCTGGGTCAAATGTGACCCCGGCTATCTCCAGATTTGGGACTCCTATTACAGGTATGTGAAAAGTCTGCGTATCCGTGCCTCCAGGGTAGATGGTGTTGAAGGTGAACTCGTAGGTTCCAGGAACTGCGTCCCTGTCAATGAATATGTTGAAATCCAATATTTGTTCGTCTCCTACGTTCAGCGTGTCAAAGGATTTTCTGTTTGTGCTCAGGACGGAGAAGTGCTCTGGCACAACAAGTTCGAATATCACATTTGTGACGTCCTTGTAACCCGTATTCTCAACAGTGATGTTCAGGTTGTTTTCCTGACCAGAGTAGATGGTCTGCGGCGACTTGTCTGTGATTGAAAACTCGGGCTGGCCAATCACGTTAATCGCGACTGTCTGATATGTTTTCTGGGTCCCATAAGAAATTTCAAAGTTCACTGTGTAGAACCCTGCTGTGGAGGGAGCTGTGAACTTGAACGTGGCTGAGCGCTGCCCGTTCTCCTGGATTTGGCCAAGGTTCGAAGTGCTCCTGTCAAGTGTTAGTTCACTGCTCTGGACATTTACCCTGACGTCGTTCTGCAGGGTCGTGCTACCTATTGTCAGGGTGATTATGCCATCGTAGTTCGGGTATATTGAGGCTGGACTGACAGATGGAGATATGGAGAGCACTGCTTCTGCGCCCCCTAAAAGGAATAGTAAGAGAAGTGGAGTTAATTTTTTTATGCCAGTGGTTTTCATGTGATTCAACACAATTCCATCATCTTTTTATAGTTTCTCCTCTCAGCCCGAGGTACATTCTCCTTAGTTTTCTGATTGGATTTTTCTTGAAGTACACCAAGTGGCATGGACACCTGCAGTCGCTTGAGCCGAAGCCTTTGACTGGGGTCGCGTTCCTGAGCCCCATAATATCACCATTTATCTTACACTCCAGCCTTCTCCTGGACTTATGGACTAGGACGTTTGATAGTTTGGCGTGGTGCAGCAGGTAGTCTATGTGGTAGTAGAGCTTATCCTTGTTCTTGCGGTGGTATCTGATTCTTGACTCCACGTCGTTCATCGCGCTTCCCGTGTAGACGTAGTAACCCGACGCGAATCGAATCTCACCAAGAGCACCCACCTCTGCGGTGAACTCATCCTCAACCTTGACAATGAGTGAGTATGTGCCGGGCCTCCTCCACTTTGTCTTCTTCCTCATCCTGGACGCCAGTATCTTCTGCACGTTCTTGGTTTTTCCCATAAACCACCTGTCACAACCTCCAAATAAAAGCAATTTGGTTCCCACAAACCTTTTATTTGGTCGCAGCCTTACCAGTAGGATGAGCGAGGACGAACTCACAGGAAAACAGGTCTTAGCACACCTCATGCGAACCGACAAGATTTCACTTGTTGAGTACAGTTGGCTGGTCACCGAGCACTCACAGCTCCTGTCCAGATTGGCAAGGTTCCACGGCCAGCCCATCAACGCCATGACCGAGATAGAGCCGCTGCTTCGCGAGGTTTAGCGTCCCTTCTTCTTGCTTTCAGAGAACTTACTCTTCCTTTTACATCTTATCTTTGAGTGGGTTTTCCGCTTTCTTTTTCCCTTTGGCATTGTATCACCTTCCAAACTTTCTCTTTCTCTCGCTGAACCACTTTATTATACTTTCGAACTCCTCTCGTGTGAACGCGGGAAAAAACGAGTCAGAGAAGTATATCTCTGCATACGCGCTCTGCAGCGGCAGCATACCCGAGAGCCTTTTTTCCCCACCCGTCCTGATTATGAGGTCGACTGATCTGAGTACCATGAGGTTCTCGGATAATCCACCCTTTTTCATTGCTTCCTCAACCTCGTCTCTTCCTGAGTACACGAGGAGTATGTTGAACGTCTTGTTGGAGAAACCTGATGTGGCTTCCACCAGTTCTTCTGCAGCCTTCCTCACATCTTCCCTCCACAAACTTGAGTCTCCCACTACCCTTACTTTCACCTTGTTGTTGATTATCCTCTGGTCTGTTTTGAGCCCGAAAAACTCCTCCTTGTAGTAGTCCCATAGTTTTTCCTTCTCCTCCTCTGGTCTAGAGAGGTTCTCATGGGACAGGGCGTATGTGGACACCATATCTATCTCATCGTTCTCCAGAACCCAGTCTATGAACTTATGCATCTTGGCGATGCCCATCGCGTGGCCCCAGAACACGGGTTTTCCAGCTTTCTCTGCAAACCTGCGGTTACCATCAGGTATCAGGGCAATATGAATCATTTGAAATACACCACCCGCACAGCGTTTCCCATGATGCTTGTACAGCTCTGCACCATATAACTCTCCCCCCCTTCTGCGAAGAAGCTCGTCTGATTCACTGTTTCACAGTTCATAGGCAGTGTAAAAAGGACGGACCAGGATAGTATCATGCACAGTACATAAACCACAATCAGGAACTGTGTGTTGTAAAATACTGGTTTGTTGAACCAGTACTTAGGCTTTTTTTTCCTCTTTTTGCCCATGCGAATCACCTTTAGAGGCATTGTTAAAAATCTTGTTGTTTTGCTCTTTTTTCAGAGCAGCAACTATCCGTGGATGGACTGTATATATCTCACCCTTCTCATACCTTTTCCTGTTGATGAGAAAGCCGAGCGTCTCAAGGTTTTTTATGCAGAGTTTCACGCGCCGGAAACCGGGAAGTACAAATCCATGCGCCCTCGCTATCTTCTCATAGAACCTCATCTCATCCTGACTCAGGACTCCAAGAGGCCTCTCCTCAAAGATGTCTATGAAACCC
>DAOVEB010000061.1 GCA_030669205.1 Candidatus Parvarchaeota archaeon | reverse complement strand
TCTGCGCATACGCTCCTTCAGGCCGTTCCCTGAAAAGGAAGTCAAAAAGGCGTGCGCAAAAGCCGAGAACATCTGCGTGATCGACCGTGCATTCTCATTTGGAAACCATGGCCCGATTTTCACAGAGGTCAACTCGGCGCTGCGCAACTCCAACGCCACAATCACCGGTTTCATCGCAGGCCTAGGTGGCAGGGACATAACACCTGACGACATAGAGAACGTGATAAAAAATGCGGATGAAGGAGGGACGTTATGGCTCGATGTCTTTGGCAAGGAGGTGAGCAGATGATAGCCGGTCTTCCTGAAAAGGAACTGTTCGCTTCAGGGCACAAGGCATGCGCTGGCTGCGGTTCTGCAATAGTCATGCGCATCGTGACCAAGGCTTTCCCAAAAAACACAATAGTGTGCCAGGCAACTGGTTGCATGGAGGTCGTATCAACCCTCTACCCCAACACAGCGTGGCAACTCCCTTGGATACACTGCGCATTCGAGAACGCGGCTGCTGTTGCGTCAGGTGTCAAGGAGGCGAACCCGAAAGCGAACGTGGTTGCAATAGCCGGTGACGGTGGAACCTTCGACATCGGTTTCCAAGCTCTCAGCGGCATGCTGGAGAGAGGACACGATATCTGCTACATCCTCTACGACAACGAGGCCTACATGAACACAGGAATACAGCGCAGCGCGGGAACACCGAAGCACGCGTGGACAACCACCACACCATACGGGAAGCTAATCCACGGCAAGGAGACGTGGAAGAAGCCGATTGCCCTCATCGCAGCAGCGCACGGAATCCCCTATGTTGCAACAGCCTCACCCCACAACTGGAAGGACCTTCACCGCAAGGTTTCCAAAGCAATCGCTGTTAAGGGTCCAGCGTTCGTGCACGTGATTTCACCGTGCGTAATAGGTTGGAAGATAAGGTCGGACATGACCATAGAGATATGCAAGCTGGCTGTGAAAACCGGCTTCTTCCCGTTGTACGAGATAGTCGACGGGAAGTTCACGATGACAACAAAGCTCACAAAGCGACTGCCTGTAACAGAGTACCTCAAGCACCAGGGCAGGTTCAAGGACCTGAACAAGGAAGAAATCGCAGAGATACAGGAGCATGTTGATTTGCGCTATAACTTCTATGTCTCGCTCGAGGAGAAAGGAGTCCTGTTTGAACGGATGTGACTATGGAAGAGCTCAGAGTTTTCTACGCACTTTCCACCTACGGCAGAGGATTTGTCAACCTGGACGAGTTGGACCACATAATGGGCCTTTACGTCATTGAAGCCGACTTTGGAAGAAAAACCCTTGAGAAGTTGCTTCTGGTAGGATACATGGCCCGTGACCCAATGGGTTTCAGTTGCACCTCCAAGTCTGAGGCCCTCTTCAATGCGCTCTGGCAGTACAACGACTGTACCAGGAGGTTTGCAAAGTCCATCCTGCTCACGCACTTGGGGGAGCTCCTTGGGGAAGAACGAAAAAAGGAGATAAGCAAGGAGTTTGAAAGAAATGTCGAGTGTATAATGGAAAACCAGCCCGAACTGCTCGAAGAGTTCGAAAGGGAGATGGCGGGTGCAGAAGAGAGGCTAAATCGCGAACCTGACTACATCTTTTAACTTTTTCTAATTTCGTCGATGAACATGGAGTAAAGCGGTGAGAGGCCTCCAGACTTCCTCTCCATGTCGCGCATTGTGTCCAGCAGATTCTCCTGCATCTTCTTGTCCCACCACCGCTGCTTCCTCGCAAAGGAGCGGAATGTCCGTATGTTCCTGAGCCTCATGTCCACAGTATCCTCATCCTTCACGTCCCTCAACTCCTCCAACATCATAAACATGTACATCCCCATGATTTCCTTGAACCGCTTGCTGGTCTTCTTCGCCGACTTCTTGCTCTCCTTCGCCTGCGAGCCAATCTCTCTCCTCAGCTCGCTGAGCCCAGCACTCAAGCGCGAAACCTTCATCTCGTTGTGTGTCAGACCATCTGTGAGCTTTGAAAGCAAATCCTTCCTCAGGTTCCTCATACCCGACTCGCCCTCGGACAGCACGTGGCTCTGCAAATGCGAGAGCTCCTTCTCAACCCCTTTGCTAAAGTGCTGGAGGTAGTCCTCCATATGGAGCACCCGCTCGCGTATCTCATTCGCCTCTGGCCACGGGCCTTCAATTTCCTTGACCTTGGTCTCCAGCCTGTTGACCTTTGCTCCAACCTGGTTCAAATTCCTCCTAAAGTAGAACCAGATGAAAGTGGCTGCGCCGAGAACCGCGGCCACAACCGTGCCGTAGATGAGCAAGACGAACCAGGAGTCTGCAACAAATATTGGGATCTGGAACACGCTAGCCATAACTGTATAGAAACCTTCCGGAGATTTATTCTTTGCCGTTTTTGGCCTGTTTGTCCATCTCCTCAGAGTAGAGTGCGGATATCTCCCTGTCCTTGTCCTTCCAGCGCTTCTCCATATCTTTTAGGAACTCGTTGATAGTGTTCTGCAGCTCTTCGTTCCAGTAGCCCTTGTTCTTGTTGAACTTGACGAACAGTCTCAAATCCCCAAGCCGCTTCTCAACAATCGCAGGATTCTCCTCAGACGAGATGTCCTCAAAGATGCTGAAGAGGAAAAAACGCGCGAGGTCGCCTGTGCGCTTGTCCATCTGCGCGTCAACGTACTGCCTTATGTCCTCCACATGCCCCCGCAACTGAATCTCCATCTCCTTTTCCACTTCATCCGTGAGGTAGTCCTCTATCTTCTTCAGCTTCGGTTCAATTACGCTGAACTTCTTTATCCAGCCTCCGACGTGCGAGAGCGAGGTGTTGACCTTGTTTATGTTGCCCTCCATCCTGACCACCTTTGATAATATCTCCTTGAAATCCCTCTTGAAGAAAAAGAGCAGGAAAATCGAGATTCCAACGATTATAATCATTATCCAGCCGATCACGAAGTAGAGCAGCCACGGTATCTCCGGGTAAATCGGCACCTGGACTACGTCTACCATGGTAGATTATAGGATGGGAGGGAATTTATGTGTTTTGTTAACTAATACTGATTAGAATTATAGTTGCTCTCCTTCAGGACCTTTCAAAACTATTGTGCGCATGGTGTGGAGGTCCAACCAAATC
>DAOVEB010000031.1 GCA_030669205.1 Candidatus Parvarchaeota archaeon | reverse complement strand
CATCTCACGCCACCATATCTTAATTTCATAGAGCTTTGAAAGCCTTTTGAAGACCTCCCCAGCTGTGACCATCAAATTTGAAAACCAAACCTGTGTTTTAAAGATATCTGACCGAGAAGCCGGTGAGCTCTCCCGTGTATTTCTCCTTTTTCACTTCCACCCTCTTCACATCTGACGCGGGTGAACCCCTATGCAGGAAATCCAGAAAGTTCCTTATATCCCCTTCATCCCCTTCTGCGACCACCTCAACCCTGTTGTTATTGAGGTTGCGGACCCAACCGGTTATCCGGTTCGCTTCTGCAAACCTTTTGGTGTGGGCTCTGAAGAAAACACCCTGCACCCTGCCGCTGACAAACGCATGTATTCGCTCCATGCAAAATCAACCCCAAAATCTAAATATAAGGACTACGTTTTACTTTTTATGGCGAGTCTCCCTTCTGGGTGGGTCAAGAAGAAAGACACAAAGTCCATCGCAATATACGAGGATGTCAAACATATCATTTACGTCTGGAAGTACAACAGAGGCGACTATATGGTCGAGTGCTTCAAAAAGGCCATTGGTTACAAGACCCGTCTGCTCTCACGCAAATTTTCCTCGATACAGCGCGCGAGAAAATTTGCGAACAACTTGATGAGGCAGAGGAGACTCAAAAAGAGTTATTGAGGGGTGAGGGACATAGCAAAGTCTGGAAAGAAAAAGAAGTCCAAAAAGAAGAAGTGACCTTTATAGCTCTTCCATTGCTGAAAGCAGCCTTTCCTTTAGTTCTCTTTTTATCTTCTCCTTGACCTCTTTCTTGACCCGCCCCTTGACGTAGTTTTTGGTCGCGAGGATGAGCCTTGACCTGAGTTCCTTTCCCAGAAGACCCTTGCTCTCAAGCCGCTTGAAAGATGCTGCCAGTCCCTTTTTCTCTACAACCACAAGCCATCTCCTAAAATCGCCGTTGTAGAAATAGTGTTCGACGCGTTTGGTGTCCACTGAACCCACATGTTCTATGAACTCATAAAGATCCCTGGCTTTGAGCCCAGCGTCAGAGAAGATGAAAGCTCTTTTTTCCCTCTCTATGTTGAAGACATCTATGGACTTCAAGACGGCTTCTATAGAGGTGTTGCCAATGGCAACCTTTGTGAGAAAACCATTTTCGACCCTCTCAAATGTCGCATCCTTCTGCATTGCGAGCCCGAGCATATCGCCGCCCTTGAGCTTTATAACTCCCTGACTAGAGTCAACGTGGATAACCGACTCAACGCCTGCACCTTTTAGTTCGTTGAGGGTCGCGAGAAGTTCTTTGGTTCTTGAGTTTATCTCGGAAAGTGAGTTGATGTGCACGTCTATGTCCTTTATCTCCTTCACCCCTTCTCCTGATACGATGAGTTCCCTCAACCTTTCCATTCTAAACCCCCAAAACTGAACGGAACCTTTCCATTGGTGTCGGCTTGTAACTTTCACCCGCAATCTTAGCTGCCAGCTCCTTCAGCGCCAGCGACGAGCGGGAAAATGGCCGGTTGTGCACTATTGGTATGTTCTGTTTTATGCTGTCTTCAACGTTGAAGTCAAGCGGAATCAACGAGATTACTTCGGTGTTGCATATCCTTTTTATCTCCTCCACGGTAAGCGAGTTCTTTCGCTTTACCTTGTTGATGACAACCCCAAGCACCTTCACGTCGTATTCATCTGCCAGCTTTATCATCTTCAACGCCTCCACAACGGATGGCAGGTCTGGATTTGTTATTATAACAGCCTCATCGCAGGACTTGAGTGACCAAAGCGTTTCACTACCTATGCTTGGTGCCGTGTCCAACAGCACAATTTCTGACGTCTTTGACGCCTCCTTCACAACGTCTGGAAGGTTGGACATGTCAACAAATGAATCGTTGAGCCTGATGGATGCTGGGATGACGTTCATTCCCGAGCCGTGGGTTTCCACAACGTCCTCATACTTTGCCTCTTTTTTCAATAGGTGGTTTATTGTGAGAGGCGAGTAATGCATCCCAAGGTGAAGGCTGAGACAGGAGGAGGACGTGTTTGTGTCCACGACTGTCACACTCTTGTCAAAGTCATAGGCAAGCGTGGCACCGATGTTGACAACGGCTGTTGTCTTTCCTACGCCGCCCTTTCCAGAGAAAACGCCTATAACCCTAGCCATACTGCAAAACCGACAAGATTCGCAAATAAAAATGTTACTATCTCCGGGATGGGATGCTCTCTTAAGGGTAACAATATGTATTATACTACTTTCCAAAGAATCTTCTGGTTCTGTGCATCAGATTTTTTGACTCCTTCTTTATATAGAACTGGATGAGTTTCTCAAAGAGCGAGTTCCTGTAGATCCCTTGGGTCGTCATAGATTTGGATATCTCGTTTAGTGATTTGCAGAACTCAAAGAACTCTGGTTCAAGGTCATCCTCCCTGACTTTCTTGTCCTTGATATCCATCATGATTGTGCTGGAAAACGAGACCATGCTATTAAAGAATCTTTCCATCGCTTCCCCCACCGTCGAGGTGGAGTACTCATTTTTTTTGTACAGTTCTGCGAACTCCGAGCCGAGCACGTTTTTCCTCGCCTCCTCAACAATCCTCTCGTACTCATAGGGGTCATCGTTCATCTTTGCCATCTCTTCAACACTCATGCTTTTTCCGTCCACGGAAAGTTCGATGACAAAATTGAGCACCCCGCCGAGCACGATGAACCGGAAATATTTCTCTATCAGACCGTCGATGTTGTGTTCTATCTTCAGTTTGTCTATCAGATTCTGAACCTTGGCATCCGCCTTTGGCTCAACCAGCTCTAGGAGCATGAAGTTCTTGAAACCGGCCCAGTTCATGGTGTAGAACTTCTGCCTTCCCTGCCTCTCACCCGTGATGTAACCGTTTTTCTCAAGCCTCTGGAGCTGTTCAAGGGTCGAGGGATGGGTTATCCTGAGACTTTTCTTCACAGCTGTCATGGTGTTGTTGCCCCTGAGCACCTCAACCAAGACCTTCCAGGCGGCCCTGGAGTCCTCAACAGCCAGTCGGACCATATTGACCATTTACACCTACCGATTTTTAAACATGTTGGCCAGTTCCTACTCCTTTTGAGGAACCGACTAAAAAAAGGGTGAAATCCGGGTTTCCGAAGAACCCTTCTCAGAAGGCCCGAAATCAGCCAACAATTTGTGTCTGGGCTTCCAGAGCAAATTCAGGCCCTGATTTTCCACCCTATACCACAGCCTACATATCACCGATTTTGAAACTTCGTCCCGAATGGTTCAGGTTTAGACGACTTCCAACATGTTCCAGGAAAAGGTTAAAAAACAGCAAAAAAGTAATGCAACCGGTGCCGAGGTGGCGGAGTGGTCTAACGCGCAGGCCTTGAAAGCCTGTCTCCTCAAGGAGGCGTGAGTTCGAATGGGCAAAACCTCGAAAGTCTCACCCTCGGCGCCTTTTCGATTTCCTTCACAGAGGTTCGGACTTCGAACTCTCGCAGAAAAAGCACAGATGCGGGATGTAGCCCGTCCCTACACATATATCGACCTACAAGCTGGTATGAGACAAAACTTCCTGGCTTTTGTAGGTACTGAGATGGAAATCCGGAGATTCCAGTGCCCTTTGGAAGGTCCCCAAAAGGCATGAATAGGGGTGCCCGGCTGTGCGTGCTTTGCATGCTCCAGACCAGGTTTCCACCGTGCGAAAGTCGTTTTCTCAAATGATGTTCTCTTGAGATGGAATCCGTCCGGGATGTGAGATGTAGGACCTAGACTCTGGTTTTTTTGCGTTTGTCGCAGCCAACTTGGAGATTTTTCCAGATTTCATCTCACATCCTCTCCATAAGCCTGGCCTACATATCCATATCTGTAGCCTCTGCCTACATCATAGTTGCAGGTTCTGCACCGATTTTGCTTCTCATTGCATGGAACCATCCGCAGAGTCCGGATCCGGAACTCAAAATTCCACTGGATAAACCACGGATTCAAACCATCTCACGCTGCTTTTTTGGGCAGTCCTGTCAAACCCGTTTGTGTGGGTTGAATCTGCTGAAAAAGCAGTGAACTGACAGGGAAAAACCTGGGAAACGCTTGCAACTATATTACATTGTGTCATATATCTAGCCTGCTATATTACATTATGTTATATCATTGGAGACAGAGATGAGGGTTTGGAAAGGTCTTAGGAACTTCCAAATGTATGACTCTCAATTACATAACTAAATGTTATATCATTTTATATTATATAAAATCTGTCCTTTCCAACTGTAAAGTGCTCCTTCAGCTTGATTCTCGCCGTCTTGGCAAGCCCCATCAGGTCCAACTTGCTCTTTGACGGCACGGATACCAGGGTTTTTTTCCCAACCCTCACCATCTCAGAGAGCGCTGCCTTCGGGTTGGCCACGTCCTGAAGCACTGTTGTGGACACAATTGAGTCAAATGCATGGTTCTTAAACGGAAGGCTCTCAGCTGTGGCAACAACATACTTAACAGCAGACGCCCTGCCCTTTTGTATCATCTCCATCGAGATGTCGACGCCAACAACCAGCTCCGCTTCCAGTTGTCTGGTCAACAGGGAGGTTCCGCATCCGACGTCGAGCACCCTGCCCCCATATACCAAGTCCAGTGCAGAGAACTTGTCGCTTTGTTCATCGCCGTAAAGCTCATCATACGTCTCGGAGATCGCGTTGTAGTAAGCAATGGTGTTTCTCACCTTAATCTCACCAACTCAAAAAGATTTAAAATTGACCCGCTTAAAAGTATTCCTGTGCCATACCGCTTTGTTGAGGGGATAGTATCTGACATTGCCTTTGAGGCAACAGGTTCCGACTGGAAGGAGGTTTTCGAGAGCTCTGCACAGGCCCTGTTCTCCGTCATGTACGAGCGCTCCTCGATATCATCGGAGCAGCGCGTTGAAATCTCCCTTGAGTCACCCACCATAAGCGAGCTGCTCTATGACTTCCTCTCTGAGATAGTTTTTGTGATTGAGACCAAAAACATGTTCTTCTCAGAGGCAGAGGTAGAAATCAGCGGGACAAGGCTGGCTGCGAGGCTGTGGGGTGAGCCGGCCTCAGCAGAGAAGCTCGAGTGCATAGTCAAGGGCATATCCCTGCACAACTTTGCGGTTTTCCGCCATGGGAAGGAATATAAAGCCACTGTTACGGTTGATATATGATGGAAAAAATTGATAGTTACAGGTGGAGGATACCAAAGTCCGAACGCAAGGAGATGAGGGTGGACGCAGTAGCCTACGGCTCTGAAAAGATAATAAATTCCATTGGGCAGGAAGCTTTCAAGCAGCTGACCAATGTTGCGTGCCTTCCCGGGGTTGTAAACCCAGTCATCGCGATGCCCGACATGCATTGGGGTTATGGGTTGCCAGTTGGTGCAATTGGTGCCTTTGACGCGGAGAAAGGCGTCATCTCTGCAGGTATGACAGGTTTCGACATAAACTGCGGCATCCACATGCTGCGCTCGGACCTCCACATAGAGGACATAGAGAGGTACAAGGAGAGACTAATCGACTTGATGTTCCAGACAATACCAGCAGGTGTTGGTGTCGGCAACAAGGCCAAGCTGAGCGATTCGCAGCTTGACGGTGTTCTGCGCGACGGGGCGGTATGGGTTGTTGAGAACGGTTGCGGGACCAAGGATGACCTCCTGCACATGGAGGAGGAGGGGAACATGTTCTCTGAGGACACATCCTTTGTCAGCCAGAAGGCAAAGGCGAGGGGAAAAGGTCAACTGGGCACGCTCGGTGCAGGCAACCACTTCGTCGAGATACAGCGCGTTGACAAGATATACGACGTGCATGTGGCCAAGCGTTTTGGCATAACCGACGTGAATCAGGTTGTAGTGATGCTCCACACGGGTTCGCGCGGACTCGGACACCAGATCTGCACAGACTACCTGAAGGTCCACTCCTCGGCTTCCAAGAAGTACAACATCTGGCTGCCTGACCAGCAGCTGGCCTGCGCCCCTGCAAATAGCGGGGAGGGTCAGGCTTACTTTTCCGCGATGAAGTGCGCTGTTAACTTTGCATTCGCAAACCGGCTGATGATTGCCCACTGGGTGCGCAAGTGCTTTGAAAAGGTCATGCACAGGGACTGGCACTCCATGGGCATGGACACCATATACAACGTTGCACACAACATCTGCAAGCTCGAGGTGCACGGAAACAGGGAGCTGTACGTGCACAGGAAGGGGGCAACACGCGCCTTCGGCCCGGGTGCAGACGGAGTGCCCGGGGCCTACAGGGACGTGGGGCAGCCGGTTCTCATAGCAGGCAGCATGGGCACAGCCTCCTACATCCTTGTCGGCACAGAGAGGGCGATGATTGACACCTATGGCTCGACCTGCCACGGAGCGGGCAGGACCATGTCGCGCACAGCTGCGATAAAGAGGTTCCGGGGCGACAGGGTCAAGGAAGCGCTTGCGAGCAAAGGCATTGTGTCGCGCGCAACGCATCCAAAGGTCTTTGCAGAGGAGGCGCCGGAGGTCTACAAGGACGTGGACGAGGTCGTTAGAAGCGTTGACGGCGCAGGAATCTCGACAATGGTCGCTCGCATGGTGCCTGTAGCTGTCATGAAAGGTTAACTTTATAAATTATTCCTCATTGATTAGTGATGATATGTTTGAACCTCGCTCGAAGTCCGGCGATTCGACACCAAAAGTCATCTACGTGCAGGAGACCCTCGACGAGTACATGCCAAAAGATGACAAGTCCAGTGAGCGCGACAGAGATGCGGGAATCAGGGCGATGGACAAGGAGTGGAGAGACTTTACAGCCTACAGGCGCAGACGATGAAAGCTGCTGATGAAATCTTCAAGAAAAGGGACGAGTTGGTAAGCGTCACAGAGCTCTGTAACTTTTCAAATTGCCAGGCATACTCATTCTTTGGGAATATATTGGGCAGGAGGCCCTACAAAGGCACTGCAGATATCCTGGCTGTAGAAGCTGATACAGACTACCACCGTCTCTACTCAAAGGCTGTTGAGGTTGAGAGAGTATATATTAGTGACACACTGTTCATAGATAAAATGGTCAAATCAGGCCTGGTCGACAGGGCATTTGTGGAGTATGTGGTTGGTCCGAGTGGTATTGAACCTCATATAGACAGGATGATTGGGGTAGGACTAATCGACAAATCGTTTGTGGACGAGATGCTGGGGCTGAATCCGATTCACAGGTCCTTTGGGGACACGGGCAAGGAATTCTTCAAATATTATGTGTTTGGGAGCCAGATGGAACCAAAGGTTGGCCTTGTTGAGAAGAAAGTTAAGGGTAACAAACGCGCAGAGGCAGAGGCGTGGCTGAGGTTCGAGCACTTCGCTGACAAAAAGGCTGGGATTGAGGCAGAACGCATTCGAAGTATTATAAAAGAAAGTGAGAACCCTAAAAAGGCTCTCAAGGAGTTCTATGTTGAGGCAAAGCTGATAGACTTTGATAAGGAGATGCCGATGGCGGATGGTCTGGGCCTGTTTGGAGTACCAGATCTCTACAGAAAGGTGAACGGGAAATGGGTGCCCGAGGAGTTCAAGGTCAGCAAGGGATTGGATGATGTTTCCCTGCAGCTCGACGCCTATGTGCTACTCACAGACAGGGACAATGACTTTGGCAGATGTGGGAGTGCAACTCTCGTCACACTTGAGCACGGCGTCACCGAGTATTCACCTTCACAACGCTCGCTTAAAAATGTGGAGGAAACACTTGAATTGCTTCTCGAACTGAAGGAGGATATGGTGGAGCGCAGGTGCGCTGTCCCACTCTATCCTTTCGAGTCCTGCAACGCAGGGGGTGAGGATTGCAAGTTCGGCGCTAGGTGCGACCCAATAAGGGTTGAATCAGTTGAGAACTTGGGAGAGTGGAGGATTGGAACTGGTCCAAAAAACAGGTATGAATGGGTCGGCCAGAGGAAGACCGTTGGAATCGAAGCACTGGTCGGCCTAAAGGCTATCAAGGAGGGAAACACCGCTTACGAGACAGCTAGGATGTTCGGTGGCTTCCAATCATTGCACGACTTCTGCCACGAGCAGGGAATCGACGACCTCGACGAGGAGCTGAGGTTCAGTGAGATGAATGCAAATAGCTTCACGTTGGACCGTCTTGTTCTTGCAATGGAGTACGGCTTCAAGGACACGCAGAGAATGAGTATGGGCGGAGTTGCAAAACTGCTCAATATTTCAGATACTTCGGCTAAGCTTATGGCCAACATAGCTTACAAGCTCGGCTGGATGCACGAGCCGCAGGAGATACCGCATCCGTTCGCAGAGGGCGGGTCAATCACCTACTACAGGCGGAAGAAGAGGGGGGAGATGGACAAGGGTGCGGAGAAGCTCTTTGACCAGACCCGCAGGGATGTTATGATGACTTTGAGGAAGTGCAAGGTCCCACTCACAACGTTTTGCAAATCGGTCTTCAAGGAGATGGAAAAGCTCGCAGACATCGACGAGGAGTGGCAGTACATATGGGACAGTGACTTCGACGCCGAGAAAACAGGCGGAGGCAGACGCTTCAGGAGTTCTAGGAGGGTTGAAGAGAAAAAGGATGTCTTGGATTACTCGCGCTCGCTTGTGGACAAGATAGAGACAACATATACCGAATCAGCTGTTGGCGCCTTTTTCTCAAGAGTTCTCAACTGATGCCTACATCTGGTACTGAAGTATAAGTTGGAGCAAAGGGTTTGAGTGACCCTTCTGGGAAGAACTTAATCACTGCCCTACCTATCACTTCGTCCTTGAGACCCTTCTTCTCCTGAGCGACTCTGTCTGGAACGTACACGTATGAGAACCCTCTTGCAGAAGCTGTTCCTTTCTTTGTCCAAAGCAGCCCGGGTATCTCATCCTGTAGCCCTGCCTGTGCAGATACCACTACTAAAGTTTTCATGCCCCCACACACGTTGAATCCAAATCTGTGAGAATGCGCAGTGTCATGGCTCCATATCCGCACGTCAGAATCCCCAAAAGAGTCAATTCCGATATTCGCTGTCACAAGGGATGTTGTTGCACTTAGAGCCACGTCACCCGTCTTCCTTGTCTCATGCACTCCTGAGAAACGTATGCCACGAAGGTCTATGTAACCTCCACCACTCTTGATTCCTATCATTGGGTGTATTTTGTCTCTGTACTGGCCAGATGGGTCTAAGGCTGCCCTTATATCCAAGGCCTCATTTGTATTTCCCTGGTTACCGTAGACTGAATGCCCACCCGATACCAATATCAAATCCGCACCGTCTTCAAGCATCCTTCCGTAATGTCCTGTCAAAATTTTGAGCAGTTCATCCTCTTGTAGGCTCTGATTAACAATGCTCCAGGACCGCATGAAACTTCCACTTCCACCTATGACTTTCTCAGCTTCACCTATTAGAGGAATTAGTTCTTCACTATCGATAAGATACCGTTTAACAGCACTGGATACATCTTTTCCTTCCTCCAACTTTTTGAGCAGCTCAGAACCTTTTTTCCCACGCTTTCCAAGTATACCTTTCAGTTTCAGGTAGAACTCTCTACCTTCTTCTATTACCTCTGAAGGCCGTCTTCTGGACATGACGCCACTGAATGCGCCTCTTACAGGGTTTCCTTGGACATTGTCACCCATGTTTACAATCACATCAGGGGAGATTTTAAGATGCTCAAGTCTGATTCTCCAGGCTTCCAGAAGCTGTTCTGGTGTGAGCTTTCTCGAACCAATTATTGTTCCATCGCTTGTTGCAGCTCCTATATGGAGATCCGCCTCCTTATCAATCTCCACCATATCCGGGTCTCTATGGTAAGACAGTCGCGCGTTCACTTCTTTGAGTGAATCTTCAAGGTAATCCATGATTAGATCAGGCTTTATCTCTGCTTTTTGGTAGATGTCTAATTTAGATTTCAGGTCGAGTAACCCGGCTCTTAGGTCCCAACTTCTTGTCAAAGCCACTTTTTTGTCTATCACATCCACCTTTGCCACAAAGTATTGTCCTTTATCGGGAACCACGTCAAGATCTGACTCCACCAGCTTATCAATCGAAGATATCTCCTTATCGGTCTTTCTGATACTTTCATCAACACTTTTACGCCTCTCATCTATTATGATTTTCTCCCTCTCTAATTTTTCAATCTCCTTTCCATCTTCTGTTTGGTCAAATTCTGATATCTTTTCTTCTATCTCTTCAAAAATCTTGTTTTGGCCTTTCAGATACTTCTCCTTTTTTCTTATCTCTACCCCCAACCGTTGTTTGAGCTCAATATTTTTCTCAATTATTCTCAAATGTAGATACTCTGCAACAGGTAATTTCTCCAAGTTATGTGACATGATGTTGTCTTTCTCTGACCCAAGCCACTCCACATCGTTCTCCAACTCGGAGATTTTCAGCAGATCACCTAATCCTATAAACTTATACTCTTGGCTCCCGTCACCCATCAAGGAGCATATTGACGCTCCAACTCCAAGGAGAAGATTGCCCTGTCCGGCTTTGACCAGTCGCTTGTAGTCCCACACATTCAACTTCTCCTTTTCACCGACTTCTTTCAGGAGTTCCAAATCATACAGTCCGGGAAGTCTGATATTCATTGTCACTCTGTCTGAATCCCTTTCAACCCTCCTGGCAACACCTGCAAGGCCTGTGAGGTGGTGACCACCTTCAATGCTCATATCAACCCTGTCTTCCAACCCCATCAAGTTGAAACTCCGCTCCATATTGTTTCTCCTCAGAAAGCTTGACACCAGTGGAATCTTAGATTGTGGATTATATGTGTAGGCGAATGCAACCTTTTTGTCACCGAATTTCATAGTAGCTATCTGACTATCAACTATGTATAATTCTCCAACAGAGCCGTCTAGGATTTTTTTGATATACTGTTCATTATACTCCTCTCTTGTCTCGGCTTTAAGGCGCTTGACTTCGGCAGAGGTGCGGGGAGCTCTCTCCTTTTCAAAGACCAATCTTTTCAGGAATTTCCTCCTCAACCCTATATTCCGCTCGGTTTCCAGAAGTTCTGAATCAAGCACGCTTACCCTGTCATGTATACTGCGTATGGTTTTCCTGTCGTAACCTTGCATACTCCTGAATGAACGTGATTCTGTCTTCAATTCCTTTATCTGTTCTCCAAGTATCTTGGATATCCTACGATATACTTTTGGGATATCTTTTTTTCTGAGTCTGCCTTTGTACCCAAGGTTTTCCCTAACCTCCTCTCTTGACATGTCGGGGAAGATTTCTTTGTATATGAATCCCTCAGCTGCGCCTCTATTGGGTAAGACCCTTGAATCTATCTTCTCGAGTTGTTCTTGAACAAGGTCATGCTTATCTAAAGTTATCCCCAATATCCGTTGTAACTGGTCTACTTGAGTTCCATAAGACTTAATCTGTTTGACATAGACCGTCCTTTCATCTCTGGTTAATTTCATGTCATCCTTTATGTCCTTTATTTTTCCCTTCAATGCAACAATTTCATGCTCCATGGCTTTAGCGGTCGTTTCCCCCGCCTTTCTCTTGTCTATGAGCTCCTCTATGTTCATCTCGTCAGTGAGGCTGTGGACGTAGATTATTGGTTTATTTTTTATTACCTTCTTTAGAGGTTCAAATTCAGCCCTCAGATACTCCATGGCATCTGAAAGCATTGAAATCCCCGAATGAAGTTTTAGCTCTTCTATTTCATCAGGCGTCAGTTGTTCTATCTGTTTTTCCCCAAGGTCATCTAAACCATCCTTTAGATATGCAAGGTAGGGGTCTCTTTCCTTAGTTGATTTGTACGGAATGTAGGGCATTGCGCCCGTTATCAACACCGCGTCGAATTCGTAGTTGGGGTTATTTTTTATTAGAGAAGCCAGTCCCTTGAGAATACCCCTTCTGCTAGATTTTGTGGCTATGGTTCCAGGGTGGGAGAGGCAGAGCAGACTAAGATCTCCTGAACCGTTGGAGTATGTCGGCTCAATTATCTTGGATGTGGTCCCTTTATCAAGCAATCTGTGGGGGAAATAACTCTCAGATGTGTGGGTCGGGGATTCGACCAAGTCCTCAACTGAAACCATGTAGATTACTAGCTCCCGGAACCTTAAAAGTAAATTGAGGTTGTAAAGTATCATATTATATGTGTATTATGTTATGTTATACTACTTAAGAGGAGATATAAAAAAACATGTAGATTATAATCTACATATCCAAGGAAATCCGCAAGACTTAAAAATGAGCCCGTTGGAATTGTTTCTGAAGGTTTCGCAGTTGGTACGTGTTCTGGGTAGATAGGTTTAAAAAGAAAATTAAGGGATAGGATGATACAATGGGACACCAAGTAGGCAGTCGTTCAAGCCCCAGAAAGGGGTCTATGGCGTACTGGCCGAGGAAGAGGGCCAGAAGACCTGTGCCTAGGGTCAGGACTGTGAAATCTGAGGAGGCGAAGCCGGGGCTGTTTGCCGGTTACAAAGCTGGAATGACCCACATAATAGTGGTTGACAACCGCAAATATTCCCGTACAAAGGGCGAGAAGATATCTGTTCCGGTCACTGTTTTGGAGATACCCCCTCTCAAAGTTGGAGGTGTCCGTTACTATGCTGACACAGCTGACGGCAGAGTGTCGATTGGTGAGGAGTGGGCAGACAACCTTGACAAGG
>DAOVEB010000058.1 GCA_030669205.1 Candidatus Parvarchaeota archaeon | reverse complement strand
GTCACCCTCGGAAACAAGGCCTACTTCAGCATGGTCTACTCCCAGCTTCCAATACTGACCGTGAGCGACCCCGATGGCTCAAAGGTGACATCATATTCGTTCAACGAGGTATCGGACGAGGCGCAGCTATATTCTCGGGCGTACAAGTTCACACCGATAAAAACAGGAATCTACACCATAAACGCCTACATAATCCTTTCAGGTCTCAAGACACAGGAGGTTAATGGCTCGATTGTGGTATTTGAACCACCCGTCACCGACACGTGCGGCGACGGCGTCTGCGGGACAACAGAGAACGAGACAACCTGCCCTGGTGACTGCTATGTGGCGCCAAACAAGTACTGCGGCGACGGCATCTGTGACGCAGATGAGACGGGCTGCTGGCAGGACTGCGGCTTCGTGGACGTGCGTACAACAAAGAAGTCGGCGTATGTTGATGAGAGAGTAGAGTTCAGGATAAACCACACACAGGGTGATATGACCATCTCGGTCTTCGGCCCTGACTTCAACGAGGTGTCCATATACTCGCTGTCTTCTGTGGCTGTGTGCACAGCAGAGTTCTGCTTGGACAAGTACTACTTCAGGCCTGCGAAGACAGGCACCTATAAAGTAAGTGCCCGGCTCACGGTCAACAACAACACCGTTGCGGACTCTGACTATGTCAACGTTGTGGAGACATCAGTTGACTTGGGTTGGACTTTGCTGGCGAGCAGTGACCATGTGGACAGCGGGCATTATCTGTGTGGCGAACTGACCTTGGAGCACCAGTCGATTGTCAAGATAAAGGGTGTGTTCAGGAACACGAACGACCACTATGCAAGGTTCCTGCTGAGCTGCGTGGACTGTGACGACATAATGAACACATGGGCGCTCACCACCAATGAGGGGTGGGGCCTTTACAGAACAGAGAGCAGGTGCGACCCGCAGAAGTCTTCAGGCGAGTTCTGCATCATGGGTTGCTGCTCAGAAGGCACCTATATGAAGTCCTACAACATATCAGCCGGGACCCACAATCTCTGCATCTGGCCGACCTGCCCGGACGAGTATTCAAACGTGGATAGGATTTGGGAAGCTGACCTTTACTATAGCATCTCCCACCAGTATATTGTTTCTGGGGAGGAGAATGCTACAGATATCAATGTGACGGAGCCGTTTTGCGGCGATGGTGTCCACGACCCAGGCGAAACCCAAGCCAACTGCTGCATCGACGTCGGCTGCCCCGCCCACCAATACTGCTCCGAGTCCAACGAGTGTGTGAATGAGAATCTGCCACCGGGCACCAATGATACAGAGTCTTATTGTGGAGACGGTGTCCATGACCCAGGCGAGACACAGGACAACTGCTGCATCGACGTCGGCTGCCCAGCACACCAGTACTGCTCCGAGTCTCTCAACAAGTGCGTGAAGAGGGCCGAGGACATCGAGCCCACAAAACTGCTGACAGTGGCGCTCAACATCGAGGTCATGAAGGTCAAGCTTGACAGGTTGAGAAACACCGTTGGTTTGATATACCAATACTATCAGAGCCAGGGCGATGCAGAAAAGGAGGCAAAGTGGAACGAGATAATCTCAGAGTTTGACTCTGTGATTGACGAGCTCACGTCAATCGGCCAGAAACTCGGAGAGGTGCCGGATGAGTCCATGCTTGAGGAGACCCGCAGGTCGATGGTGATTGTCAAACAGAGCCTGCGGATTATAGCTTTGAAGATACTGGAGGCGTATTGAGATGCAGATTGAACCACCCCCACCACCACCTGTGATTGTGCGCAGGCGCGACCCGAAGCTGATAGCAGTAATCGGTGTTTTGGTCATAGTTATAGTCGGCATGGGCATCTACATGATGGCCCTCCCATTCGCGCCCACAACAGCGATAACATCTGACGATGACGTAGTCCTGCTGGCCGGAAACATCACCGAAACCCTGAGCGACCTGAACAGCACACTATCTTTCCTTGAGGACGCAATCAGTTAACTTTTTAAATAGCCTTGATTCTCTCCATATTACTGCTTAGGCAGGAGGATTGAGAATGAAGAAGTCCGAAGTGACCAATAAGGTAAAGGAGGCGCGGAATACCAAGCGCAACTTCCCACAGTCTTTTGACCTTAGCGTGGCTTTCAAACAACTTAATCTCAAGGGTGGCAAGATAGAGGAGGTTGTGACATTACCGCACGGTCGCGGAAAGCCGGTCAAAATCTGCGGATTTGTTGATAAGGAGCTGGAGACCAAGTCAAAGAAGACGTTTGATAAGACCATACGCAAGGACGAGTTCGGGAAATACAATCCGCGCGCAGCACGCAAACTTGCAAAGGAATATGACTTCTTTGTTGCCCAGGCGACGATAATGTCACAGATAGCAACCGCGTTCGGGAAGTACTTTGGTGCCAGGGGCAAGATGCCAAATCCAAAGATGGGGTGCATCGTTCCTCCTACAGCAGAGCTGGAACCTGTCAAGAAGAGGCTGGAGAAGGCACTGTTGCTTACAATCAAGAAGTCACCTGTTCTCAACGTGCGAATCGGAAGTGAGGCGCAGAGCGACGAAGAGGTCGCAGACAACATAATTGTGATTATTGAGACCCTCAAGCGGATTCTGCCGCTGGGAAAGGACAACATAAAAGCAGTCTACCTCAAGCTTACGATGGGCAAGGTGGTGAGGGTGCAATGAAGCGCGAAATCAAGAAATGGAAGAAGGACAAGGTGAAGGAACTCGCGAAGATGATAGACGCCTCGCCTGTTGTGGGAGTGGTTGACATGCACCTGTTGCCTGCAAAGCAGCTCCAGCGCATGAGGGAGGAGTTCCGCGGAAAGTTAGAGATAATAATGTCGAAAAAGGCGCTGATAACACGCGCACTGGAGAAGTCCAAGTTCAAGGCGCTGGCGCAGCACGTCAACGGCATGTCTGCCCTGCTGTTGACAACCCTGGACCCTTACAGGCTTGCTGTTCTGCTCAACAAGAACCGGGTGCCTGCCCCTGCAAAGCCGGGCGACATCGCGCCTTGTGAGCTCAAGATAAGCGCAGGTCCGACCCCGTTCACACCAGGTCCGGTAATCGCAGAGCTCAGCGAACTTGGAATAAGGACCAAGGTGGATGCAGGCAAGCTGGTTGTGATGAAGGACGCGGTTGTTGCGAAGGAAGGTGACGAGATATCTGAATCCCTTGCCTCCATACTCAAGCGGCTCGACATCCATCCAATGGAAGTTGGTCTGGACCTTCTGGCTGTCTTTGACACGAAGAAGATATTTCGCGGAGAGCTCCTGGAGATATCAGAGGATGATTACGTGTCAAAGGTCACAGCAGCCCACCAAGGTGCGTTCAATCTGGCGTGCGCAGCCAATATTATTGTTAGCGAGAACGTGGTTATAATCATGTCACAGGCGCACTCGCAGGCCTACAATCTGGCGATAGCTGCCAGCGTTATAAACGAAGAGACGCTCGGGATGCTGCTGTCGCTTGCGAACAGCCAATGTATCACTGTTGCACATGAGGTGAACGCGGAGGACCCGAAAGGTCTCGGCGAGTCACTGAGCAAGTTCATAACTGAAATCGATATAAAAGAGGTATTTGGAGGTGAATGAGATGGAATACATATACGCAGCACTTCTGCTTCACAAGGCAGGGAAGAAGCTCGACGAAGCGAGCGTGAAGAAGGTGCT
>DAOVEB010000008.1 GCA_030669205.1 Candidatus Parvarchaeota archaeon | reverse complement strand
GACAGGGCGAGGTGCCCAATGAAGCTGCTTGAATACATAGCAGCGGAAAAGCCAATTGTTGGGGGGGATGTGGGTATGGTCTCCTTTTTCCTAAGGCAGGGTGCAGGTCTACTTTGCAGGCCAAACGACCCAAAGGACATGGGTGAGAAGATATCAAAGATTATGGCGGGTGGTTTGGGGGCGTGTATAAAAAAAGGTGCCAGGAAACTCAAGGATGAATACTCGTGGAAGAGGGTGGCGGAGAGATACCTTGATGTTTACAGGAGAGTGATTGGATGAAGGTAATGATAGCGCATGCTTACTTGAATGGATATGGTGGTGGGGAGAGGTTCGTTCTGGAGCAGGCAAACCACATGTCAAAGCGGCATGAGGTCAGAATACTCACCTGGGAGTACATACCTGAAATGACATTCGCTGGCTTCAGAAACCATGAAATCGTGGAGCTCAAGTCCGGCAGTTCGTCACTGAACAAGATGATTGCATGGTCTATGCGCAAAGAGAACTTTGACGTGTGCAGCACACACGCCTTTCCGTCCAACTTCCTGTCCTTCAGAAACAGGGGAACTGTCTGGTACTGCCATAGACCGGACCTGCCGTTCCAAGACTCGAGAAACCCTTATCACCTGGCTCTAAAGGCATTTGACCGACTCTCAATCAGAAGGGTGAAGAAAGTGATAACCAACAGCAGGTTCTCCGCAGAGATGATAAAAAGATATTACAAAAGGGATGCTGAGGTAATAAACCCGGGGATAGACCCTGGAGAGTTCAGACCGGGAAGATTCGGGGACTACGTCCTGCTGGTGTCTCGCATAAGCCCGGAGAAGAACGTAGAGCTGGCTATAGATACAATGGAGCTCGTCCAGAACATGAAACTCGTGATTGTCGCAGGATGGGTGAACAGGAAATATTATAGGAAATTGAAAATCGACAGGGAAAGGGTCAGAGTGGTTGAAAACATCCCTGACACCGAACTCAAGAAGCTCTACGCCAACTGTCTGTGCGTCCTGCAAACAGCAACAAACGAGTCATTTGGAATTGTCCCGCTGGAAGCTATGGCGTCCGGGAAGCCTGTGGTTGCACCGGGCAGGGGAGGTTTCAAGGAGACCATAACTGAAAAAACCGGCTTTCTGCTCGAGCCAGAACCAGAAATTTTGGCTGAAAAAATAAGGTATCTCTACGAGAACAAAGGGATTGCTCGAAGAATTGGCAGGGCTGGTCTGAAGAGAGCTGGACTCTTCAGTTGGGGCAAACAGATGAAGTTGATGGACAGAGCACTCGGTCTCTAGAGTGTTCTCATGGCTTTCAGGGTTTTTTTGGCAGCGATATCCCATGCGAAGTCCTTTGCTCTCTTTCTCGCAAGGACCCCCATCTTTTTCAGGTCCCTCTTAAGAAATGCTGCAACTTTCTTGGCCATTGTGTCAACGCTGTCACCGTCTTCAAGCAAAAGCGCAAACGATTCGTCCACTATCTCTGGCGCGGCCCCCATCCTGTATGTTATGATTGGTTTTCCTGCTGCCATGGCCTCAACATAAACAACCCCAAATGCCTCACCTTTGGACATCAAGGCAAAGACGTCCGAGGCTGCAAAGTAAGGGGATATTCTGTCTACTATACCAGCGAATATCACCCTCTCTTCCAATCCCAATTCGTCCACGAGTTTCACCAGATTTTCCTTCTCAATACCCTCTCCTATGAGCATCAATTTGGTTTTTTCCGGAAGTTTGGGTAAAATCTTAATCAGAATATCAAAGTGCTTCCAAGGAACAAACCTTCCGACACCAAGTATCAAAACGTCATTTTTATTTATAGCATACCTTTTCCTTATCCCAGAATCACCATCTCCAAACTCTTCGAGATTCACTCCATGGTGTATCACCTTGGAGTCTATGTTGAACTTGTCCAGCAGGTCTTTCCTTATGAACTCGCTGCAAGAGATTGCGTTGTCCGGCCTGAATGTGCGCATGAAGAAATATCTCTTTTCCCCGATTGAACCATGGTTCACAAAAACGCACTTCTGTCGCAGGAACTTGACCAATGGGACGAAAAGGGGACTGTTCACGACAACAGCATCGTAATGGTTGCGGAGTAGGTGGATAAAGACAAAGGGTATGAGTGTGATTGCCTCAACCTCATCATCGTATATCGGGATGCCGAACCAAGTGAAGATTCGGGATAGTGGGTTGTGTCTGCTCAAGAATGGGTAGGTGATGGTCTTGACCTCCTTCTTGAACTCCGTGAACAAACCGACTTCCTTGCCGTACTTTCCGGTTATCACAGTGACATTCTCCTCCTCGGATATGCGCGAGTAGACTTCTCTCACATATGTTTCTATACCACCTGCAACAACAGTTCCAACAGACCTGCAGACCACGCAGACTTTCATTTCTCAACCACAACTATCAGATGCCACTGCAAGAATGGAAATAACCTTCCGAGCGTTGAACCGAGCGTCTCTTGGAGGCGTGAGACGAGGTTGAAGACACTATGGCTCATTTTGGCAAGGGTCCTAGTGAATGGTATGTGGATAGCAAATGGGATAAAAAAGTGTTTGAATCCTGTTTGGGTCAGGGTGAAACCGAGACTCTCTCTGTCCCAGAGCCACAAGTGAGGGGAGTAATCTTCACATCCTGTTGCCTTGGCGTCAAGGGTGCTATGTCTATTTGGAACAGCTATGATGATTCTCCCACCTTTGTTGAGCATGTGGTAGAGCTTCCTCAGGACTCCAATGGGGTTCTCAAGATGCTCAAGGATATGCAACATAATGATTGTGTCAAACCTTCTATTGCATTTGAAGTCAGTCATAGATACCTCCTTGAACTGGACATTTTCTGCCTTGAGTTCTGTGGCATAGTTGACCATATCTATTGCAATGTGTTTGTTTTTGGGTAATTTCCGCGCCACATAGTCTATCACCACTCCATTACCACAGCCAACATCTAGGCAACTGCCCCTGGCGTAGCTGGCGACCTTCCTGCGGTAGATATCCTCTATAACCTCCATAATCAATCAGGGTGTTAAGAACTACTTTTATTCTTTGGGGTGATGACAACAAAGTTATTAAACCGATGGGAAAGTGGCTGACTCATGTCCGTGGGCAGGATTACAAAGAACGCCAGTGCCCTGTTCGTGGGCAAGGTAATCACCTCAATCTTGGGTTTCATCTCGAGCATGGTCATCGCCAGGCTTCTTGAGCCGAGCGAACTGGGGCTGATTGGCATAGCAATGTCAACTGTGGTGCTTCTTTATACAGCAACAGACCTTGGTCTGAACCAGACTGTAATATATCTCATACCAAGACTGCTCAAGAAAGAGATGGGGGGTAAAGTCAAGTATCTGATAAACAAAGTGTACCTCACGAAGATTGTATTGGGGGTGGCTATCACGTTTTTACTGTACTTCTCTTCAGACTGGATTGCCATACTGTACAACGAACCGGCGCTGGGTCATGTGCTGAGGATGTTTTCCCTGCTTTTTGTCTTCTTTGTGCTGTTCTATAGCCTGCTCGAGCTGTTCACCTCGTTCCAGAAGATGTTTTACATCATGTATTCCAATATTGTGCTGTCGGTGTCAAAGTTCATACCAATCTTGCTTTTCTTCTTTGCCGGGTTCATCGGGATGCTGTATGGTTATGTGGTTTTGTACATAATTTCAGCGCTGTTTGCCTTTGGCTTCTTCCTAAAGCTGTACCCTAAAGAGAGGAAGAGGAAAAAGGTCACATGGAGGGAGATTGGAAATGTCTCAACAGGGATGTTTGTGATGATGGTGTGTTACACCATCACCGCCCAAGCGAGCAACCTGATGATTGGTCTCCTGAGCACTGCGACAGAGGTTGCCTACTTCAACATCTCAACAACACTTGGGATACTAGTGTCGTTCGGTGCAGTTGCCCTCGGAAGCGCGATGAGGCCTGCGGTGACTGACATTGCATCAAAAGGCTCCAAGGACATGGTCAGAAGAATCATGAAGTACACTATATACTCCACACTGCCGATTGCCTCGCTCGCACTTGCTCTTGGCACCCCTATCATAAGGTTTGTTTATACTGAAAAATACATGTTAGCTCTGCCAGCATACAACTGGATTATCCTCTCGTTCTGCCTCAGCGGCATCTTCAATGTATTCTTCAACCTGGCACTGTCACTTGGCAGGTCATTTTCTGTAACAAAGTCCTATTCCTCTCAAACCATCATACTTCTTGTTCTTAGTTTTCTGCTCATACCCACAGAGGGAGCAGTTGGGGCTGGAAAGGCGTTCTTTGTCTCAATAGTAACGGGCGGAGTTGTGATGATAATCGAAACAAGGAGCTTCAAAATAAACTACCCCATAAAAGCGCTGGTCCTGTCACTCATATCCTCAGCTCTCATGTTTCTGGTGGTCCTCGCATTCTGGAACGTCACATACGGGCTCTACAAACTCGTGCTCCTCTCTGCAATAAGCTTATCTGTGTACCTATCCACAATCTATCTCATGGGAGGTTTGGACCCTGAAGATATCAAGTTGTTGAAAAGGTTTTTCAGTGCGGTAATGAAGAGGTAGTTCTGGTGACAAAATGAAGGTTTCGGTTGTTGTTCCAGCACACAATGAAGAGAAAGACATAAAGGATACCCTCAACTCCATCCTGAAACAGACGCATAAGGCGTGTGAGGTGATAGTAGTAAATGACGGCTCCACAGACAGGACACAGAAGATAGTGGAGAGTTACATGAAGGAATATAAGCAGATAAAACTCATCAACTTTGATAGAGGCCATTCTGCAGCATTTGCAAGGAACGCAGGTCTCAGGAAGGTCAGAGGTGAGATTACAATCTTCTTCGACTCGGACTGTGTGGCTGACAAGGACTTCTTCAGGAGGGTGGTCAATGACTTTGAGAACTTTGACGTCCAAGCAGTTGCATGGAAGACCCAGACGTACAAGCCAAGGTCCCTAGTGAGAAAGGCCTTCAACGCCAGAAGGAAAAGTCTGCCCTTCCACAAGCTGAAAAAAAGCCAAGTTTTCGAAGAGAAGTGTCCAGCGCTTTTTTCCTGCTTCTCAACAGAGGTTGTAAAACAATTGAAGGGTTACGATGAAAAAATCTTTTACTTTGAAGATGCTGACTTGGTGAGAAGATTCTTCCAGGAAGGGAACAGGGTCTACTATGACAGCAATCTGGAGCTATACCACAAGGACCCGGACGACCTGAACTCCTTTCTGAAGCAGTCAAGGTGGATTGCAAAAGGCCTGAAGAGGCTGTTCAGGGTGGAGAGGAGAAAATCTATCAGCTTGCTCCTGACTCACCTGCTAAAAACAGTGGTTCTGTTCTCCCCCATCACATATCTCATGAGTGTGGGACTTGGAACAGCTGGACTGATATCATTAGGTGTTTTAGTGTCTGCGATGACGTTATACATGGCAAAGAACTCCAAGGACGTTTTGCACTCATTTATCTTCTCGCTGATAACTCTTGTGAGGAGCCCAGTTGTTGTTTACTACCTTTTGACAGATTAGCTCCACAGAAATCTTATTAAACAGCCTTTTTTGAGGCCATCCCATGGGTGTGAAGGTTTCAGTTGTTATACCTGCATACAACGAGGAAGACGTCATAAGAGGGTGTATCGAGTCAGTTCTAAAAAATAATTTCAAGAACATGGAAATCATTGTTGTCGACGACGGCTCGAAGGACAGGACAGTTGAAGAGGTAAGGTCAATAAAGGACAGAAGGGTGAAGGTCGTACAACTCAAGAAAAACAGCGGGGCCGCCAGAGCGCGGAATACAGGCATAGACAATGCCAAGGGAGAGTTCATCATCCTCACAGATGCTGATTGTGTTGTATCAGAGAACTGGGTGTCGGAGCATCTGAAATCACTGAAAAAGTACGACTTCGTGCTTGGTTCGTCAACGCCAATCAACGTGGGGGAAGGTCTCATATCCAAGGCATTTTACTGCATGTCCATGGAAAAATGGGAGAAAAAACGGGGTAAAATAGTCTCGGCAACAACGGCCAACGGCTCGTTCAGAAGGGAAGTCTTTGAAAAGGTGCGGTTCGACGAATCGTTCCGAACAGCAGCTTATGAAGACGAGGACTTCACCATAAGGGTTGAGGAGGTTGGCTTCAAAAAGGGTTACAACCCTAAGGCAGGGGTAAAGCATGTCTTTCATGAAAGCCTTTGCGGCCAGCTGAGGAGGTCTTTTCTCGCGTCAGACGCCTTCAACGTCTTTGCCAGAAAGCATAGGACATGGAAGAGGACCGGGTTGCAGGTCATCTCAGTAGCAGTCACAATCATATTCCCCCTGCTCATACCTTTCTCATTTCTCCTGGCCTTGAAGGACTTCGAGCACATGTGCCGGGCCTCAAGAAAGCTGGGCATGGGATACCTGCCGTTCCTCCTCGTCTTTGAGACCGCGAGGAATGCTGTTCACTCCTTTGGGACGACCTACCACCTCATAAAACCGAGGTGGAGAGGGTGAAGGTCGCTTACTTCTACCCATGGATATTCTGCAATGGTGGTGCGGAGAGGGTGATAGTCGAGTTGCTGAAGAGGACAAAGCATGACTTTGACATCTACACCTTCTGCTACGAGAAGGAGAACACATTCCCAGAGTTTGAGCAATACAACATAACCGAACTCGCCCACCTTGACGTCAAGGGGGTCATAAGCAGGGGCATGAGGTTCGGGTTCAACGCGCTGTACAGGAAGATACCGAATCTCAAGTCGTACGATGTGTTCAACGTGGCAACATCAGGTGTTGCTGAACTGATTACAATCAGGAACCACAGCATACCCACACTGTGTTTCTGCCATACGACGCTGAGACCTGTGCATGAGATGTACGATTACTACAAATCCAAGAGGTTCACGGGCTGGAAGAGGATACCATTTATAGCCAGCTCAATTGGTTACAGGTCCATCGAGAGGTCGGCGTGGAGGCACATGGACTTCGTGCTGTGCAACTCGCTGAACACCAAAAACAGGATAATTAACGCTGGCTTGGCTAATGATGAGAAGGTGGAGGTTCTCAACCCGGGTGTTGACACAAAGAGGTTCAAAAGGAAGAGGTATGACCACTACTTCCTCGCTCCCGGCAGAATCCAGTGGTACAAGCGGTTTGAGCTGGCAATAGACGCGTTCAAGAGTTTCCAAAAGCGCGCGAAGACCAAGTTCAAGTTGAAGATTGTGGGTGGCGTGAGCGAAAAGGACACGCCTGTGCTGGAGTTCCTGAGAGACCGCGCCAAAGGTGTGAAGGATGTAGAGTTCATAATCAACTCAAGCGACGAGGAGATGACCAAACTCTACTCAAACTGCTACGCTGTGCTCTTCACAGCAAAGGATGAGGACTGGGGTATTGTGCCGCTGGAGGCCATGGCATCCGGCAAGCCGGTTGTTTCGGTCAACGAAGGCGGACCACGTGAGTCGATAGTCAGCGGTGAAAACGGGTTCTTGGTCAACGCTGACCCAGAGGAGTTCGCTGAAAAGATGCTCCACCTGGCGGAGAACCCTTCACTTGTCAAAAAGATGGGTCGCAGCGGCATGGAGAGTGTGAAGAGATACGACTGGAAACACTTTGTGAAGAGATACGATGAACATATTGAAAGACTAAGCCACAAGGGACAACGGCTTGCATAACTATTAAATCTACTTTATACTGTAGTTGCAACAGTGGTTTCAATGGCTTTTGATAAGAGGCTTTACATCGTGCTCATTGTCGCCTTGGTGTTCAGGTTAGTTGTCGCGGCCTTTTACCCCATGGTGGGGGATGTGATGCACCATACAAATGCTGCCAAGTACATATCCGAGCATTGGCAGTACCCACCAACGGAAAGCAATGTATTCGGCTGGGACAGGAGCTTTTTCTATCCGCCCATAGTCCACTCAACATATGCCATTCTGATGACTGTTATGAGCCTCGACTACTCAACATACCACTTCCTCAACTTCGTGCATGTGCTTGCAGGCGTTTTCTCGATTGTCTTCATCTATAGACTCGTCATCAACCTTAAACTCGGCGAGGAAACGGCCCTCAAAACCGCGTTCGTAACCGCATTCTTCCCAGTCCACATCGTGTTCTCGGGTGTAATGTACCTGGGAATCTACGTCTGCCTCTTTGTGACAGCCTCAACAAACTACTTCCTGGAATACGTGAACCATGGGAGTAGGAAATCTGCCTTCCTGGCAGTGGTCTTCTCCGGACTTGCAGCAATGACGCACATAGGCGGCCTGTCAGCCATCATATTCCAACTCCTCTACCTTCTGGGTGACAGGAAACTGTGGAGGGTGGTTCTCCTGTCGTTTCTAGCCAGCTCTCCCATGTACGCGTCCAACCTTGTAATGCATGGAAATCCCTTCTGGGTGGGATGTGGCGGCTTTGACCCTGACTGGAAGGGATGTGAGACCTTTGAACTCGGTGGCTCTCCAGAGGTCATGTTTGAGGACCCGCTTCAGATTTTCTTTTCCCCCTGGATAGGCGGACCAACGTCAGGTCCGCATTACAGGAGGATAATGGAATACGTGCCAGCATCGATGCGAGCGTTCCTATTCCTCTGGATAGCACTCTGCGGGTTTTTCACTATTCTGGCATTTGTCGGGTTCTTCAGAACACCCAGAGAGTCCAAGGTGCTGCTGCTGGCCTCGTCCTATGACTTCCTAGTGGTTCCAGCAATGGCCAGGAAGCTGATGGACAGCATGTCAACACTGACGCTGTCCATTGTGAACGGTATATCCATCGCATCAGAGAAACTGAAGGTCAGGGAGGAGTTCTTTTTCATGGCATTCATCATGACCTCGGCTCATGTCATACCACTGTCTTACACGCTAGGGGTCAAGTGGGCCCCCTATGAGGCCGAATATTCCCTCATACGGGAAAGGTGTGAGAATGTTCTGACACACGAAACTGGGCGGGTATCAATCATGTGTGGCGTGGGGGTGACAGAGTTCGGGCAGTTTGGAGTCAGCCGGGACCTGCTGTTTTCAGGTGACTATGAAGCTGTAGCGGAGCAGGCGAGGGGGAAGGGTGTTGACTGTGTGTTCTACGACGATTACATGCTTACCAAGACAATACTCAACGACACAATGGTCAACGCCATCGTGGAACTCATGGAATACCTCGGGTGTGAAAAACAGGAAGTGGATGGTCTCGGTTTCTATCTGTGCCAGATTTGATTGCTAGGAATTCGACTTGAACCATTCTATGGTCCTATGCAAACCGTCTTTCAGTGAGACCTTTGGTTCCCATTTGAGAAGGTTTTTCGCCTTGGTTATATCCGGGCTTCTTCTGCGCGGGTCATCTTCCGGGAGGGAATGAAACGTTATCTTTGACAATGATTTCGTCAGTTCCTTTACGGTCTTCGCAAGTTCCAGGATGGAAACCTCATACGGGTTGCCTATGTTAAACGGCCCGGGATGCTTGCTTCGCAGCAGTGCGAGTGTCCCGTCAATCAGGTCATCTACATAACAGAAGCTCCTGGTCTGCGAGCCGTCCCCGTAGACAGTTATGTCGCTGTTGCCCAGCGCCTGCATTATGAACCTCGGCAGCGCCCTCGCATAGTAGCCGTCTGCTCTGATTCTCGGACCGTAGGTGTTGAAGATGCGCATGATTTTCGTGTCCATGCCATACTGCTGCCCGAAGATGTAGAAGAGGGTCTCTGCAAACCTCTTTCCCTCGTCGTAGCAGCTCCTCGCGCCAACAGTGTTCACGTTACCCCAATAGCTTTCTGCTGTTGGGATTACGTCTGCGTCCCCGTAAATCTCTGACGTTGAAGCAAGGAGTATCTTCGAACCGCGTTTCCTGGCCAGCTCAAGCATGTTCAAAGTGCCGATTGAGTTCGTCATCAAAGTATGTAGAGGAAACTTCTGATATTCATCAGGCGCCGCACGCGAGGCAAAGTGCAGGATGGTGTCAAATCTGATGTCTGAGTTGAACTGTTTCCGAACATCATGCTCGATGAAGTGGAAGTTCCTGTTGCTCATGAGATGACTTATGTTGGACTTCCTTCCAGAGGCAAGAATGTCCACGCAGTAGACGTTGTTCTCCTCCACCAGCCTGTCACACAGGTGTGAGCCCAGAAATCCCGCACCACCTGTCACAAGAATGTTACTCATCTGACATCCTCATCCTCATGTTCTCCCTTTCCTCTATATGCTTGGCTATATCGCACCTGTCGAGGAACTTCTTCTCTGCTGCAAGAACGGTGTGCCACTTCCCTATGTCGATGTACTCGCCTTTGAGAATCCTACCCATGACCTTTTCCCCCTCACTGATTGCGAGCTGAATTGCGTTCGTTATGTGGACTTCACCACTTTTCTTGTGCAGTGGGGCCTTCTTTATGTAATCAAATATAAGTGGTTCAAAGGCGTACAAGCCGCAGATAGCGTAGTAGTTGCCGTCTGACGAAAGGTAGCTCTCGGCTTCCTTAAGGGTGGGCTTCTCAATCATCCTCTTTATGACTCCATAGTTTTCACCTCCCAAGTCCAGCTCGACTATGCCGTAGCCTGTTGGGTCTGAAACCTCGAATACCATAAGGGTTGCAACTGGCCTTTCCCGCCGGTGCAGTTTTATGAGCTGGTTTATCTCATGCTTTGGCTCGAGGAATGAATCTCCGAGGAGGGTCACAAAGGTCGAGTTAATCCAGTTCTCACCTTG
This sequence comes from Candidatus Parvarchaeota archaeon, assembly GCA_030669205.1. Lineage (GTDB taxonomy): Archaea > Nanobdellota > Nanobdellia > JAFCGN01 > DAOVEB01 > DAOVEB01. Next base: position 17,488 of record DAOVEB010000008.1, on the reverse strand, counting down.
GAGTATCGCATGGCCCAGGCCAAGCTGCTCCAGCTGGAAGATGTACGCGACGTCAACGTCGTAGTGCCTGCCGTCACCTATGTAGTCCATTATCGCGCTCTTCTTGTGACCAACTATCATGAATATCTTTCTTATGTTTCCCATCTTCAGGTTCTCCACCACATGCTCTATAACAGGCTTCCCGAGAATAGGGTACATCTCCTTGGGCACTGCCCTTGAGAACGGGTAAAGCCTCTTACCCATACCCGCAGCGGGCACCAGACCAATTATATTACTAACCATAGCCAACACCTCCAAAGTCCATATCTTTAAAATCAGCCCTGTCAAGGGCGAGTCTTCCGTCGATTACAACGTTCCCTCGCATGGAAGACAAATGCTCTCTTAACCCCTTGAATTCATCCCACTCTGTTACGAGCAGCAGAGCATCGCTGCCCTCAACAGCATTTTTCAGGGACTGGGCGAACACCACCTTGTTACCATAAACCAACTTGGCATTTGCCATGGCCTCGGGGTCATAGACAACGACTTCTGCCTTCATCCCAAGAAGCTCGTCAATGACTTTGAGTGATGGCGCCTCGCGGATGTCGTCTGTTCCTGGCTTGAATGCCAGGCCAAGCACCGCTATCCTTGAACCCTTGATACCGATGCGATTTTTCAGCATCTCAACCATGCGGAGAGGTTGCCTGCTGTTTCTCTCAAGAACAGCGTCCAACAGATGGGTCTCAATCCCGTCCTCTTTTGCTCTTGCAACAAGGGCTTTCACGTCCTTCGGGAAGCAGCTGCCGCCAAAGCCTATGCCAGCCCTCAGGAACTTTGGAGATATTCTGCTGTCCAGCCCTATCGCATGCGCCACACCTCCGATATCCGCGCCAAATCTCTCGCACATGTTAGCAATCTCGTTGATGAATGAGATTTTCGTTGCAAGAAATGCGTTGTTCGCGTACTTCGTCATCTCGGCTGTTTCAAGGCTGCATCTTATGATTGTCGTCTTGAACTGCGAGTAAAGTTGTTCCAGGACAGAAAACACCTCGTCGCTCTCGCAGCCGATTACGACCCTGTCAGGGTTCATAAAGTCGCTTATTGCCCTACCCTCCCTGAGGAACTCTGGATTCACCGCAACGCGCGGGCCAACGATCGCCCTGACCTTTGCTGTTGTTCCGGGAACAACGGTGCTCTTGACAGCAACGATGCCATGGTCCACATCTGCAATGGAGCGCGCTGCTGAGAATGTATAGTCTAGATTCACAGAGCCGTCGTCACTGCTCGGTGTCCCGACGCATATAAAGACCACATCTGAACCTGAGATTTCACTGTAGTCCGTAGTTGCCTTCACCTTGTTCCTTTCGAGCATTTCCCTCAGGCCTTGCTCATGGATTGGAGGCTCCTTCCTGTTTATTGCCTCCACCTTAGCCTTGTCTATGTCCACAAGAACAACATCATGGCCTATCTCAGCAAAGCACGCGCCTGTAACAAGTCCGACGTAGCCTGAGCCCACTACGCTAATCTTCACCAGCATCACCCAGCATAGTTGATATCGGTTCCGAACACATGCGTTCAAACGACTCGACCGTAACACCTGCAACGTGTGGTGTGAGCAGGACATTGTCGAGTTCAAAGAGTTTGCTGCCGACAGGCGGCTCGTTTTCAAAGACGTCCAGCGCAGCGAAGGAGAGCTTACCATCTCTGAGTCTTGATATGAGCGCGTCTTCGTCCACTATCGCCCCGCGAGAGGTATTCACAATCACTGCACCGTCCTTCATCATCCTTATGAACTCTTCATTGACCATATGGCGGGTTGAATCGAGCAGTGGGACATGTATGGAAATCATATCAGAACTCCTCAGAAGTTCATTCAACTCGACAGGTTTTGCACTGAGCTCCTTCGCCTTCTGCTCGTCCATGAAGACGTCATAGGCGAGAACATCCACCCCAAACCCCCTCAGCCTCCCTGCAACCGCCCTGCCAATTGCTCCGAATCCAACGAGACCAACGGTCTTGCCCTTGAGTTCCTTCCCAACGAACTTCTGCCTCTCCCAACCCATACCTTTAACATGGTTGTGTGAGTTGACCAAGTTCCTCATAGACGCCAACATCATCATGACAATGTGCTCTGCAACAGAGTCCGCGTTGCTACCTGGCGCGTTGACCACCTTCACACCTCTTGACTCGCACGCAACCACATCGATGTTCTCCAGACCCACGCCGCAACGGACCACATACTTGAGTCTCAATGCCTTGTCAAGCAGCTTTTTGTTGACATTGGTATATGTTCTGACTACAAGGGCGTCTGCGTCCTTGATGCGATTAAAGAACTCCTCTGTGCCAAACTGGGCTTTGAACACCTCATGGTCCGACAGCAAGGCTTCTGCGCCTCTGGTTATCTCCTCTGACACCACCACCTTCATTATACCTCCATTGAAAGTAGGTCTTTTAAAGTATTACGAAAGTATTAAAAGGTAATAAGATAGTATTACTGATTATGACAAAAAAAAGGGTCTCGCTGTCCCTGAGCAGGGACCTAATCAACCTGCTCGACTCGTACGTGGACGGGGTTACTGCCAGGTCGCGTTCAGAAGCTGTTGAGAACTTCCTGAGGAGCTACCTGAGCGACAAAAGAACCGCAGTGTTTCTTGCCGGCGGAAGGGTGAAAGAGTTGTTTGTAGAAGGTACAAGGACCTTGAGACCACTCATTGATGTTGCTGGCAAAAAGCTGATAGAGACCAACATAGACAGGTGCAGGCAGGCTGGGTACACCACCATCTTTATAGTCGGCTCAGCCAAGCTGATATCTAGTCTCTATGCAGTTCTGGGCGACGGAAAGAAGTACGGGGTCTCTATAAGGTATGTCGAAGACCCAAAGCCACTTGGAACTGCAAAGACCCTTGAGAGGGTCAAGGAGCACATAAAGTCGGACTTTCTCTTCCTTCCGTGCGACCACTACTTTGACTTTGACATCAGGAAGATAAGGGACTTCCACATGAAAAACGGTGCTGTTGCGACCATAGCTGTGCACGCGAAAACAAAGATAGAAAGTGACAGATTCGGGGTGGTTGAGATGGAGGGCCAGAATATAATGTCCTTTGAAGAGCATCCAAGGGTTCCAAAGTCGAATCTCGCTGCTGTGTTCATAGGATTTCTCAAACCAGAGGTCTTTGACTACATACCACCTGGAAACGTAAGGTGGAGCTTGCAGGAGAATATCTTCCCAAAGCTCGCCAAGGAGGGCAAGATGTGTGGATACTCTGTGCCAGGAAACTGGATAAACATACATGACTTGGACGACGTCAGGAAAGTGAAAAATCTATGAGAATCAAGCTGAGCATAGTCATCCCAACCTGCAACGAAGAAGGCAACATAAAGCGGATGATTGAGGGAATAAGTGAACATCTTGCTGATGTAAAGTATGAAATAGTTGTCATAGATGAGTCTGCTGACAGGACCCTTGAAATAGTCAACTCCCTCAATGACAGAAGAATCAGGTTGTTCCACAGGGAAAAGAGAGCTGGTCTGGGTGGTGCCTATAAGGTAGGGTTCAGGGAGGCACATGGTGAGGTAATAGTCTCCATGGACGGCGATGGCTCGCACGACCCGAGATATCTCAAAACATTCCTCAGAGAAATCGAAGGCAACGACATTGTCATCGGCTCGAGATACGTTGCTGGCGGAAGCAGGCGCGACCCGCTTATCAGAAGAGTATTGCCAAGGCTGGCATCGCTTATCTACAGGATTGTGCTCAGGTCGCCAGTGCTCGATGTCACATCAGGTTACAGGGCGTACAGAAGAGAACTTTTAGAGAAATTGGACTTCTCAAAACTGCCAGATGACTTCTCGTTCCAAGCAGCGATACTGATGGAGTCACTCAAGAAAAATGTGAGGGTCAAGGAGGTGCCGATAGTCTTCCACAAGAGGAAAGGTGGTTGGTCCAAGTACAGCACCAAGGACTCTGTTGGAAACCTTAAAGTACTTTTGAAGCATAGGTGATTGGAACCATGATCGAGCGTCTCTTCTCTTGGAAAAGTATAATCTACTTCACATCCATCGCTATGGCGGTCTACCTCGTCCTTGTTGTCATGGGCGACCTGGACTCCTTGCTCTCAATAAGCGTTCCTTTCGTCTTCATAGCCTCCTTCCTTTTCCTAGCCTTTGCGAACTACCTGCTCAGGGCTGTGAAATGGCACCTTTATTCAAGAGAGCTGGGGGTAACAATATTGTTCAGAAGGAACCTTATCGTGTTCCTGTCTGGGTTGTCAATGACCATCACTCCAGTAAGAATGGGTGAGGTCCTGAAGTGCTACCTTTTGAAAAAGTTCTCTGGTGCGAGAATCAGCAAAACTTTGCCTGCAGTTGTTGTCGAAAGACTGACGGACATAATCTCGCTGTGCCTCCTATCACTGTCTGGTATCTTTGTTGCCAGCAACTATGCACTTATGGCTGCAGGGTTCAGTATGATAGTCCTGTTGCTCCTCTTTGCAACCAGGATAGAATCTTTCTATACTGTTCTTTCAAAACTTCCGCTGATAAGGAGATTCGTGTGTCGTATCAGCGAAGTTCAGGAAGGCGGCAAACTCCTGTCGAGCAGAAGGATGGTGCTGTTGTCCATCCTGATAACGGTTCCTGCATGGTTTCTGGAGGGCGTCGGCCTCTGGCTCCTGCTACGCGGTCTTGGAATAAACGCTCCTCTGATGACTGTTGTCTTTATATTTTCCTTCTCGTCTGTGTTTGGCGCGCTGTCCATGCTTCCGGGCGGTTTGGGTGCAGCAGAGGCGAGCTTCACTGTTCTGCTCAGCCAGTTACTGTACCTCGACCTGACCACGGCGATATGGGTGACCATAGTCACGCGTCTGTGCACACTGTGGTTTGGAACTGGAATAGGAATCGTATCCCTCGTGGCAACAGAAAGGTTGAAAAAAGCCGGCTAGTGATTACAATCTATGTTGGTTGCCAAGCTCCTGAGGACGCATCAGTGGTACAAGAACTTGGTCATCTTCATTCCTCTCATCTTCTCGAACAATCTTTTTGAGCCAATACTGTTCCTCGAAACCGTGCTTGGGTTCACAGCTCTCTGCTTCATCTCATCGACAAACTACATCATAAACGACATGGTTGATGTTGAGAAAGACAGATTGCATCCCGAAAAAAGGAAGAGACCCATAGCAAGTGGTGCGGTGAGCAGAAAGTTTGCAGGATTCATGGCAACCCTGCTCTTCGCCAGTTCGATGCTGATATCATTCTTCCTCGAGCCTCTGTTCATACTTTGGCCAATCATGCTGTTCATTTCAACCCAAATCTACTCAATGTGGCTGAAGAGGATACCCATAATCGACATACACATGATAGCACTGAACTTCATAATAAGGACAACGGCCGGGAGCGTGGCAATAGGTGTAGTGACCTCGCCCTGGCTCTTCATCCTTGCCTTCATGCTCGCCCTGTACCTGGCGCTCGGGAAGAGGATATCAGAGTTGAAAAAACTGGGAAAAAATGCCGCGAGACACAAAGCTGTGTTCAACTTCTACGACGCAGACATCCTAAAATCGTTTATGCTCGTTGTTACGGCTGTTCTCATCTCAACTTACTGCTTCTACACATTCCTAGCAAGGCCAGACGGTTATATGATGCTGACAATACCAATCGCCGTATTTCTTGTGTTCAGGTATTTCTACATGATAAGGTCAGACAGCAGAGTCGGGGAGAGAACCGAATTCGTCATCAAGGACAAGCAGATGCTCATTGGCACAACCATATGGGTTCTGATGAGCATAGTCATACTGTACCTGATTCAGTAGCTCATGAAGAGCTTGCCCCACTCCGAAGCCATGAACTTTCTTACGTGCTTTCTGCCAGCTGTGGGGTACCATATGGCGTCATGGTAGAATCCTGACGCAAGGACGCAGAGTCTGAAAAGACCCGTATGGAAGAGGAGTGGTTCCACGAATCTCAACGGTCCTTTCCTTAAAAACTGGTCCCAGAAGATGACAGGGCTCTTGACAGTGGTAAAACCAAAATTGACGTCGCCTATACCCTCACCAACGACCTTTATCTTGTCCGGGTTTCCAACTCCAAGTCTCCTGTCATGCGCCAGTTTGATGAAAGGGATTTTCATTGGGTCAAAGCCCATCATCTTTGCAGCAACCGCGTCCAGCGCCACCTGGTCGCTTGAAGCCAGGAGGTAGTTCTTCTCAACCGGCACCATCGTTCTTGGCCCAGCACCGTTGCCGCAGACTGTTCCGTCCATGACAGCAAATATGTTCGGGTGTATCTCCTTCTGTATCTGGAGCAGGTCCACAATAACCCCGTGGATAAGTTTGTGTGAGTGGTGCCTACGCTCTGTAATCAGACCGCCAAACGCGTTCTTAATCGCGCCAGTAATTGTGGTATGTCCATGAGTTTTCATTGTAGGAACATGGACTATGTCCCTTCCCCTAAATATGTCAGGTATCTTCAGACCATCTGGGAATATGTGAGGTATGGCAACCATCTCGTGCTTCGGCTTGTAGACACTCCATTCCACCTGTGGGAGGGAGGCAAAGGGTACCTTATATCTGTCAAGAACAGGAGACCATCTGTTGTTTTTCAGACCCTTCATCACGTCTGTCACAACAGTCTTGTTCTCAACTGCGAGGAGGTCGTAGCCGTCCAGTTCCTTCAGAACACCATCAAGCTGCCATGGCGGTGTCGAGCACGCTGGATAGAACAGGCTCCACGACAGGTTCAGCTTTATGAGGGTTTTCCGCTTCCTGCTGAGGACCTTCTTGTGCCCGGCAAGGCGCATGACCCTGCCGTAGTCGTCCACAACAGTCCCAGGCGACGTCTTCAGAACAGCGACCTTGGCCTTCATGCTAAAAGAGATTCAAGCCTCTTTTTAATATCTATCTAGCGTGAAGCCAGGGTGGTGGACGCAGTTGGTTCTTTCCATCCCAACAGAAAGCTCAGAAACCTGTGTGCAAGCCACCCCAGGTGATTCGCACTGGTACAGCGCGCCGTCCTGGATGCCTCCATGGATCGTCCTGCCCACATAACACACCTTTTTGATGTCAAGGGAAAATATACCGCTTCCTGAGAGAAATGTTGTGAATCTGCCATCGCGTGGAACGCGTCCAAACTGCTGGTCATCTATTGTCACAATCGCACCCCCCAGAGGCTCATCATTATAGGTGAGCCGGACCTTCACCTCTGTCTGTCCTGGAAAGAGTTTGGACAGCTCTGCCCAGTTTATGGAATAGAGTGTGCTGTTCAGCTCTGGCAGGAACTCCACGCGTTCGAAAATTGGGTTGTCTGACAGATAAACCCAATCCGAATCTGCTAGCAGGTAATGGGAGTTGTAAAACAGAATTGTGGAATAATCATGGTCTGGGTTGCCTGTTATATATGAAACATAACCGTCGGTGAAGAAGGCTGCGGCCCACCAGTAGTCGTGTGCGAGCAGAACGCCGTTGGACTCCAGTGCGTTGATTGTGTTCCATGCGTCGTAGCTGCTCGGCCACTCGCCGTCGTACAGGACAACTGACAGGCTCTGGTACGCGCCGAAGGAGGCGATGAGGAGGGTGAGAACAAAGGTGGATTTCCTGCTGAGACCAAGCTCAACCATGCCGTAAACTGCGACAATCACACAGAAAGGAAAAATCGGGTTTACGTACCTGGTATTCTTGAAACTTGGAAAGCTGAAGATAATGATAGGAACAACTAGCCAGAGCAGAAGTGCGGATACTTCGGACCTGTTCTTCAGGGAGAGGATTGTTCCAATGAGGAAAAACGAAAGTACACCATAGTTCAGAAGATTCGGAAGGTCAGTTATGTAGTAGTGCCATGGTTCTGGGGCTGCGAATGTTGCAGCACCGGTGACCATTGCTGAGAACAACACATCTGACGAAGATGGGGCGTTGTTGATGGTTATATAAACCAGATAAGGAACAAAAACGATAAGCGACACCATGGCCAGGATTACTGCTTTGCGGAGCTTTCCAAGATGTACCCGCAGCTTACCCTTATTGAACTGAAGAATGTCACGAAGCAGAAGAAATGTTCCGATTATGGCCAAGAGAACCAAACCGGAAAACTTGAGTGAGAGGAGGGCTCCAATTGAGAGACCTGAAGCCGTCCAGAGAGAGGTTCTATTGTAATCATATGCTTTGAAGAAAAGATAAGTGCACAGCGTGAACATCATGAGTAGGGGTGCCTCAAAGAGGAACCTGTTTGACCACGTCCAAAGGTTGGAATGAAAACCTGTTATAATAGCAGTGGCAATCGCGCCGTCCTCTCCAAGGAATCTCCTGGCAACCATATAGATGAATATTATAGTGCCAAAGGCGCAAACGAGTTCAATGATTATCGCAGCTGTGTCTATTGGCATGAAGAGTGAGACTATGTATATTTCATACATGAGAAGCGGTGGATGCAAGTAGAAATTATAGTCAAGGAACATTGGAACCCCATACTCCTGGATGCCCTTGACAACGTTGAGCAGGCGGAACTCATCGTGGATGAAGCCGTTGAGGAAGTGGGAGAAGGTGAACATATAGGCTGTTGTGAAGAGCAGTGCCAACAGGAGCGGTTCACGTCTCATTGGTTGACCACACACATATATCTATAAAGGTTTTTCCTAAAATCTGTCCAGCACAAACTCCGGATGATAGAGGCAGCTCCTCCTGTCCATATTAACCTCAATTGCATCAGCTGGCACGCACTGCAGCCACATGCTCAAACAGTTGTATACCACACCATTCTCTATCTTGATATAAAGGGTTTCCGGTGCGTAACATAGGTGGTACAGACCAATTTTGACTGTTATGTTGTCTGGCAGAAAACCCATGTAAATCCCTTCAGAGGTTGTTCTTCCCACATCAAAGTCTTCAAGGAAGAGCCATACAGCCTCGAGCCCTCCCTCATCAGAGTTCACCGATATCTCAAAGGGGAGGTAGGACGATATCTCACCAAGTCCTGTCCAGTTCACAGAGTAGAGTGTGCTGTTCAGCTCTGGCAGGAACTCGACAGGCTTGAAAATTGGGTTACCTTCAATGTAAGCCCAGTCTGGGTCTGCAAGGATGTACTGCGCGTTGTACTTGCCTATTACATCATAGTCATAATCAGACGTTGTGCTGAGGTACTCGACAAATTTATTGGTGAAGAAGGCTGCAGCCCACCAGTAGTCCTGTGCGAGCAGAACGCCGTTGGACTCCAGTGCGTTGATTGTGTTCCATGCGTCGTAGCTGCTCGGCCACTCGCCGTCGTACAGGACAACTGACAGGCTCTGGTACGCACCGAAGGAGGCGATGAGGAGGGTGAATGCTATCTGCACCAACACGTACCCCTCACTTTTCTTTTTCGTCCTGATTCTCATCCCCTTCATCTTCCCTTCCAGTTCTGCAACAATCTCATGCAACTCCTTGTTCAGGTCTATTTCAAGCTCCGGTGTGGTGTTGGTGACAAACTTCTCCTCACTCGCACTCATGGATTTGACGAACAGTGCTGCTGACACACCAGTTCTCCTGGCCTCACCCAACAGGTCGCTGACAGTTCCCCACGACACAGACCTCTCACGAAGTGACCAGAGGAAGTTATAGGACTCTTGGATTCGGGCGGCATTTCTCTTCATGCACGAGAGTTGCCGCCTCACCTTACCCGCCATCCTTTTTTTCAAGGTTGTCATAAGCGAACGCGGATGAACTGATATGCCATAGGCTGTGAAGAGCACAAGAACGGGGAATAATGGGTTGATGTATCTATAACTCTTGTACGACGGCAGGGTGAAGAACACTACAGGTATGAGGAACCACACCAAGTACGTCAACATCTTCCTGTCCTTTCTGATGGATGCAGCCAGCACACCATAGAGGAAAAACGGGAGAACTGCAACGTTCACGAAATACGGAAAGTTGACCGTGTAGAAATGCCACGGTTCCGGAAGTGAGAACGCTGCTGCGCCGGCAATCTCCCTGCTGAATATCTGGGTCTGGGATGGAACATTGTTTATGGAAGTGTAAACCAGATATGGTGTGTATACGCCAAGGGCAACCACCCCAACGATAAGAAGCGATTTCACCCCATCAAGGTTAAGCTTCACGCCACTGGAAAATTTCACGAGCCTGTTGCTGAGGAGCATGTGTGCAACCATTATTGGTACGACCAGTATGGTGGAGACTTTGAGGTTCAAGCCAAGGCCGAGCAACGCGCCCAAAAGCAACCAGTGCAGCTTCTTGTTGGTGCGCATGGCAACTATGAACAGATAGAGCGATGCTGTGAAAAAAAGCAGAAGTGGCGCCTCATGGAGGAACCTGTTTGACCATATCCAGATGTTTGGATGGGTTCCAAGGATGACTGTGCCAAGCAAGGCAGCCTTTCTGCCCGTGACCAAATCTGCAAGGAGGTAGAAGAGGTAGAGCGTGCCGAAGGCACAGAGGAGTTCAACAAGCATGGCCGCGATATCCACCGGTACCACATAGCTCGGCACAACTACTGCCAGATAGACCAGCGGCGGGTGCTGGTAGTAGTTCCGGTCAAGGAACGATGGAACACCATACTTCTGGATGCCCTTGACAACGTTGAGCAGGCGGAACTCGTCGTGGATGAAGCCGTTGAGGAAGTGGGAGAAGGTAGAGGCGTACACCACTGTGAATACCAGGCTCACAACAAGTGGTTCATATTTCATCCTTAACCCCTTTAATACCAACAATTAATATCTTTTCCTTAGGGGAAAAATATTAAAGGAGAAGTATTACCAAGTAATACCATGGTTAAGGAACGCATCTCCCTCACAATGGAACGTGACCTGATAAAAAAGGTTGACTCATTAGTAAATGGTGTCAAATTCCGTTCCAGAAGCCATATAATCGAATATCTGTTGAATAGAGCCCTTGGTGAGAAGGGTGTGAAAAAGGCGCTCATTCTCGCTGGTGGGAAGGGCACGGGACTGAGACCATTGACCTACGAAATTCCAAAACATATGATACCCATAAAGGGAAGACCCATACTGGAGTACCATATTGAACTTCTGAGGAAATATGATGTTCGAGACATAATATTGAGCATAGGCTACCTCGGCTCCAAGGTAAAGGAGTACTTTGGAGACGGCTCAAAGTTCGGCGTGAAGATAACTTATATTGAAGAAGAGGTTCCGCACGGGACTGGCGGCGCTGTAAAACTTGCCGCACCCCTTCTGGACGAGACCTTTTTGGTCCTGAACGGGCACAACCTCATAAATATAGACATAAACTCGCTTTATGAGTTCCACAAGGAAAATAACGCAGTGGTGACCATAGCCCTCACAACAAAGAGCGACGTCAGTGGTTTCGGTGTGGCTCAGATGAAAGGTAACAAGATAACAGACTTTGTTGAAAAACCAAAGAAGCCGGAGTCAAATCTGATAAATGCGGGTGTCTACGTGGTGGAGCCCTCAATATTCGAGTTCATAGGCAAGGGCAAGGTCTCCCTTGAAAAGGACATCTTTCCAAAGATAGCTTCCAAGGAAAGACTCCTTGGCTTTCCCTTCTCAGACCAGTGGTTCTGCATCAAAACAGAGAAAGACTATGAAGAGGCAATCAAAAAGTGGCGGGGAATCAGCTAGGTGTTTTCTATGCGAGTTCTTGTAACTGGCGGAGCCGGATTCATAGGAAGTAACCTCTGTGAGGAACTCGTGAAAAAACACGAGGTTGTGGCGTACGACAACTTCTCGTTTGGTACACCGAAAAACCTGGAGGCTGTGAAAGAGAATGTCGAGGTAATCAGGGGAGACATACTCGACAGCAAGCTGAAGTCCATAGACTGTGACGTGATAATCCATCTGGCTGGCACAAGCTCTGCGCCAATGTTCATGCCAGACCCATCCCAAGGGGTGAAGACTAATGTGATGGGCTTCATCAACGTTCTGGAGTGCGCCAAGCGGAACGGTGTCAAGGTTGTATACGCGTCGACCTCGTCCATCTACGGCAACAACCCAACTCCTTTGACAGAGGACCAGAAGGTGACACCGCCAAATTTCTACTCCGTAACAAAACTGGCCATGGAGAACCTGGCCCATCTCTACCACCAGGAGTTCGGTGTAGGTTCTGCAGGGCTGCGTTTTATGAGCGTTTACGGCCCTCATGAGCTCGCGAAGGGCAACTTTGCCAACCTGGTCTCCCAGTTTATGTGGTGGATGCTCAAGGGCGAGCGTCCGACACTCTACGGCGACGGCACCCAGACAAGGGACTTCATATATGTCAAGGATATAGTCCGGGCAATCACCTTGTGCATGGGCGTCAGGGGGGCCGAGATATACAACGTCGGGACAGGCAAAGCCCACTCACTCAACCAGCTGGTCAAGATGCTCAATGAAGAGATGGGAACTGACCTACCACCAAAATACATTGAAAATCCCATCAAAAACTACATCATGACCCAGCTGGCAGACATCGCCAAGATAGGCAGGATAGGCTATAAGCCACGATACACGCTCAAACAGGGTATAAAGGAGTGTTATGAACATTACAGGTGACAAAACTGCACATATTCAGGGCCTATGACATAAGGGGTATATACGGAAAGGATCTGACAGACGATGTGATGGAAAAGATAGGCAAAGCCCTCGGGAGCTTTGCAGGCAACAAAAAGGTTTTGGTTGCCGGAGATTACAGGTTGTCGACCGACGCGCTCAAAAAATCAATTGTCTCCGGGCTCACATCAACAGGCTGCAACGTAGTTGTGGTTGACAGCGCGGTTGCCTTTGGTCTGGCGCTCCATACAGGGAAGGGAACTGACATAGTTGCCTACGTCACAGCATCCCACTCACCCATTGATTGGAACGGGGTGAAGTTCTACTACTCAACTGGTGTCGCCCTGTCCAATGAGGAGAATCAGACGGTCAAGAAAATCTTTGTTTCGGGCGACTTTACCTCAGGCAAGGGTTCAATCGAAGATGTGAGACCTGCAACAGAGAGTTACATCTCATACATGAAGGAGAGGTTCAAAATCAATGGGAATCTCAAGGTCGTTGTCGACACTGGGAACGGTGCGACATCTATAGTCATGCCAAAGGTCCTGGAAGCTATTGGCTGCGAGGTGGTTCCAATCTTCAACGAGCCGGACGGCACATTCCCGAACAGGCAACCTGATGTGAAGAAGGAGGTTCTTGCTGAACTCATAAAAACTGTGAAGGAGGAGGGTGCTGACATTGGTATGGCACTGGACGGCGACGGGGACCGACTGGCTGTGATAGACGACACAGGAAAGTATCTGGAAGCTGAGGAAATCGCGTTCATCATAGCCAGACATCTGGGTGGAAACAAGGTTGTTGCAACTGTAGAATGCTCGCGCATACTGGACGACCTTGGCTTTGAAATAGTGAGGATACCGGTTGGCCACACCTACCTGACAAAGGCGTCGGTTGACAAGGGTGTCATAGTTGGGGTGGAGGCATCGGGCCACATGACAATACCAGTTTACTCTCCTTTTGACGACGCAGTTCTCATCGCGTGCAAGTTCTGCCAGATAGTGGCCGGCAAGAGGCTTTCAGACGAAGTCAGGTCAATACCGCGCTATATGAGGCGCAGGACCAACTTTGAATGCAGCGACAGCAGGAAGTTCGGCATAGTCGAATCGCTCAAGGACAAGGTTGAGGGCGATGTTGACAGGATGGACGGCGTCCGCATCAACTTCGACGACGCCTGGGTCCTCATCAGGGCGTCTAACACAGGCCCAAAAATCAGGATGACTGTCGAAGCCAAAACCCGGGCGCGGTTGCACGAGCTCGAAGAGAGATATGGTCAACTTCTCAAGGAGGAGATGAAATGAAAGCTCTCATACTTGCAGGGGGCTATGGCACGCGCCTGCATCCCTTGACGCTCCGCACAGCAAAGTGCGTGCTGCCTGTAGGTGGGAAACCCAACATAGTACATATCATAGAGAAATTGAAAGCAGCAGACATAGAAGACATTATACTCTCCTTCAACACAAACCAGAACAGGTTCCAAAGGTTCCTCGGCGACGGCTCAAAGTTCGGCGTGAAGATAACTTATGTCATGGAAAGGACAACCGATGACTCCAACAAACTCGGGGCTGTTGGCGCCATAAAATACGTTGTTGACAAGGTCGGGCTGGACGACTATCTCGTCATCGGAGCAGATAACTACTTTGAGGGTCTGGACATAAACAAACTATTGAGCTTTCATAAAAAAAAGGGCGTTGATGTCACGCTCGGGCTCTACTACGTCGAAGATGAGCATATGGTAGAGCGCCTGGGTATAGCTATTACAGACGGCGACAGGATAGTTGGATTCCAAGAGAAGCCGAAGATTGAGGATGCCAAGTCGCGTCTTGGCTCCATACTCGTTTACGCCATACGCCGCACTTTTTTGGAGAGGAGCCTTCCAGCTTACTTGAAAGAGATGGCGGCACACAACAAAAAGCCGGACAACCCAGGGGAGATGTGGGCACACTTTGTTCAGAAAATGAAGATAAATGGCTTCATCTTCAAGGGCTACTGGACAGACATAGGAAGTAACATAACATACTACATAGACGCGAATGCCAAGGCTCTGGCAGGCATAAAGCACAGGATAGCCAAAAGTGCAAAGGTTGGTGAAGGTGCGAGGCTATCAGAGACAGGTCTGATAATTGGTGAGAACACCATCATAGAGGACGGGGCAACAATAAGAGGCCCTGTCATAATCGGGGACAACTGCGTTGTGAAGTCTGGTTCTGTTATCGGCCCGAACACAGTCATGCTCAACAACACCATTATAGGTGAAAGGTCGACCATAGACAGCAGCATACTGTTTGACAGGGTGCGTGTCGGCTCCGGTGTCAAGATAAAGAGGGCCATAGTTGACGGCGAGGTCCACATTGGAGACAACGCCAAGGTCGAGCAACACTCCATAATGGGACACGGCTCAAAGTTATGTGAGGGTGCGAAGCTTTCCTTTGAGTCAAGGGTCTGGCCAGGTATCTCCGTCTCAAAGAACTCGATTGTATCCGGTTCTGTGACGGGGGGCAACGATTTCATAAACTCATGCTACTGGGAACAATGATAGTCATAACAGGCGGTTGCGGTTTCATAGGAGGTCATCTGGCCGATGCCTTGGGTCAGGTCAGAGTCATAGATGTGAAAAAGGGTTATCTCTCTCCAGAAGCCGAGTTCGTAAGGTGTGACGTGAGAAAAAAGGGTGTGATAGACGCTTGCAGGGGTGCTGACACAATCTACCACTTCGCAGCAGACCCGGATGTGAAGGTGAGTATAAGAAGTCCTATGAATACCTTTGAGACCAATACTGCAGCAACAATAAACCTGCTCGAGGCAGCCAGGCTGAACAGCTCCAAATTCATCTTTGCCTCAACCTCAACAATCTACGGCGAAGCCGAGCCGCCGACCAGCGAGGATAGCCCAGCCCTGCCCATCTCTCCGTACGGCGCGAGCAAGGCCGCCTGCGACGCCTTCATCTCGGCGTACAGCCACACATACGGCATCGACGCGGTTTCCTGCGTCTACGGCAACATCTTTGGTCCGAGGAGCGACCACGGCGTGGTCTTCGACTTCTACAACAAACTGATGAAGAATCCAGATGAAATGGAGATACTCGGTAACGGGAAGCAGAAGAAGTCTTACCTGTACATAAGCGACGCGATAAGTGCGACATTGCTCGTGGCAGACAGAGCAAAGGGCTACAACAAGTACAACATAGCCTCAGAGGGATGGACAACTGTCAATGAAATCGCAGAAGTTGTCTCTGACGAACTGGGCCTGAGCCCAAAGTTCACCTACACCGGCGGTGAGCGTGGCTGGGTCGGCGACGTTCCGAAGTTCAGACTTGACATTTCTAAACTGAAATCGCTCGGCTGGAAGCAGGAGACACCTGTTGAGGATGGAATCAGGAAGTATGTGCAGTGGCTCAAATCTCGTAGATAGAGATGTACTCGTCCCTGTAGGTGAGGTTCAAACCATCAACGCCGTCCAAAAAGGCCAGCTTGAGGAAGTTGGAGTCGCAGATGTCCTGTGACAAGTATGCGACGCCAGAGCTCTGGAGATACAGGCAGCCCGGCACCTTGGGCTCATCCGCTGGATAAAGCATGGTTCCGAGCGTCTCAAGCATCAGCAGGTCTACTCCAACGCCCTGGAGCGTGGCGCTCCTGTTCGCCAAATCAACGATGAACTCGAGCGGTGAGGTGTGGACAAAATTCCCCTGCTGGAAGAAGTTGAGCGGCTGTATGGTTGCCTCATATCCGAGTCCCACCATGGAAACCATTCCAGGAAGTTCGGTCAGCTGCTGCTTGTCCACAACAACATAGTCGCCAGGGAAGTCGTACGCCCCGCCAAAGAGGAAATTGACCACTGCTCGCAAAGTTGTCTGGTTCTGGCCGAAGACTGAGTCAGCGACAGTTGCGCGCTCACCGAACGCCTGGACCATGCCACCATAGTCGCGCCACACCACAAAGCCGGAGTCGAGCGGAGTCCTCTCTTTTATATAGTTCAAGGCTGACTCCCACCTCACATCGCTCCGCGTCTGCATCCTTATCGAATAGGTGTGGTAGAACATCATTGCAAAGACTACAACCACAAGCGCATAGCCGCGCGTCCTGTTCCTTTTTGTCGTGCCTGAGATGAAGTGGGCTGACAGTACTGCGAATACGTAGGAAGCCAGAAAGATGAAACGCGTTGAAGCAAAGGCCACGTAAGCCGAAGCAGCGAACCATACGAGCACCAGGCCAAACCTCCAGTTTGGCTTTTGTGCGAAGTCCAGTGCCAGGGCCAATAGGCCGAATATGGAGAGGAAAACGGTTGCATCAAGTGTGAGGTAAAGAAATTCGAATGTCGGTCTCTGCAGCTCCTCTATCGAGAGGTTGTACTCGCTCTGCGGTATCACAAGACCGAATCCGGTTGAGAGATAGTTGATTGCAGTTGGGAAGAAAAACAGTGTCAGCGCTGTTCCTGCGACTCCGGCGGCCAACAAATACTCCAATCTTCTACCCGCCACAAACCTTTCACCCATGCAGAACACGCAACCAGCAAACAGTGCAAAGAAAGGGAAGTAGACGTCGGTGAAAACAGTTCTTATTGGAACAATTCCAGTCAGGTAACCCACATTGACAGCAACAAGGTAGACAGCGGAAAAGAGTGCGAAGCCGCGGACGACCTTTTTCAAATCCCTTTTCCTCAGGTAAAGCAATGCCAGGGCACCGAGGTAGAAACCAGAAACTGCCACGATTATGAATGGGTAGCCGTTCCAGACATAGGATGAAATCCCTGCGAACAGGCCGGAGAACCCGGCCTCCCTCCAGTTTTTTCTTGTCCTGGCAAGGAAAAGAAGTGACAGCAGCATGAATGGCATGAACAGCATCTCTCCGCGATAGACCCCGACCCCTGTACGGGTGATGTTGGCAATCGAAATTGCAAGCAATGCGCAGGCGATGAGTGAGGTCCTCTTGTCGAACAGTTCCCTGAAAAGGAGGTAGCTCACAACTATGGATATGCACGCGAAGATTATGGGTGTCAGCTGGAACACCAGAGGTAGTGTGGAGGGTA